>JBJKSJ010000027.1:0-16148 GCA_046704085.1 Ktedonobacterales bacterium | reverse complement strand
GCTCTCGCCCGCCAGGCCAAAGATTTGCCCACGCGCCAGGCTGAAGCTGACATCATCGACGGCATGCACCTTTCCTGTGGCGCTGGCATAATCGACGCTGACGTGCTGGACCTCCAGCACCGTGTCTCTTTCCATTGCTGTCCCCTTCTCGCCTTATTTGCTGGCATCGCGCAAGCGCGGGTTGGTGATCTCGTCGATGCCAAAGTTGATAAAAGCCAGGCCAGCGCCCAGAATCGCGATGCACAACCCGACTGGCACAAACCACCACCAGGCGCCCAGCAGCAGCGCGTTGCCGTTGGTCGCCCAGAAGAGAATATTGCCCCAACTCGTGGCCGTAACATCGCCCAAACCCAAAAACTCTAGCCCGACCTCAGCCAGAATGGCATAGAGGATCGTGAAGATCAGGCTGGCGCAGACAATGGCAATCTCATTGGGCAAAATCTCCGCAAAGATCAGATGGAAGGTGTTCTCGCCATTGGCGCGGGCTGCCGAGACAAAATCGCGCTGGCGCATGGAGAGCGTCTGCGCCCGCAAGACCCGCGCGCCCCACGCCCAGCCAGTGATCACCAGCACAATCGCCACCGATATTGGCCCGCGCACCGTGAGATAGCCTGCCATCACAATCGCCAGCGGGAGCGCTGGAATCACCAGAAAGACATTCATCAGCAGCGAAAGCCCGTCATCCATCAGGCCGCCAAAGTAGCCAGCAGTCAGGCCGATCACCACTGAAAGTGTCGTTGCGATGAGGCCAACCCCAAAGCCGACGAGCAGCGTCAGGCGGGTGCCATCCACCAGTTGGGCAAAGACATCCTGCCCGGTCTGGGTAGTGCCCAGCCAGTGCGCGCCTGAGGGCGGAAGCAGGGAATCGTAGCTAAGGGCTTGCGGGTCTTGTCGGGCAATCAGCGGCCCAAAGATCGCCACCAACACAAAGAACCCGATAATGCCCAGGCCCAAACGAATTTTCCAGGGGCGCAACGCCGAAATGCTGTTCAGTTTGCTCAAGACCGGGATCGTCCTGATCGGCGCTGCTCCTGGCTGACTTGTCATCATCACGTCCGGGTTCTGTTTCGCCGCGCTGAAGGATTGCTCACCCTTCTGTTTTATTGCCATCGTCGCTCATCCTTCCTGCCGTACACGCGGATCAAGCACAACATACAAGATGTCGGCCAGGAAATTGGCAATCAGTACTATCAGGGCAATCATCAGGAAAAGCGCCTGCATCAGAGGGTAATCTTCCGCCTGCACCGCCTGAAGCAGAATAAAGCCGATGCCAGGATACGAGAAAATAATCTCCGTGAGCAGCGCCCCACCGATGACGAAGCCCAGTGAGATAGCAAAGCCAGTGATATTGGGCAAAATTGCATTGCGCGCGGCATAGGTGATCAACACGCGGCGCTCTGGGAGACCCTTGGCCTGAGCCATCAGCACATAGTCCTCAGCCAGCGTATTGAGCATCGCGTTGCGCATGCCCAACATCCAGCCCGCCATCGAACTCAGTATAATGGTGAACGCCGGCAAAACCGCGTGATAGGCGGCATCCAGGATAAAGTTCAGATTAAACCCCGGTTCCAAATCAATCGAATAGCCGTAGCTGAGCGGAAACCACCTCAGCGTGAAGGCCAGCAGATACAGGAGAATCAGCGCCAGCCAGAAATACGGGATCGCCTGAAAAAAAGTCAGCAAGGGAGAGAAGACGGTATCGAACCAGGAGCCGCGTTTCCAGGCAGCAATCGCGCCCAGCATGGTACCCAGGATAAAACTGATAATAGAGGCAGTGCCCACCAGCACCAGTGTCCACGCCAGGCCAGCGCCAA
Source organism: Ktedonobacterales bacterium (assembly GCA_046704085.1). Classification (GTDB taxonomy): domain Bacteria; phylum Chloroflexota; class Ktedonobacteria; order Ktedonobacterales; family DATBGS01; genus DATBHW01. The sequence goes on along the minus strand of JBJKSJ010000027.1, from coordinate 14,334 downwards.
TGACCTCTGAGACGGGAGTGGGATAGTAATTGATCGAGATGCCAAAGTTCCCGTGAATCAGATCACCCAGATAGTTCAGATATTGAGTGAACAGGGTCTGATGGGTATTCAGCCCAAACTGAATGCGGAGCGCATTGATGGCCTGCGGGTCCAGGCGGCCCTGAAGCTTGGCGACCAGCAAGAGTACCGGGTCGCCGGGCATCAGCCGGGGGATCAGAAAGTTCAGCGTCACAGCAGCCCAGAGGGCCATCAGATAAAAGCCAATCCGGCGCAGGAGATAGCGCATCTGCGGCTCCTTTTGGAAGTGGTGGCCGGTAGCTGGCCGGTCTGGGAAGGGGACACAGAACAGGCCAGCCAGCTACCAACAACCGATGAGCGAAGATGGGGTCGGTTAGGGTTTATGAATGGTCAAAGCCACGAGTTCAGAGTCCGGGTCTTGCCAGGGGGCAGGACTCGTATACGGGTTGCTCGCATCGGGCCAACCAACAAACCGCGCCGTCGAGTACTCGTACCAGGTCGCGCCCTCCATAATCGGAATGGCAGGCAATTGATCAACCATGATCTTCTCAAGGCCGAGAATAGCCTGCTGCTCCGTGTTTTGATCGGGCGAGCCAGCGTACTGCGCCAGCAGTTGATCGGTAGTAGGGTCGCTCCAGCGCTCATAGTTCGAGTTTGCTGCCTGTCCCACCGGGGCCGTGTTGCTACTCGCCAGCAGTGATTGGTACAGATAATACGGCGTAGGGCCGGGGTTTGTCCAGGAGATCGCCGTATCAAATGTGCCATTGGAGAGCGCCGCGATGTAATCGTTGAAGGAAATGGCATTCACGGTCACTTTCATGCCCGCCGCGTTCAGGTTCGACGCCATGATCTGGACGGCTGTTACCCAGTCGCTCCAGCCCGTGACCACGTTCATGTTGAAGGTCAGGCTATGGCCGCTCGCATCCGCATACACGCCATCACTGCCTTTGGTGAAGCCTGCGGACGCCAGGGTGGAGTCCGCCTGGCTCGCGCTGGCGGCGCCAAAGGTGGTGCTCGCATACTGCGGGTCCAGATAACTCTGGTTGGCAGGGAGTACCAGGGCAGTCGGGCTAGCCACTGGCTCGTAGCCTAGCTCCGCTTGCTGGGAGATCGCGCTACGATCAATGGCCTCGCTGATCGCCTGGCGCACAGCCAGATTATTGAACGGCGGCTTTGCCAGGTTCAGATAGAGCATGACCACGTTGTCCGGTGGGAACCAGTAGTGGTTGTGAGCCGGGTCAAGGTTCACAAAGGTCTTCTGAAGATCAGAGCTAAAGACACCGGACCAGTCCAACGAACCTGTCGAGAGGAGCAGGTCAGCGGCGGCGTTGGCATCGTAGGCCGGAAACCTGATCGCATCGATGTAGGGCTTGCCAGACTGCCAGTAGTGCGGGTTCTTGTTCAGCGTATACACCTGGGCGTTGAAAGATCCCAGGGTGAATGGTCCCGTGCCCACCGGATTGGGGTTTGTTTCAGTGGTCGGGTCTGCTACATTCTGCCAGATATGCTGCGGCACAATGTAGGTTTGCCCGCCCAGATACCACAAGAGCGGCACCGCGGGCTTGCTGAAGTTCACCGTGACCGTATGCGCATCAGGCGTCTCGACGGTGGTGATAAACTTCCACAGGCCGCCACCATCCAGCGCGGGATATTGATGGAGCAGATTCAGCGTGAAGGCCACATCACCGCTGGTGAAGTCCTGTCCATCCGTCCATTTGACGTCCGTGCGCAGATTGAAGGTGATGCTGGTAGCATCGCTGCTCCAGGTATAGGTTGACGACAGCCAGGGGCTGACCTTACCACTCAGCCGGTTTATGGAGAGCAGGGTTTCATAGATGTCGCCCCCCGTGCCCCGGCGGTAGCTGTTGGGAAGGAACGGGTTAAAGTTCTTCGTAAAGGGGCCATAGGGTGATGGAGCGTCGGTTACTGTCCCGCCATACTGGCTGCTGCTGTTGTTTGCACTGGGGGTGCCACAGCCAACCAGAACTACGCTCAGAATGATGAGCGCACCCATGATCGCCATCCCGTGACGATACCAAGACCTCATAGTGGAGTCCTCCTCACAATGGATAAGATGAATCAATCACTGATTCACGGGGCACCTATGTCGCCAGGTTGCTAATGCGCGTGTCAGTGGTTCGTGCGTATCCCCCCCTTCTGAAGAATACAGGCCGCACAACGCTCTCAGGAGAGATGAGATCACAATGGTCGCAATCTATGAATCGTGGCGCGTGGTGCTGCCTCCCTGAATGGCATTACGCGCCAGCGACCTCACACCTTGGGCAGCGGCGTCATCAATTGCTGCGCGCCGCAGGATTCGCGGACAACCAGATTGGTTTCCAAGAGAATGCGCATAGGCTCGTTATAGGCCGAAGAGAGTAGAGAAGATTTAAGGAAAGGGGTTGTGCCTGGATAGAGAGGAAGATGACGGGGTGATTCCAACAGGCCCAGGAGCAACTCAGCCGCGCGCTGGCCCATCTCGTGGAAGGGCTGGCGCACCGTCGTGAGTGGAGGCCGTTTATGCGAAGATGGGGGCGTATCATCGAAGCCAACAATGGCTACGTTGTCTGGCACGCGGAGGCCGTATTCCTCAGCCACCTCCAGAACGCCCCAGGCCATATTATCGTTCGCCGCGAAAATGGCGGTGGGTTTTTCATCTCTTGAGAAGAGAATGCGGGCGCAGTCGAACCCACTGGGCGGCTCGAAATCTCCCTGGACGACGAGGGCCGGATCAGGTGTCAGGCCCGCTTCGATCAACGCCTGGCAGTACCCTTGATAGCGTTCCTGCGAACATTGATAATTCGGCGGTCCCTGGATATGCGCGATGCGGCGGTGGCCCAGGCTGAGCAGATGACGAGTGGCCGCGTAAGCGCCACTGCGGTTATCGGCGCCCACCCAGGGCGCGCTGGTCGGCAAGTTCTGGTCGTCGATCATCACGACCGGGAAGCCCTGGTCGTGCAATTGGGTGAGGCGCGACGAAGAGACGCCAGGGGTGATCGCCACCAGCCCGGCGGTGAGGTGCGCGTCAAGGATGCGATCAAGCGCCGCGTCGCGGTGATGGTTGAGCGCGATGCTGTAGAGGATGAGTTCATAGGAACTCTGCTGCACGACCTCAGCGACGCCCTGGACAATCTCAGGGATAAAGTCCCAGATCAGCGAGGGAACGAGGACGCCGACCATGCGAGGCCGCCCACCGGCCAGTCCGGCAGCCGTAATGCTGGGAACAAAACCTTGCTCATCCATGATCCGCAAGATGCGCTCGCGCGTCTCTGGATCGACATCGGGCTTGTGATTGAGAACACGCGAGACGGTAGCCTTAGAGACACCCGCGAGTCGTGCAATATCCTGGATGGTGAGCTTTCCGGCCATCTTGTCCCCTCTCTTGCAGGCGCCTCGGTGCGTCTACGCTGCTGCCTGTCTCCGGTGAAATCGTCAGGAACTGGCTGAGAGCGGTTACGTGATCGTTATCGGCATCGGTTGCGGTATCGGTTTCGGTATCGGTTACAGGCAAGTATACTGATCTCAGCGCCGTTTGTCAAGGGGTTGATGAGCCAATTTTTGGAGACAGTGACTTTTTGCTCCTTGAGGACGCTTTCGGCGTCAAAAAGCCCTGTATTTTACCCGCGCCCGCTTATACTTGAGATCAGGCGCCGCTGCCCGCGTGTCTTGCTCAAACGCCGCCCTCCTCCCTCGCGGGGCGGCGTCTGCATTCCAACGAGCGCCAGACAGAGCGCAGGCAGCCCACCCCTGCCAGCCTGCATCCATGACCGTTTTTGGCGGGCTTAACAGCGTGTGCCGCACCTCGCCCCAGAACGGCCCGGCGAGACGCCGGGGGTACAGGAAGCAGGCCGTTACCTGTAGCCCCGGCCTCCGTGCCGGGGAACGTCCGGCTGCCGTAAGGTGCGACTTCAGGGCGAGCCGGACGGCGCGGCAGGGGCGCTCAGGCGCGCAGCGTGCCGCCGACGAATTCAGCAACCTGCCGGATGATGCGGCTGCGCACGGCGGCAACCTCCTCATCGGTCAGGCTCTTTTCCAGGCTCTGATAGGTCAGCTTATAGGCTAGCGATTTCTGACCCGCTGGAATGGGTTGACCGCGATACAGATCGAAGAGTTCAATCTCTGTCAGCAGCGCGCCGCCCGCCGCGCGCATGGCTTCGGCCACCTGGCGCGCCGTGACCGACTCGGCGACGACAAAGGCCAGGTCTTCCACGACTGGCGGATAGGCACTGATCGGCGCCATTACCTCCAGGCTCCAACTCGGCCTGATCAGCGGCTCGATGCGTAGTTCTGCCAGGCAGATAGGGATCGCGGGCAGATCGAATGCCTCGCGCACCAGGGGATGGAGCATGCCCAGCATGCCCTCGCTCTTGCCCCGGATGAGCAGTTCGGCGCAGTTGGGGCCGAAGGGCAGGCTGTCGGGCCGGGGCGCGAACTCGATCTCGTGCGCGGGCACGCCCATGCGCGCCAGCAAGACCTCCACGATGCCCTTGAGGTCGAAGAAATCGAAGTTCTCCGCGCCCGCCGGGTCGGGATGGAAGCCAACTTCGCGGCGTGGCCCCGTCAGCAGGATGCTCACGCGCCGGTCCTCCAGCGGCAAGACGCCATCGCCCTGCTCCGGCAGGTAGACGCGGCCCACCTCAAACGTCGCCAGACGTGTGGTGTAGCGACTGTTGTACTCCAGGTTCTCCAGCGCGCTGACCAGCAGCGAGCGGCGCATCACCCGCCGCCGCACCGTGAGCGGATTTTCCAGCGTGATGAAAGGCGTATTCTGCTCCCCCGCTTCTAATTGACCGGGGGTCAATTTGTCATGCTGCTCTGGCGTCGTCAGGGCATAGTTGATCGTCTCCTGCAAACCACAGCCGACCAGAAGGTCTCGAATCTTCTCCTCGGTCTCCAGCGTCAGATTATGGCGCTGCGGCGGCAGCACATCGGCCATCAGCGTGGCCTCGATGCGCTCATAGCCGATCACGCGAGCCACCTCTTCGGTCAGATCGGCGGGAATCTGGAGGTCCAGCCGATACCAGGGCGACTGGACTCGCAGCAGCGGCTCGCCTGGCTCTCGATGCAAGCCAAAGGTCGCTTTGACGGGCGCATCCTCCGCTACATCCTGGGCTGGCTCAACGGCGCAGTCGAGCTTCTGAAGGGCCACGCCAATCTGCTCCAGGCTGACCGCCATGCCCAGTTGACGCTGCACCTCGCTTGCAGTAATGTAAATCACCGGCTGCGGCTGCGGCACCGGATAGGCATCGACCATCCCTGGCACAACCTGGCCGCCCGCGTAGAGGCGCATCAATTCTGCTGCCCGCCGCGCGGCGATGGGGTTCAGGCTGGCGGGCACGCCGCGTGTGAAGCGCTGGCTGGCCTCGCTGTGCAGCTTGAGCTTCTGCGACGTGCGCCGGTTATTGATGCCCTCGAACGTGGCCGACTCCAGCAAGACGGTACTCGTCTCCGCGCTGACCTCGGTTTCACCGCCGCCCATCACGCCGGCAATGGCAATCGGACCGGCGGTATCGGTGATGAGCAGCATCGACTCGTCCAGTTCGCGCTCCACGCCGTCCAGCGTGACCAGCTTCTCGCCGGGCCAGGCCGCGCGGACGATCACCGTTGGTCGGGACTGCCCGCTCTTTGCCGCGCGCTGCGCCAGCAGGTCGTAATCGAAGGCGTGCAGCGGCTGGCCCCATTCCAGCATCACATAGTTGGAAATGTCCACCACGTTATTGATCGGGCGCATGCCTGCCTTGCGCAGCCGGTCCTGCATCCATCTGGGCGACTCGCCGATCTGCACGTTCTTGATGATCATGGCGGTGTAGCGGTTGCAGAGGTCGGGCGCGGCAATCTCCACTGCGACGTAATCGTCCGCCGCGCCATCGCCGCTGGGATGGACCTCATCCGGCGGCAGATGCAGCGGCGCATCGGTCAAGGCGGCCACCTCGCGGGCCACGCCAATCATGCTCAGGCAGCGGGCCATATCTGGCGTCAAGCCCAGTTCCAGTACTACGTCGCCCAGGTACTCGCGCAGCGGCACGCCCACTGGCGCGTCCTCCGGCAGCAGCAAGATGCCTTCGTGTTCCTCGCTCAGCCCCAGTTCGCGCTCCGAGCAGACCATGCCATTAGACCAGACGCCGCGTATTTTCGAGGGCTTGAGTTCTTTCTTGGGACGAGGCTGCTCGTCGCTGTAGGCGTCTAGCAGCACCGCGCCGACGCGGGCGAAGGGCGCTTTCAGCACCGGCAGCTCACCCGGCGGGGTATCTTTATACTGGAACAGGTTCGGCGCGCCCGTCACCACCTGTTCTGGTTCCCGGTTCCCATACTTCACGTCCACCAGCGTCAGCCGGTCCGCATTGGGATGCTTCTTCACCGCGACAATCTGGCCTACGATGATCTTCTCAGCATCCCACCAGTCGCCGATGCGCTCAATCCCCTCCACTTCCATCCCAGCCAGCGTGATACGGTCAGCCAGCGCCTGGGTGGACACGACGAGATCAACATACTCTTTCAGCCATGAGAGCGGAACGAACATTTTCCTCGCCTCCAATCAGCCAATGCGTTCCAGGAAACGCACATCATTTGAGTAGAAGTAGCGAATGTCATCGATGCCGTGCTTAAGCATGGTGACGCGATCTGGCCCCATGCCGAAGGCAAAGCCGGTGAACTCTGCCGGGTCGTAGCCACCATTTTGCAGCACGATGGGATGCACCATGCCCCCGCCGGAAATCTCCAGCCAGCCAGTATACTTGCAGATGGGGCAGCCCGCGCCTTTACACATGACGCAATCGACATCCACCTCCACGCTCGGCTCCGTGAACGGAAAGTAGCTCTTGCGGAAGCGTAGTTGACGGCCCGGCCCATAGATCTGATTGGCAAGACTGACGAAGACGCCCTTCAGGTCGGTGAAGGTGATATGCCTGCCAACCGCCAGCCCTTCGACCTGATAGAACATGGATTCCGAACGCGCCGTCACCTGCTCATAGCGATAGACCTTGCCGGGCAGCATGACTCTGATCGGCTCTGGGGCATACTCGCGCATGGCGCGAATCTGGCCGGGGCTGGTATGCGTGCGCAAGATCACCTCCGGGTTGGTCGTATAGAAGGTATCCCACATATCGCGCGCTGGATGGCCGGGCGGGATATTGAGCTGCTGGAAGTTCAGATCGTCCGTCTCCACTTCCGGCGCGTCGTAGACCTGGAAGCCCATCGCCCCAAAAATGGCGTAGATCTCGCGCAATGTCATGGTGATGGGGTGCAGCTTGCCTATCGTTGGCCTGCGGCCCGGCAGGGTGACATCCACCGCCTCGGCGCGCTGCGCGGCCTCCATCTCAGCTCTGGCAATCGCTGCCTGGCGTTCTTCCAGCGCCGCCTCCAGGGCCAGCTTGACCTCGTTGGCTGCCTTACCCACCTGGGCACGCTCTTCGGCGGGCAGGCCGCCCAGGCTGCGCAGGATGCCCGTCAGGCGGCCCTTGCGGCCCAGATACTCGGCGTGCCAGTCTCTAGTCGCCTCGCTGGTCTGGGCCAGCGCCAGGCCAGTTTGCGCGTCCTGGCGCAGTTGCTCCAATTGTTGCATGATCTCGCTCATACAACCCTTCCTCTCTCTGGCGATTGCAATACACGCAAAAAACCCTCATCCTATTCTGGGACGAGGGGTTGAACTCGCGGGACCACCCATGTTAGCGGCGCAGGGCCGCTCACCTCATTCAGACGACGCCGGGCGCGCCTCAACAGAGTGCCCATTGGCGTATCTGCCTCTCGGATAATGGCGAGAGTGCCCAGCGGAGCCTACCGCCGGATATTTCCGGGTTCAGCTATGCAGCTCCCAGGTGAATGGGCGCCGGAGATCGCGCGAGGTTCCACCAATCCCCGCTCTCTGGAACGGTCTCTGCATGGGCGCCGATGTTCCTGTTCGTCGCGCTTTCGCTATTTTGCTTATTTCGACTGAATGATAGCACCGATTGCAGCCAGTTGCAAGTGCGCAGGCGATTAGATAGAACCTGCGGCTTGCCAGAACCGTACGTTACATGATACCCTGGATACGATCGTACGCAAACTCACCTTTTGGCAGGCAGCCGCTCTCGATGAGCGACCTGGCATGGCGTAGGGACGCCGTGCCAGAAAGGAGAAGAGACCACTATGCAGCCCTGGATTAACGCCCGTGATCGGGGATTGGCTATCTTGATCTGGCTTGGCCTGCTCTTAGTCATCCTCTGGCTGCTGTCGCATGTGATTAACTCCTTGCTGCTCATCAGCCTGGCCGGGGTGCTGGCCTACGCGCTCACCCCAGCCGTCGGCTTCCTGGGGCGCTGGATTCCTCGCCCGGTGGCGATCTTTCTCGTCTACGTGCTGGCCCTGGGCTTGATCGGCGCCATGGGGTATCTGATCTTCAGGACGACCATTGACCAGATCACGACCTTTGCCAAGAACCTGCCCGATCTGCTCAAACCAAGTACCCCCGACCAGCCTTCAACCATTGCCCGACTCTTGCAACCGCTAGGCGTCACCAGCGATCAATTCAATCAGGCCCGGCAGCAGGTCATCAACTGGGCGGAATCCAGCGCGGGCACTATCGCCACACAGGCGCTGCCCATCCTTACCAGCCTGGCGGCGATAGTGGTAGACCTCGTGCTGGTGATCGTGATGAGCATCTATCTGGTCATCGCTGGGCCGCGCGCCGTCGCCTGGCTGCGCACGGCGACCCCCAACAGCCAGCGTTCGCGGACGCGCTTCTTTCTCGACACGATGGCCCACACAGTCGGCGGCTACATTCGGGGCGAGGTCTTCATGGCCGCGTTCATTGGAATACTGGTTGGTGGCGGCATGGCGCTCTTTGGCTTGCCCTATGCCTTGCTGCTCGGCGTGATGGCTGCCCTCTTCGAGTTCGTGCCCATTCTGGGCACGCTCGTTTCTGGGGGCACCTGTGTCTTGATCGCGCTCCCAACCAGAGGCTGGATTATCGGCCTGCTGGTGCTGGGCTATTTTGTCGTCGTCCATATCCTGGAGGGCGATGTGGTTGGCCCGCGCGTCATCGGGCGCGTAGTGGGGCTGCATCCTTTCCTCGCCATCGTGGCCCTGGTGGTCGGCACCGAACTTTTCGGCATCTGGGGGGCCATCTTTGCCGCCCCCGTCGCCGGGCTGCTTCAAGCCGTTCTCATCGCGGTCTGGGCCGAATGGCGCCACACGCACCCCGACCAGTTCTCACCACCAGAAGATAAGAGCAGTCAGGCGCTGGTCGCGGCCAAATCGGCTGAAGAGACGGTTGGCTAGGAGATGCTGCGCCGCTGACGCAGCACCACTTGATCCGATAGCATTGGAGGGTACGATGGTCAGCGTCAACAAAGCGCAACTCCTCGATGAACTCAAGGACGAAAATGCCCGATGGGAATCGCTTCTGGACGACATTGGCGAAGCGCACATGACCCAGCCGGGCGTTGCCGGGGAGTGGTCGATCAAGGACATCGTGGCGCACCTGACCGTCTGGCGCCGCCGGACGGTAGCGCGCTTTCAGGCGGTCCTGCGCCATGAATCATCGTTTGCGCCGCCCTGGCCGCCGCACTTGCAGACGGACGACGAGATCAACGCCTGGATTTACGCAGCCAACCGAGACCGCCCACTCTCCGACGTACTCCAGGAGTCGCGCGCCGTCTTTCAGCAGCTCATAGACACCTTCAGCGCATTTCCTGAAGCAGCCCTGCTGGACCCCCAACGCTTCGGGTGGATGGAAGCCGACGCGCCGACGGGCGCCGTCTTCTTCGCCCATTTTCACGAGGAACATGAGCCGGACATGCGCGCCTGGCTAGACAAGATCAGGCGTGAGGGAAACTAAACGAGAAAAGGGCGCAGGAAATAGGCCAACCGATGAATAGAGCGGTGGCCGATGAGAGCGGGAATCTGGTCTCGCGTGTTCGTGAGGTGGGAGACAACAAGAGGACCAGCAGCCCCTGGGCGACGGGCGGGGCTGCTGGTCCTCTTCGCTCTCGAACGAGCCATCCCCGATTTACCGGGTGTTGGGCGCCATCTGCACGCCGCTTGAGGGAGAGACCTCAAAGGTGGGAATGATTTCCCGCCGGAACGAACTGTTGATCACAATCGCGGCGGAGAGCAGGAAGGCCAGGGAAGAACTGACCAGGCCAGCATAGCCACCCACAATACCTACCCACGATGTGGATACAAAGAACGCGATCCCGTCAAAACAGTAGGTCAACGCCAGGGTGAACAGAATGGCGGCCACCCAGAGGTTCTGCCCCAACGCCGCAATGCCCAGGTACAACGAGATGAGTGCAAACGTCAGGACAAAGACCCCTGCCACATAGGCCGGATTTCCGGGGTTGGAAACGGCTGGAATCACGTGGATCAGTTGCAGCAGCAGAAACACGGAAAAGGCTATGTTGAACGAGCCAAACGTGCCGAAGGCGGTGGCTGCCAGCACATTGCCACGCGCGAAGGCCCACATGCCGGCCAGGAATTGCCCGATGCCGCCAAAGACCAGGGCCACGCCAATCGCTACTGCCAGATCGCCTGGGCTGAAGAGGAACCAGCCAGCATAGATACTGCTGATCGTGAAGGTGGCGCTGGCGAAGCCGGCCAAACCCAACGGGAGAGGATCGGCCACTGTTGCCATACTGCGCTCGTGCAAGACATTGGTGTCTTGTTCGGCCAATGGCCCCAGCACCGAACCTGCTCTAGTCCAATGCGATTCCAGGGCATTATTCGTCTGGATGCCATCCCTGCCCGGCACGCGCCGCTGACTCGTTTCCTGTCCTGGTCCCATCATGGTATCCGCCATACAAACACACTCCTTTCTGCACAGTACACTCAGAACCTGACATCTCTTTGCTGTCGCCCATTGCGGACACGCTCAAGCACCGAGACATGTCCTGACACAAAATGACGTTCGCAGAGGCTATGCCAGAAGTATCGCAGTACGATGAGTCCGCCTGCCTTCTCGTCGGCTCCAGATCGACCATCGTCAGGGTTCAGCGGCTGGCGGGCGATAAAGTCCAGGGGAGCGTCTGGGTCGGTTCCACGCTTCCAGCCAGAACGCCTACAGACAAGTGCTAAACGTGCCGGTGGCGCAGCTTGTGCGACCAGCATGTTCAATGAGAACGTCCGATTACGGCCTCAGCTGACCCCAGCCGACAGGCGCGCCCAGGCGTCCGTACTCTACGGCGTCAGGCGCATGCTTCCCGCTGGTCCACGTCCCTCCTGGCGCGTCTCTTCACGAGACAGCAGGGCGGGCGGGCCTCCAACAGCGGCAGATCGCGTGGCAGCGCCGCCAGGGCGCGGTCCCCAATCTGACGCATCCAGCGCACCTGATTGCGCTGGGAGAACCGGACTGATCACACATCTGGGCACCTCACCTGTGTGCCCAGCAAAGGTCCGAGCGGCGCTATGGCAAGCACTCAATAATTCCTGGGCGTTGTGCCTTTCGTTGGCAGGTCCTGTAACCGGAGGTTGTGTTCGGCGCTCTTATGGCTGCTCCATGCTGCGATAGAGCTGGAGCGCCTCGGTCAGCCGCTGGAGCGCTTCGGGGGTGTACGGCTCGCATTGAAACATGAGGTGCTGCACGCCCAGTGCCGCATAGCCGCGCATGGCCGCAGCGAGTTCCGGCCCCGTCCCGGTCAGGGTATGGTCGAAGATACGCGGTCGCCTGGCTTGCAGATCAGGGAACCAGAGGCCGATGAGCGCCGTGATGCCCAGCGTCGCCGGGTCCCGCCCAACCTCGCGGCACGCCGCTGCGATTTTGGCGAGTGGCGCTGCCATGGTTTCCGGTTGGCCCAGATAGCCCGTGTTCCACAGGTCGGCATACTGGGCGCTCAACTGGAGCATGCGCGGCCCAATGCCTCCCACCAAGAGCGGCGGCCCGGCTGGCCGCGGACCACGCGGCACGTCCTCGCAGTGGCGCGCCTGATAATACGCTCCGGCGAAATCGACCTGGCCTTCCTTCAGCAGGGGCTTGACGATCTGCAAAGCTTCTCTCAAGCGGTCCACCTGATGTCCGAAGGGTAAGCCGAAGCCCTGATACATCGACTCGTTATAACCAGGGTATCCCGCGCCGAGGCCCAGGATCAAGCGTCCGTGGCTCACCTCGTCGAGGGTCGTCGCCATCTTCGCCAGAATGGCTGGATTGCGGAAGGCATTGATGAGGATCAGCGTGCCGATCTCCACGCGCTCTGTCGCTTCGGCCAGGGCCGCGAGCATCGTCCAGCATTCCCACATGCCCCAGGTCGGCTTCCCCGGCTGGCGCTCGAAGAAGTTGTCAGGGAGCCAGAGGCAATCGAAGCCATCGGTTTCCGCCTGTTGCGCGATGGCGCGGATCGAATCATACGAACGCTTGCGGTTGGTGTCGCGGTCGTTCGCCACTTCGAGTATCAGCCCAATTTTCACGGTGTGCCCCCAGCTTTCTTCGCAACGGAGCCAGTGCCTGCGCCTGCATGGAGTGTGTGCATATGTGCGCTCCTTGGTTCAGCGGATCGGGAAAGGACGGCTCCTGGGAGTGTCCACCCATCGGCTTCAGTATACACCATTGACGGCCCGCCGTTGCCTCGCTATAATGCCTGAAAAGGCGTCCTTCAACGGACGGCTGTCCACAAAGACGGCCACCCCACCATTTCGAGCGCGAACGTGAGAGCCGCACCAGCGCCTCGTGCTGATGCGCACAGGAGGGCAGCAATGACACAGGCTGAGCAGGCCAATCATGGACATGACCGAAGTGCGATCCAGTGGAGCTATGTCAGCGGCACCAGCGATACCCCTTTGCTGGGGCTGACCATCGGCGACACCTTTGACCAGACCGTCGCCCGTTTTCCCGACCGCGAGGCGCTGGTCTCGCGCCACCAGCACCTGCGCTACACCTGGGCTGAGCTTCACCGCCAGGTCGAGCAATGCGCGCGCGGGCTGATGGCGCTGGGCATCCAGAAAGGGCAGCGCGTGGGCATCTGGGCGCCCAACGTCGCCGAATGGTGTATCACCCAGTTTGCCACCGCCAAGATCGGGGCGATCCTGGTCAACATCAACCCGTCCTATCGCCTGCACGAACTGGAGTACGCGCTCAATCAGTCTACCTGCGCGGCGCTGGTGCTTTCCCCCACCTTCCGCGCCACCAGCTATATCGAGATGATGCAGACGCTCTGCCCCGAACTGGCGCGCACTGAGCCAGGTAAGCTGGATGCCAGACGCATCCCGCACCTGCGCCATGTTATCCGGCTGGGCGAGGAGCGCACGCCGGGGATGTGGACCTGGGGCGACATCATGGCCCAGGCCAGCAAGGTCACGGCAGAGCAACTGGCCGAGCGCCAGGCCGGGCAGGAGTTCGACGATCCGATCAATATCCAATACACCAGCGGCACGACAGGCAACCCCAAGGGCGCGACACTGAGCCACCACAATATTCTGAACAACGGCTACTTTGTCGCCCGACTACAAGGCTTCACCGAACATGATCGGCTCTGCATCCCTGTTCCGCTCTACCATTGTTTCGGGATGGTCATGGGCAACCTGGGCTGCATGACACACGGCGCGACGATGGTCTATCCCGCCGAGTCGTTCGAGCCGGGGGCTGTGCTGGAAGCCGTCCAGGCCGAACGCTGCACCTCGCTCTATGGCGTGCCGACGATGTTCATCGCCGAACTGGCCTATCCCGACTTCGCCAAATATGACCTGAGTTCGCTGCGCACCGGGGTGATGGCCGGGTCGCCCTGCCCCGTGCAGGTAATGCGCCAGGTGATTGATCTCATGCACATGAAGGATGTGGAGATCTGCTATGGCATGACCGAAACCAGCCCGGTCTCTTTCCAGACGCACCTGGACGACCCGCTGGAGAAGCGCGTGGGCACGGTCGGGCAGATTCACCCGCACGTCGAGGTCAAGGTCGTTGACCCCACGACCGGCCAGGTGGTGCAGCGCGGCGAGAAGGGCGAACTCTGCACGCGCGGCTACTCGGTGATGCTGGGCTATTGGGATAACGAGGAGGCCACGCGGCGGGCCATCGATCAGGCGCGCTGGATGCACACTGGCGACCTGGCGACGATGGACACGGATGGCTATGTGAATATCGTCGGGCGCATCAAGGATATGGTCATTCGCGGCGGTGAGAATATCTATCCGCGCGAGATCGAGGAGTTTCTGTACACGCATCCCAAGGTCGCCGACGTGCAGGTCATCGGCGTGCCCGACGCCAAGTATGGTGAAGAGTTGATGGCCTGGGTCAAGCTGAAGGAGGGCCAGGCGGCTACGCCGGACGAGTTGATGGCCTTTTGCAAGGGGCAGATCGCCAGCTTCAAGATTCCGCGCTACTGGAAATTCGTGGACGCCTTCCCGATGACCGTC
>JBJKSJ010000026.1:0-7893 GCA_046704085.1 Ktedonobacterales bacterium | reverse complement strand
GTGACACTCCGCACGGGCTAAAGCCCGGCGGCTTCTAGGACGCGCCCTCTCCGGCGGTTTTCTTCCTAGCCAGGTCCGGGGTGTCCACCCGGCTACGCTTGCCCCAAAAGGGGTCACGATACTGTGGAGGAGGAGGCCACACATGGCCCGGTTCTCCGGTGTAGTGCTGACTCAAGATGTTGGCACAGCCCACGCCGTCTCGATGGGCCTGACAACCGCAAGCCGGGCAGCGATAGAGGCGCCCCTTGGGTTTGTAACAGTTCAGGCAGGGAGGACCGGTCTGGCTGGTATAGGCTGCCGGGCAAAGGGTGACGGCGATCCCTGCCGCTGCTGCCTTGTATTCGATGTACTGCCTCTGGCGGCCACGCGACCACACGCCGATCTTCTGCTGTGTCTTGGTGTTGAGGTGCTTGCCAGCGGCCACGTCGCGCCCATCCCCGACCACCAGCGTGCCCACCTGGCCGCTTGGGGCCAGGGGAGCCGGTTGGGCGGCAGAGGAACCAGGACCGGGGCCAGTCCCCTGGCACGCGCCAGGAGCAGCGCCCCGTCCTTCAGACGCAAGCCGCTGCTTTTCCAGATCGTGGTCCGCCAACGCTTGCGCTTATGGGGGTACTTCGTGTCCAACCCGAGAGCCTTACCCGCCTTCGCTGTTTTGCAGGCTTTATAGAAGCCCTGTTGGGCGGCGTCGCGGCGATGGGCATGCAAGTTGGTGGGGCCACCGTGCGCGTCTTCCCAGCGTTCCCCATTTTCGCCTTTGAGCCAGACGCCTTGCTTGCGGTACAGCCGGTAATGGGAGACCAGCATATCCGTGTAGATGCGCCCACTCTCGGCGTTGAGGGCGTCGGCTTGCGCCTTGGGCAAGGAACAGGCGAACATGACTGTGCGAATCATGCGTCGGGCTCTTTTCCGGGCTTTTTGGCATGTTTGGGTGTTGGGGGCAAAGTAAGCGCCAGTTTCGGGTTGCGGGCGAGTGCCCGAATCGCCAGGCGCAATGCCTGGCTCTCACTCTCGCAGCCGTATTGTTGTCGGATAACAGCAAGGGCCTCTTCATCGCTGGCATCAAGCCAGAACGTCTTTCGTCTCATGAGAACAGCATGGCATATATTCATACCGTTGTCAAGGGCTAAAGCCCAGGACGAGAAACCCGCCTTTCTCCTGGGGTTAAAACCCCGGAGCTTGCGGCGGGTTATGTCTCTGTCACAGAATTCACGCTGGAGGGCACAGCGCCCCGATAGCGCACGCGAAAGATCAGCCATCCCAGCGCCTCGTGCAGCAGGATATAGCAGGCGGTAATCGCGCAGAGTACCCATAGATCGAAGAGCGGCGCGATAAACAGGGGCCACTGGATGTCGTTCTCATCCTGGGCGGGGGGATCAGGCCGCCGAAAAAAGCGTTGATTGGCAGGTGGCTGCCCCAGGACGGTGAACAGTTCAACGCTGCTCGGAACGACCCGGCTAACATCGCGTATATACAGCGCGGGGTCGTAATAGTCACCTGTGGCAACAAAGCCAGCCCCAACCAGCGCCACCAGGGCGGCAAAGATCAACGCGCCAATGATGTGAGTTCTTCTGGGTCGGCGTCTCATTACAAAGGTTCCTTTCCAGTCGCCCATCGTTAGTTCGATTGCTCCAGATCAGGGATGGTGGTATTGGCCGCCGATGAGCCGAAGGGAAACAGGTGCTTGCGGCTGCTGGCGACAATCCACTTCCAATCCACCGCGATGTGCAGCCCGATCAAAAGCAAGCTGAGCCGACTCGTCTCAATATGAATGTCGCGCAGTTGGTTGTAGACGCGCCCATCAAGCGGGAGATAGAAGCCCAGGGTATTGGAGATCAAGAGGCCGGTCACGATGACCACCGCCAGATCGACCAGCACCAGCAGATTCAGCAGATACTTGAAGCGCGCCTCGTTGACATGCAGCACACGCTGGAAGATGTGCTTGCTGACACCCACAATCCAGCGCCAATGCAGCGCGATATGGACCAGAAACACAATGGTAATCGCCACGCCGAGGTATTCGTGCCAGCGCTGGCCGGTAAAGCCCACTTCCATGACCACGACAAACGCCAGCGCCAGAACAATATCAAGAAATAGATTAAGTTTGTTGCGGTTGATGGTTCTTTTCGATGTCATCGCCTTTCCCTTCTGTTCGTTCCAGTTTCCTCAACATGGTAACGTGTGAAGGAGGGCGGGCGCATCCGTTTTTTTACCAGGGGTGTTTTGACAGTGTAGAAATCACCTATGCCGATATTCAGAGGAAAAGTGTAATCCAGGCGTCCTCACGTGGAGCGCCGCCGTCCCTGGTGGCGCTCCACGCGGGCGACACGCTAATCTCCTGCGGGGTTGGCGGCTACCGTCGGCGGCTCGACGATGCCAGCATCGAGGCCGGAAGTTGCGGGCACTGGCTGGGGCGCCTGTTTGAGGACGCGCCCACCGCGCACGATGGAGCAGAAGATGGCGGCGAGGCAGATCAGCGCCGAGGCCAGGAAGGCGCGGCTCATGCCGTCGGTGAAGGCCAGCGAGATCGACGGAGCCAGATGGCCGACGGTCCCCAGGAAGACGGCTGATTCGATGGCGGGCGGCATGGAGGCCGCCGTCACGGCCAGCGCAATGGCAAAGCTGAAGATCATGCCAACGTTGCGCAGGGTGTTCAGGGTGGCCGCCGCCACGCCCAGCCGGTTGGGCGGCGCCGCGCCCATCGTCGTGCTGGTGTTGGCCGACCAGAAGAAGCCGCTGCCTGTGCCCATCAGCGCCAGCGCCAGCGCCAGCACCCAATAGGGCGTTGTGGGCGTTAGCAGCATCAGCACCAGCAGCGCGGCCCCCTGGATCAGCAGACCCAGCGTGGCCGGAATAGTCCCGCCGATCTTGTCTGACAGACGCCCGCTGATCGGGCCAAGGATGGAACTGACAATCGGCATCGGCAGGATCAGGAAGGCGGTGGTCAGCGGGCTATAGCCGCGCGCGCCTTGCAGGTAAAAGACGAGCAGGAACTGCACGGCAAAGACGGCCAGCGATTGCAGCGTGGCCGCCGCGACGGAGAAGCCATAGCGGCGATTGCCGAAGAGGTGCAAGTCGAGCATGGGATAGGCGGCGCGGCGCTCCCAGAAGATGAAGGCGCCCAGCGTCACGATGGCGATGGCAAAGAGCGTCAGGATGGACGGCGAGAGCCAGCCAGGGCCGATGCCCTCGGTGATGCCCAGCAGTAAGCAGACGATGCCTACCAGAAAGAGCAGCATACCGAGGATGTCGAAGCGCTCGCCTTTGGGGTTTGGCGCGATGTCGTGCAGCAGCAGATAGGCCGCGAGCGTGCCCAGAATGCCGATGGGCAGGTTCACGAGAAATATCCAGCGCCAGGAAGCGACAGCCAGAATGAAGCCACCCAGCACCGGGCCAAGCACGCTGCCCGCGCCCCAGGTGATCGCGTTGATGCCCATCGCCTGCCCGCGCTGGTTGGCGGGGAACGCCTCGGTGATGATCGCCATCGCGTTGGCGGCCAGCATCGCGCCGCCCGCGCCCTGAAGGAGCCGCATGGCGATCAGCACCTTATCAGTGGGGGCCAGGCCGCAGAGGATGGAGCCGATGGTGAAGACGATAAAGCCGATATTGTACATCTTCACGCGGCCAAACATATCAGCCATGCGGCCAAAGGTCAGCATCAAGATCGTCGTGGCAAGCAGGTAGCCGGTCGTGACCCAGGTGATGATGACCAGATTGGAATGCAGGTCTTCCAGCATATTGGGCAGACCAAGAATCACAATGGTCGAATCAATGGCGACCATCAACGACCCGACGGTTGTCACCGACAGCGCCACCCATTTATACTCTGGTTTCTTCATAGCTCCCCCTTGTGGCATCTTCCAAGGCGCGAGGCAAACGGGCACGCGAGGATGAGATACGTCAACGTGAACGTGAATGTCTTGCGCTATATAATAGTATAGCGCGTCTGTCCAGTCCACTGGCAGCCCAGGGGATTGTGCTATCATGGCATTGTTATTGATATGATTGCCATTGCTCTGTCTCTGTAGATTGCCACGTCGATCAGACGGCAAAACTCCAACGAGGAAAGCTAACGATGGAGAGACGCGCTGAACGCAAGAAAGGGTGGGTCGCTGACGAGGTTTTTGCCGATGGTGGCGAGATGGGCGCGCTCATGCGCTCCCTTGATTTGGCGCAAACGCCGATTGGCCCCGTCGAAGACTGGCCCCAGAGCCTGCGCACCTCTGTCAGCATCTGCCTGGCCTCGCGTTTTCCCATGCTGATCTGGTGGGGGCCAGAACTGGTGATGCTCTACAACGACGCCTACCGCCCCATGCTGGGCGCCACCAAGCACCCAACGTCACTGGGCCAGCGTGGCCGCGAATGCTGGCCGGAGATTTGGGATGTGATTGGCCCGATGCTGGAGGGTGTGCTTGCCAGGGGTGAGGCGACGTGGTCCGACGATCAGCTTCTGCTGCTGGATCGCAATGGCTATGTAGAGGAATGTTATTTCACCTTCTCGTACAGCCCGATCCGTGATGAGAGCGGAGGGATTGGCGGCGTCTTCACAGCAGTCACGGAGACGACTGGCCGGGTGTTGAGCGAGCGGCGCCTGCGGACGCTGCGCGAGTTAGGCGCGACACTCGCCAAGGCGAAAACCGTCGAAGAGGCGTGTGAACTGACGGCGAAAACGCTGGCGCGCAACACTGCCGACATCCCCTTTGCCCTGCTCTATCTGCTCGAGGCTGATGGAAAGCGCGCACATCTGGCAGGCAACACCGGCCTGGAGCCGGAGACGCCCGCCAGCCCGCGCGTCGTTGACCTGCTGGAGGCCGAGCCAGTCGCCCAGCCCTGGCCGCTGGCGCGGGTGGTTGGCAGCGGCGAGGCTCAAATCGTTCATCATCCAATGGGGCCGTTTGCTTTGCCCCCCGGCCAGGCCGAGACCATTCTGTCACAGGAGGCGCTGGTCTTGCCAGTGGCGCAGGCGGGGCAAGAGCAGTGCGCGGGCGTGCTGGTTGCGGGCATCACCCCCCTGCTGGCGCTCGATGAGGAGTATCACAGCTTCTTCGAACTGGTCTCCGAGCGGCTTGCCACCGTTATTGCCAACGTGCGGGCCTATGAGGCGGCGCGGAGACGCGCGGAGGCGCTGGCCGAACTGGATCGCGCCAAGACGACGTTCTTCAGCAACGTGAG
The DNA here is from genome assembly GCA_046704085.1 of Ktedonobacterales bacterium. Taxonomy (GTDB): domain Bacteria; phylum Chloroflexota; class Ktedonobacteria; order Ktedonobacterales; family DATBGS01; genus DATBHW01. The sequence continues at coordinate 2,724 of JBJKSJ010000026.1, read as the reverse complement.
CCATGAGTTCCGCACCCCGCTCACGCTCCTGCTGGGGCCGGTGGAAGACGCCCTGGACGACGCGCAGGCGCCGCTGGCGCCCGCGCAGCGCGAACGACTAGAGATCGTTCGCCGCAACGGCCTGCGCCTGCTCAAGCTGGTGAATACGCTGCTGGACTTTTCGCGGATCGAGGCGGGCCGGGCGGAGGCGGTCTATGAACCCACCGATCTGGCGGCCCTGACGCTTGATCTGGCGGGGATGTTCCGTTCGGCGATAGAACACGCGGGCCTGCAACTGATCACCGACTGCCCACCCTTGCCGGAGCCGGTCTACGTGGACCGCGAGATGTGGGAGAAGATCGTTCTGAACCTGCTCTCCAACGCGGTGAAGTTCACCTTTGCCGGCCAGATTCGGGTCGGCTTGCAGGCGATTGACGGGCAGGTAGCGTTGACCGTCAGCGATACGGGGACGGGCATCCCGGCGGCAGAGCTTCCGCATCTCTTCGAGCGGTTCCATCGCGTGCGCGGCGCGCGCGCCCGCACCCAGGAGGGCACCGGCATTGGCCTGGCGCTGGTGCAGGAACTCGTCCGCATGCATGGCGGAACGATCAATGTGTCCAGCGTGGTAGACGCGGGAACCACCTTTACGGTGACTGTCCCGTTTGGGTCGGCGCATCTGCCGGCTGACCGGCTCCAGGCCAGCCGCACCCTGGACTCAACTGCCCTGGGCGCCGCGCCCTATGTGGAGGAGGCGCTGCGCTGGCTTCCTGGCGCGACCGAGGAAGCGCAGGCGCCAGTGATGGCACGTCCGGCAGCGGAAGTCGCTCACCGGGCTGGCGGCGAACCAGTCGCCGCAGGCACAGAGGATGCAGCGGCGACCCGTCCTGCCCAGTTGATTCTGCTGGTCGATGATAACGCCGATATGCGTGAGTATCTGCGCCGTCTGCTCAGCCAACGCTGGACGGTGCATGCGGTTGGTGATGGGACGACGGCCCTGGAGATGGCCCTGGCGCAGCCGCCCGATCTGGTCCTCAGCGATGTGATGATGCCTGGCCTGGATGGCTTTGAGTTACTGCGCGCCCTGCGCGCCGATCCGCGTACCAGCGCCGTGCCCGTTGTGCTGCTCTCGGCGCGCGCCGGGGAAGAGGCAGCGGTCGAGGGGCTGCAAGCGGGAGCCGATGATTATCTGATCAAGCCATTTTCAGGCCGCGAACTGCTGGCGCGTGTCAGCGCCCACCTTGAAATGGTCCGGCTGCGGCGGGAGGCGGCCAATCAGATGAGCGCCTTTCTAAGCCTCGCCAGCCACGAGCTACGCACCCCGCTGACCAGCCTGCGCCTGCAAATCCAGACCTCCCGGCGGCGCCTGGAGCGGCTGCTGTCGGCCCCATCCAACATGGCAGTCGGCGCGATGAGCGCGCTGAAACCTTTCGAGAAAGAACTGCTGCGCCTGGAATACCACTCCCGGCGGTTGAACCGGCTGGTGAGCGATCTGCTGGAAGTCTCGCGCATCCAGGCCGAGCGGCTGGACCTGCAACGCGAGCCAGGCGATCTGCGCGCCATTGTTGAGGAGGTGGTCGAGGAGCAGCAGGCAGCCATGCCTGGCCGAGCGATCAGGCTGACGCGGCCAGCAGAGCAGATACTCGTTGACGCGGACCGGGACCGACTGGCCCAGGTGGTGACCAACTATCTGATCAACGCGATCAAATACGCGCCCGCCGACCAGCCCATCGAGGTGGTCTGCCAGGTGGAAGGGCAGAAGGCGCGCGTGCTGGTGCGCGATCATGGGCCAGGCATTCCGCTCGAAGAACAGCCACGCATCTGGGAACGCTTTCATCAGGTCAAAGGAACTGAGGTCCAGCATGGCGCGGGCGTGGGGCTGGGGCTGGGATTATACATCTGCAAGGCGATCATCGAGCAGCATGGCGGGCAGGTGGGCGTGGAGAGCGCGCCGGGCGAAGGCGCGACCTTCTGGTTTTCCCTGCCGCTGACGCCGCTGCCATGCTCCCGCCAGGCCGTCGGCTATTAAAATCGCCGCTACGGGCCTGGCGGCCCGGAAACCCGCCGGGCGGGTTGGGACGAAGCCCTGCGGCGAATAAATTCGCCGCCAGGAGCCTGGCGGCCACCAAGTCCCGCAGGGACTTCCTGGCGGAACGCCCCTAGCGGCCAATTCATTGGCCGAAGAGGCGCGGGTTGACCCACCTGCTTTTTCAATCGCTCTGATCCTTGCCAAATTGCCGCCGCTCTGCTATGCTGTCCAGCAAGACTGGGGCGAGCGGAAGACGAGACGCGGCGCAGGGAGGTTTGAGCGATGAGCGGCACAGCAAAGCAGACGGCAGCAGCCACGATGACCAGGAAGCCTCCCAGGAAGCGTCCACGCAGGCAGCGCGCGCTGATTGCGGCAGGCGCGGCGCTGCTGGTGCTGGTGGGCGGCAAAGTGCTGGATGAGGCGCTCAGCAAGCTCGCCCCGCAGATTCTCGAAAAGCTGCCGGACTGGCTGAATGCCATCAGAGGCTGGGCGCTCTGGGAGCAAGGGCTGGCCGTCGTGGGCATCGGGGCGCTGACCTTTGGCGTGGCCTGGCTCATTCTGGCCGACCGCCAGCAGCAGCAGATCGAGCAGGCGGAAGAGGCCGATCAGCAACGAGATGAGCAAGGCAAGCTGCTCGATGTGCATGTGGGCGCACACGTCCAGGCGATGGATGAGCATGTCGTCACTGCCGTCAAGGAAGTGGCCGAACTCCTGAAACA
>JBJKSJ010000025.1:0-12483 GCA_046704085.1 Ktedonobacterales bacterium | reverse complement strand
GCCCTACAAGCACACTGGCCGCTCGAAATCGCCGCTTTCTTCCGCACGTACAAAGAACTCCAGGGCGTGCAGACCGAAGTGCATGACTGGCACGACGCTGAGGTCGCCTGGAGCATCATCGAAACGTGCCAGCAGCGCTACGCTCAGGGCATCCAGGCAGCCCCAGATTCTGGCAATGTCCCATCCTACGGCGTCAGCCAGTGAGCAGCGACCCTGGGCGAAAGAGGGATAGCTTCTGGCCCGAAGATATGCAACAATGTGCAAAAGCAACTGGTAGTACGCGCCTATTGCTCAGAGCCTTGTCCTACCGAGTCGCCAGCTACCTTTGGGCCACCCATATATAAGGACTATCCCATGCAGTCACACCATCAGCCAGGAACAAAGCAAGCCTGGCAAGAGATGCTACAACAGCTTGAGGCGCGAGGCTATCGCCTGACTCCCCAGCGCCAGCTCATCCTTGAGGCGCTCTTTGCCTGCGCATCCCAGCCGCCAGAATCCTCTGAACACCTGGCGCCTGCCGAGGGCCAGCTTCAGCTTACGCGCCACGTTACTGCCGAAGAGATTCATGCCTACATCCGCGAGCGATTCCCCCAGATTAACCTGTCCACCGTTCATCGCACGCTAGAACTGCTGGAAGAGCTAGGGCTGGTGACACACGCGCACTTTGCCGATCACATTGCGCGCTATCATCCGGTTGATCTCGGCCAGCATCATCACTTGATCTGCCGCAATTGCGGCGCCATCTGGGAACTTGAGGACGCGATCATTCACCCTTTGAGCCAGGTCTTGCAAGAACGCTATGGGTTTGAGGCCGATCTGAATCACCTTGCTATCTTTGGACTTTGTCAGGCGTGCCGCGAACGCTGACATCCCTTTCTGCCTGATTTCCTCGTTCATTGCCGGACTGGAGCATTCCAGTCCGGCAATGAACGTTTTACTCCCCCTTTTCCCTTAGAGGCCGCTGTCCATTATTGGGCGCGCTACAAACCAGGCGGCAATCGGGGCATGGAGTATGCAAGATAGATCAAGCGCCCCGCTGGGGCGAGCATGCGGATACTCTGCATCTGAGAAAGGAGCTATCTTTGTGACTATGGTCGTTCCTGGCAACCTGCAAGCGCTTCCTTCCGTGGGAGGCTTGTCATGTTGTTGCACGACTATTCTGCATATTCAGACCGAGCGTGGCCCACAGTTGATCGATATTACCGATCAGGTTGAAGCGGCAGTACGCGCCTCTGGCGTCGTCGAGGGCGCCGTCCTTATTTATTCTCGCCATACTACTGCGGCTATCAAAATCAATGAGCATGAACCGCTCTTGCTCGAAGACATCCAGGCATTTCTAGAGCGGCTTTGCCCGCGTGATGGAAAATACAACCACAATGACTTCACCCGACGCACCGTTAATATGGAAGTGAATGAATGCCCTAACGCCCATTCGCACTGCCTGCATCTGCTCTTGAATACCAGCGAGACGGTGCCCGTCAGCGAAGGACAGATGCTGCTGGGCCACTGGCAGCGTATCTTCCTGGTGGAACTCGACTCTGCGCGCCCGCGCCAGGTAGTGCTTCAAGTCTCCGGCCAGCGCGCGCTTCCCAGCGAACAAGAACATGGAAAGCGGAATGGGCATCGCACGGAACGCTCTCTCGTTTCCTGAGACAATCGGCTGGTACAAAAATTGCATGCCTGGCACTGTATTTGCAGTGCATGGTTGGTCAAAGAGAGCGGCAACGATGAAGATTCTAGAACTTCCGGCGATCCTGGAACGCTACCGGGCAGACATCGAGTATCAGGTACAGCTCTTACTAGAGAGCAAGCCAGATGGCCTCTATGCCATGCTCCGTTACCACTTTGGCTGGATGGATGCAGAAGGACGCCCTTCATCCCATGCCCTGGGCAAGGCGGTGCGACCAACGCTGTGTTTGCTGGCCTGCGAGGCAGTGGGCGGCAATTGGGAACGGGCGCTCCCGGCAGCAGCAGCCCTGGAATTGATTCACAACTTCTCGCTGATTCACGATGACATTCAAGATGGCGACGAGCAGCGCCATCATCGCCCAACCGTCTGGTCGCTTTGGGGGCAGGCGCAGGCCATCAATGCTGGAGACGCCGCCTTTGCGTTGAGTGGGGTTGCCATTGAAGGCTTGCGCGAACAGGGCTACCCGGCTGAGACGGTGCTGGCCGCCTGGCAATTGCTCAACACCGCAACGCTGCGGCTGGTGGAGGGCCAATACCTTGATATAGCCTTTGAGAGCCGCCTGGACATCACCGTTGATGAATATCTGGCAATGATTGCCCGCAAGACTGGCGCGCTGATCGAGGCAGCGGCGCATATTGGCGCGCTGCTGGGCGAGGCAGATACAGCGTTGCTTGATCATCTGCGCTGGTATGGGCGCGCGCTGGGGCTGGCCTTCCAGATCGGCGATGACCTGCTGGGCATCTGGGGGCACACTGCCGAAACCGGCAAGCCCGTTGCGGCAGACCTGCGCCGCCGCAAGAAATCGCTGCCTGTGATTTACGCGCTGCAACATAGCGCGCCAGAAGACAAAACGCTGCTGGCACAGTTCTTTGCCAACGATCACGGGCCGCTCGATGATGCCGAAGTAGCGCGCGCCCTGGACGTGTTGGAACGATCACGCGCGCAGGAACGGGCGCGTGGCTTGCTGGCCGACCACTGCGCCAGGGCCATGCTCGAACTGGAGCGCGCGCACCTGCCCAGTTGGGCACGCGCCGAGTTTGCCACGTTTGCGCGCTTCCTGGTCGAACGACGCTCCTAAAGTCGCCAATCTCAAAACCGGGCGAGCAGGACCAGCGCCCTGAAAACCCGGCGCCCCATCAAGACGTAGTACGCTGGAACACGGTTTCTTGCTGGAAAGGACGAACCATTCATGTCCAGGCCGATGAGCCTCAATATGTCGGTTGCCAAATATCTGCTGAAGAAGAAGCTGCTCCGCACCGATAAGTTTCCATTTACCCTGATGCTGGAGCCGCTAGAACTTTGCAACCTGGAATGCGTGGGCTGTGGGCGCATCCGCGAATATGCCCCACTCTTTCATAAGAAGTTATCGGTCGATGAATGCTTGCGAGTTGCAGACGAGGCAGATTGCCCCATCGTCTCCATCCCTGGCGGCGAGCCACTGATCCATCCAGAGATTGATAAGATCGTCGCCGGTCTCATCAAGCAAGGCCGCTACATCTACCTCTGCACCAACGGCCTGCTGATGGAGCGGGGCATGAAGAAAATCCCGCCGCACAAGCAGTTCTCCTTCGTCGTCCACCTGGATGGCATGCGCGACTTGCACGATTGGTCGGTCAACCGGCCCGGCGTCTGGGACAAGGCGGTCAAGAACATGCGCCTGGCGCTGGAGCGCGGCTATCGCGTCTGCACCAACACCACCATCTACAAAGACACCAAACCCGAAAATGTGATCGAGCTGCTGCGCTTCCTGACCGATGACGTGAAGGTCGAGGGCTGCATCATCTCCCCAGCCTATGATTATCAGGCCGTCACGAGCAACGTCTTCCTGCCCCGCGAACAAGCCACCAAAGTGTTCAAGGAAGTCTATGACAGGGTAGGCAAGGTCAACTGGTATAATAACCCGCTCTACCTGTCATTCCTGCGCGGCGAGCGGAACTATCGCTGCTCCGCCTGGAGTACGCCCACCTACACGGTGGCCGGCTGGCGCTCGCCCTGTTACCTGCTGGCAGACAAGCATACGGCCAGTTTCAAAGAACTGATGGAAACGACCGACTGGGAAAAGTATGGCACAGGCCGCGACCCACGCTGCGCCAACTGCATGGTGCATTGCGGCTATGAGGCTTCCACCATCCTGGATGCGCTCCGTCATCCAACCCAGTTGACCGCAATGGTGAAGGGTCTGGCACCCGTCTGATATTCCCGGAGGATTGCGATGATTACGGTGGTGGCCGCGCTGGAAGGTGAAGTGGCTGGCATTCGCAGACAAATGAAGATCGTTTCCTCATCCCATATGGGAGAGGCGCTGATTGAAGAGGGCTGGCTGGCCGGGCAGGAGTGCCTGCTGGTGCAGAGCGGCATGGGCAGGCAGCGCGCCGAGCGCGCAATGGAGCATGTTTTGTGCCGCTATCGGCCATCAGCAGTTCTCTCGCTGGGCTTTTGCGGCGCCCTGGCGGCGCGGCTACGCGCTGGCGATCTGGTCGTTTGCTCGCAACTGTTGGCCTTGCTGACGATGCCCTCGCCCATGCGTCCGGCCCCATCGGTTGGCTTGTTGAACTGCGATGAACACCTGGTGAGGCGGGCGCTGCGCGTGGAGATGCCCCAGAGTTGGGGGCTTTCCTCCTGTCTCTGGCTGCGCCGACGCGCGCGCCCGGTTGGCGGCGGCTGCCTGACCGTTCCGAGTGTAGCAAACCATCGTCAGGTCAAAGAGTGGTTGAGTTGGAACTTCACTGGCGCCGTTGTAGACATGGAGAGTTTCTGGCTCGGCTCTCTGGCGCACGAGGCGGGCGTGCCGTTCCTGGCAGTGCGTTCTGTCTCCGACCCGCTTTCGGAGTCGCTGCCCCCGCTGGATGGACTGATCGATGCTTTTGGGCGCACCAAGAAGAGCGCAATGGGCCGCTACCTGCTGGCGCATCCCATCGCGTGTAGTGAAATGGTGCGCCTCGGCTTCCACGCTCGTCGGGCACAGAAGAGCCTGACGAGCTTTGTCTTGCATTTTCTGAAGGACAGCGAACGATGACACGCGTGCTGGTGACTGGCGCAACCGGATTTATTGGCTCACACGTCGCCCGGCAATTCCTGGCGAACGGTTACGCTGTGCGTGTGCTGGTACGACCTGTGTCTGGCGCAACGGCGATACGCCGCAATCTGCTTGATGCGCGCTACGAGGTCTGTTTCGGCGACCTGCGCGAGCCGGAGAGCCTGCGCGAGGCGCTGGCAGGCTGCGAGGCGCTGGCGCACGTCGCCGCAGACTACCGGCTCTGGGCGCCCGATGCAAAGACACTCTACGCCACCAATCTGATTGGCACACGCAATCTGTTCGTGGAGGCGCTGCGCCAGGGCATGCGCCGCGTCATGTATACCAGCAGCGTCGCTGCCTGTGGCATCCCACCCGATGGCACGCCGGGCACTGAGGAGACGCCAGTCGATAAGCATCATCTGGCGGGCGCCTATAAACATTCGAAATATCTCGCCGAGCGCGAGGCGCTCAACCTGGTGCATGACGGGCTGCCCCTGGTGGTGGTCAACCCTTCGACGCCGGTTGGGCCAGGCGATGTCAAGCCGACCCCAACCGGGCGCATCATTGTTGACTTCCTGCGTGGGCGCATCCCTGCCTATGTCAATACCGGGCTAAACCTCATCGCCGTTGAAGATTGCGCCAGAGGGCATGTGCTGGCAATGGAGCAAGGACGCATCGGCGAACGCTATATCCTGGGCAATCGCAACCTCTCATTGCAAGAGATGCTGAGCATCCTGGCAAAGCTCACCAGACGCGCAGAGCCGCGCTACAAAGCGCCGCGCTGGTTGGCCTATGCCGCTGCTTACGCCGATGAATTCGTTGAGGGCCGCCTGATGCGCCGCTCGCCAGGCATTCCGCTCAACGGTGTGCGCATGTCGGCGCGCTGTATGTATTTCGACGCCAGCAAGGCAGTGCGCGAACTGGGTCTGCCGCAGACACCTGTCGAAGACGCGCTTTCGCGGGCCATTGCCTGGTTTCAAGCCAATGGCTATGTCTGAGGCCACGTCCTTGTGTACCGCCAGCTCCGCCGTGCTGGCGAATCACTCGCCGCCAGAGACGGCGTCGCTACACGCGGGCGTCCTTTGTAGCGTCGGCCTCCGTGTCGGCAGGGGCGGGGTCTGGCGCCCACGCGCACGTTCGCCCTCGGCGCTACGTTCCGGCAGGCCGACGATTCGCCGCCAGAGACGGCGGCGCTACGCACTGAGGCCCACCGTGCTGGCGAACAGCGTCCTACCGCGGCATGCGAGCAAATCTGTTAATCGCCAGCTTACTACCATGAGGGGGAAATACATGGCGCTTGAGCAGCAGGAACAGGTCAAGGTTCAGTCTCAGGGAAAGCCGCAGGCCGATGGGCAGGAGGCTATTAGAGCCGCGATTGCGCGAACACAAGCGTATCTGATAGGCTCCCAATCGCCGGAGGGCTGGTGGTGGGGCGAGCTTGAATCCAACGTCACTATCACGGCGGAATATCTGTTCCTTACCCACTTCCTGGGCGTCGGCGACCCGGAACGCTGGACGAAGATCGCCGCGTATCTGCGTGACCATCAGCGCGCAGATGGCACCTGGGGCATCTATTACGATGCGCCCGGCGACCTCAGCACCACCATTGAGGCGTATTTTGCCCTGAAGATGGCCGGAGTTTCACCCGACGCGCCCTTCATGCAGCAGGCGCGCGAGTTCATTCTCGCCAAAGGCGGCGTGCCCAAAGCGCGCATCTTCACGAAAATCTGGCTGGCGCTGCTAGGGCAATATGACTGGCGCGGCCTGCCCGTCATGCCGCCGGAACTGATCTTCCTGCCCTCCTGGTTTCCCTTCAACATCTACGACTTTGCTTGCTGGGCACGCGGCACGATTGTCCCTATCCTGATCCTGCTCACCGAGCGCCCGGTTCGTCGGGTCTCATCTATCGCTGAAGTCAGTGAACTTTACTGCCGAGCAGAAGATCGCCTGGATTGGAGTCTGCCCAATCGTGGGCCAGCGCCGCTTTTCAGTTGGCGGCGCTTCTTCCTGGGCGCTGATAAAGCCCTGCGCCGTCTGGAGCTGGGGCGATGGAAACCGCTGCGGGCAGCGGCTAAACGCGCCTGCGAACGCTGGATTATCGCCCACCAGGAGGCCGATGGAAGCTGGGGCGGGATTCAGCCGCCCTGGGTCTATTCCCTGCTGGCGCTGCATGTGTTGGGACATTCGGCGACAGACCCGATAATCGCCAAGGGATTGCGCGGCTTTGAGGATTTCGCCATCGAAGACGAGCGGACGTTTCGCACACAATCCTGCATGTCCCCAGTCTGGGATACCTGCCTGGCCGCAACGGCGCTGCTCGATTCGGGCCTGCCGCCCGACCATCTCACTCTGGTGCAGGCCGGGCGCTGGCTGATGGACGAACAAATCTTCAGCGGCGGCGACTGGCAGATAAAACAGAAGGGCTGGCGACGTTCGCCAGAAGGGGCCGGGGAGAACCCGCGCAGGCGGGTTTGGTGGCCGAAGGCCCTTAGGCGCGACTTTAGTCGCCAGCCAGGCCGCCCCGGCGGCTGGGCTTTCGAGTTCCAGAACGATCTCTATCCCGACACCGACGATGCCTCCGAAGTGCTGCTGGCCCTGCGACGCATCAAGTTCCCGCCAGAGGAACAGAAGCGGCAGGAGATTGCCCTGGTTCGCGGCACAGAGTGGCTGCTCAGCATGCAGAGCAAGAACGGCGGCTTTGCCGCGTTCGATGTGGACAACACCCGCTGGGCCATCACTCAGATTCCCTTCTGCGACTTTGGCGAGGTGCTTGACCCGCCCAGCGAAGATGTCACCGCCCACATCCTCGAATGGTTTGGCGCGCTGGGGCTGCCCAGGGAGCATCCGCAGATCGCGGCGGCGCTGCGCTATCTCAAGCGCGCGCAATATGCCGATGGCTCCTGGTGGGGCCGCTGGGGCGTCAATTTCATCTATGGCGTCGGCGCGGTGCTGCCTGCCTTGCGCGCACTGGGCGAGGATATGCGTCAGGACTATATCCAGCGCGCTGCCCGCTGGCTACTCAAGGTTCAGCAGGCCGATGGCGGCTGGGGCGAGACCTGCGCCTCCTACGACGACCCCAAGCTGCGCGGCACGGGCGCAGCGACCGCCTCGCAAACCGCCTGGGCGCTGTTGGGGCTGCTGGCCGTCCGCCGCGCCGACGCGGCGGACGCGCGCATCGACGCGGCGATTGAGCGCGGCATCGCCTACCTGCTGGAGCATCAGGCGGAAGACGGAACCTGGGAAGAGCCGTATTTCACCGGCACCGGCTTCCCGCGCGCCTTTATGATCAACTACCACATGTACCGCATCTATTTCCCACTGATGGCGCTGGGGCGCTACCTGGAGCAGCACTGATATGGCGGCAACCATTTCAATCGATCAGGCTTTTGCCGACTGCACGCGGCTGGCAACCACGCACTATGAAAACTTCAGTGTGCTGTCGTGGTTCCTGCCGCGCGCGCTGCGCCCCCATTTCAGCAGCATCTATGCCTTTTGCCGCCATACCGACGATCTAGGCGACGAGGGCGCGACTACCCCCAACGAGCGGCTGGCGCTGCTGGACGCCTGGGAAACCGACCTGCGCCGCTGCTTCGCGCCGGGCGGGCAGCCAGAGCATCACTATCTCATCGCGCTGCGCGAAACTATCTGGCGCTTCGACCTGCCCGATGAGCCGTTCCTGCGCCTGATCGAAGCTAACCGCATGGACCAGCGCGCCAATCGCTATCCTACGTATGCCGACCTGCGGCGCTATTGCGAGCATTCGGCCAATCCTGTCGGGCGGCTGGTGCTGATGCTTTATGGCTATCGAGACGCCGAGCGTCAGCGCCGCTCCGACGCCATCTGCACCGCCCTGCAATTGACCAACTTCTGGCAGGACGTGGCGCGGGACTATCACGAGCGCAACCGGATATACCTGCCATTGGAAGACCTGGCGCGCTTTGGCTATAACGAGGAGGAATTAGCGCGAGGCGAGGTCACGCCTGCCTTTCGCGCGCTGATGGCGTTTGAGGGCACGCGAGCGCGCCGCCTGTTCTATGCAGGTATGCCACTGCTGGAGCGGCTGGGCGGGCTGCCGCGCCGGGCGGTAGCCCTGTTTGCCTTCGGCGGGCTGGAAGTGCTGGCCGCCATCGAGCGGCGAGGCTACGACGTGTTTTCCGGGCGGCCAGCGTTGAGCAGCCGCCGCAAGTTCTGGCTCATGGCGCGCGTGGCGCTGCCTATGCCAGGCGCCACCAAAAAGCAGTCAAGGAGCCATCATGTCAGCGGTTGAATGCTGGGCCACGCCCGATGTCTATGCAGCCTATCAAGTCTGTCAGCAAATTACCAAACGCGAGGCCAAAAACTTCTACTACGGCTTCATCTCGCTGCCCGAACCCAAGCGGCACGCCATCTACGCCGCTTATGCGTTCAGTCGGCAGTGCGACGATGCTGTAGATAGCCAGGGCACGCCAGCAGAGCAATTGCGGGCACTTGAGGAAGCAAATATACGGCTTCGCCAGTGCTACGCGGGCATTCCGGCTGATCCGGTGACAATCGCGCTCCATGATGCCGCCATACGCTATCAGATCCCCGCCGCCTACTTTGAGGAACTCCTGGCGGGGATGGCGATGGATATGCAGGTTACGCGCTATCGCACGTTCGAGCAGTTGCGCAGCTATTGCTATCGCGCCGCCTCGGTGATCGGATTGATTTGTATTGAAATTTTTGGCTATAAGCAGCCGCAGGCAAGGACATTTGCCGCCGATCTGGGGCTAGCGCTCCAATTGACCAATATTCTGCGCGACCTCAAAGAAGACGCCGGGCGCGGGCGCATCTATCTGCCGCAGCAGGAACTGCGCGACTTTGGGGTGCGCGAGGATGATATTCTAGAGGGCCGGATGACCGACCAGTTCCGCTCCCTGATGCGCTATCAGGCGCGGCGCGCCCGCAAATATTTTGCCAGCGGCGTTCGGCTGCTGCCGCTCTTGCCGCCGCGCTCGCGCATGTGTACCGCCGTCTTGCAGGGTCTCTATTCTGAGATTCTGAACCGCATCGAAGAAGCGAACTACGATGTCTTTAGCAAACGGATCAGCCTCTCCAGCCTGGAGAAAATACAGTTGACAGCCTGGCTCTGGTTCTGGGGCTTTACCAGTGAGGCGATTGCGTCATGGCTCGGACTCTCTCCAGCATTCTAGTTATCGGCGGCGGCATGGCAGGAATTGCGGCGGCATGCGACCTGGCAGACGCCGGGTTGCCGGTCACGCTGCTGGAAGCGCGCCCATTCCTGGGCGGCAAAACATGGTCTTTCCGCGACGAGCAGACCGGCCTGACGGTGGATAACGGGCAGCACGTCTTTCTGGGCTGCTGCACAGCGTATACCCACTTCTTGCAGCGCCTGGGCATCGAGGGTTCGACACACATGCAGGCGCGGTTGCGTGTGCCCATCTTCGACGCCGAGCATGGGTTGGCTGCGCTGGAAGCGGCGCGAGTTTCGCTGCCCGCGCCGCTTCATTTGCTCCCATCATTCCTGCGTCTGCCTATGCTCTCCTGGCGCGAAAAGCTGCGCGCGGCGCGCACGCTGGTGGCGATTGAACTCGCGGGCGAGCGAGGACGCATCGCTTTCGATAGGATGAGCTTTGCCGATTGGCTGCGCGCGCAGGGCGAAACGGAGCGATCCATCACGTACCTTTGGAACCTGATCACGCTGGCAACGATCAACGAAGACTGCTCGCGGGCCAGCGCGGGGCTGGGGCTGATGGTCTTTCAGGAGGGTCTGCTGCGCCGGGCGGATGGCGGGCGCATCGGCTATGCCACCGTTGGCCTGAGCGATCTGGTCTGCCAGGCCGCCACGCGCTATCTCACGACACGCGGCGTCTCCATTCGGCTGAGTTGCCGTGTGGCCGCGCTGGAGATCAGCGATCATCAGGTGGTCGGCGCGCGGCTGGTTGATGGCGAACTGCTACCTGCGAGCCAGGTCGTGCTGGCGCTGCCACATTATGCCCTGGCTGGTCTGCTCCACGATGACTATCGGAATGATCCGTTCTTTGCGCATGCCGCGAAGCTGGGCACATCGCCCATCGTCGGCGTCAACCTCTGGCTTGATCGCGTTGTGCTGCGCGAACCCTTCGCGGCAGTCATCGGGCAGAGCGATACCTATTGGGTCTTTGACAAGGGCGCGCTCTTTGGGCTAGACCTGGCCGGAGGACAATATCTCACCATCTCGATCAGCGGCGCGCATCGCCACCTGAGTCAATCCCGCGAGCAGATTATCGCGCAGGTTCAGCGCGACCTTGAGGCTGTCTTCCCAACCATGCGCCAGGCAGAGATCGCACACGCGCTGGTTATCAAAGAGCGCCAGGCCACTTTCTCCGCCAAGCCAGGCTCCCTGGCGCATCGCCTGCCCACGCGCACGCCCGTGCGCGGCCTGCATCTGGCTGGCGCCTGGACCAACACCGGCTGGCCCGCCACAATGGAGGGCGCGCTGCGCAGCGGCCATGCCGCCGCCCAGGCCATCCTCACCTATACCGTCCCAGCCAGACACAGCGAGCGTCTGCCCCAATCTGCCCGCCGGTAGATCCATCGCCGTGTGCAGCACGCGCCAGCACGGTGGCTGGCGCTACCAGCAACAGCAACGCTCCTCAAACGGATTGGGTATACTAGAGAAGAGCAGCAGCGAAACTACCTGACAGGCAAACATGAAAGGAAAGCGAGCGCCCTATGGCAGACCAAACCATCACTCTGCCCATTTTTGATGGACACAACGACACGCTGCTTGATCTCCACCTTGCTAAGCGTGGCGAGGGGCGCGGCTTCTTCACCGAAAGCGCGAAAGGGCATATTGACCTGCCCCGCGCCCGGCGCGGCGGCTTTGGCGGCGGCTTCTTTGCCGTCTTCACCCCAGACCCGGCGCCAAACCTGTCCATGCAAGACCGGCTGATCGTGAGCGAAAGCGGCTATGAAGTTCTCCCGTTCTCGGCCATCGATCCCAACCACGCGCAGCGCTTCACCATTGCAATGGCCGCGCGCCTGTTCCGGCTGGAAGCCGAATCGCAGGGGCAGGTCAAGGTTATGCGCAGCGCAGATGAACTCGCGCACTGCCTTCAGACCGGCACGCTGGCTGCCGTGCTACACATCGAAGGAGCCGAGGCGATTGGCCCTGATCTTGATGCCCTGGAGGTCTTCTATCAGGCCGGGTTGCGTTCGCTCGGCCCGGTCTGGAGCCGCCCCAACATCTTTGGGCATGGCGTGCCCTTCAAGTTTCCGCATTCTCCTGATACCGGCCCAGGACTCACCGATGCCGGCAAGGAATTAGTCCGCGCCTGCAACCGGCTGGGCATCATGGTTGATCTGGCGCACCTCAACGAGCAGGGCTTCTGGGATGTCGCCCATCTCTCGGACGCGCCGCTCGTCGTGACCCACGCTGCTGCCCACGCACTCTGCCCCTCCACGCGCAATATCACTGACCGGCAACTGGAGGCGATCAAAGCATCCCAAGGGATGGTCGGTCTCATCTTCGAGGCAGCCAATCTGCGCGCGGACGGCGACAAGAATCCCGATACTTCGCTGGAGGTCGTTGTTCGCCACTTCGATTATCTGGTGGAGCATCTGGGCATTGATGGCGTCGGCTTCGGATCGGACTTTGACGGCGGAATTGTGCCTCCGCGAGAACTGAGCGATGTTTCCGGCCTGCCCAACCTGATTGCCGCCTTGCGCGCGCATGGCTACGACGACGCGGCACTGCGCAAGCTCACCCACGAGAACTGGCTGCGTGTCCTGCGCAAAACCTGGCGCTGAAGCAGGG
>JBJKSJ010000024.1:0-5633 GCA_046704085.1 Ktedonobacterales bacterium | reverse complement strand
TGCGGCGCTGGGCCAGTTGGAGACTCCCACTGATGAAAGTCAGTGGTTGTTTGAGTTCATGACTGACCAGACTGAGGAAGGCATCCATCTGGTGGTTCGCCTCGCGCTCGGCCAGGGCGCTGGCGCGGGCCGCTTCCCGCTCGCCGAAGAGCCGCTCGCGCTCGATCACGAGCGCCGCCAGTTTGGCGACGGCTCCGGCCAGGGCGTACTCGGTGGGGGTATAGCGATGGTTGGCGCTGCCGTAATCCAGGACCAGGATGCCGAGCGTCTGCTGGCCGAGCCGCATGGGCGCAACCAGTGCCTGCTGGAACCGTAAGGTGGGCAGACCCAGAGCAGCAGGGCGCGTCGTAAGATCCGTCGTGATCACTTCCCCGGCTTGCAGCCGCTGAAGCAGCGGCACATCCAGGTACTCTGACAAGGCAAAGTGCGGCACGGCCTGGAACCAGAATGCCTCGACATTGGGAGGAAAACCGACCAGGGCCAGGGGACGCATCTGCCCCGTCTCGGGAGCCAGGCCGATCACGCTGACCTGCTGACACCCCAGCACTGCTTGGGTCAGGTCGGCGAGCTGGTGCGCCACATGGGCGGCCTCAGGCTGTCCCTCTGATGCTGTCTGGTCGGTCAGTGGCTCGTCCTGGATCAGGACTTCGGCCATCTGCAAGAGCGCCTGGAGCGCCTCGCGGGTCTGGCGCTCGAGGAACCGCCGCCGGGTCACATCACGAAAGACCATGATCGTCTGGCTGATCGCGCCCGTTGGGTCGCGCAGTCCTGCGCCCGCCACGCTGAACATGATGGTGCGCCCGTCCAGCGTGCGGATCTGGATATCCTCTGCCTCCCCCATGCGGATGTTCTCTCCGCGCAAGAGCCGCATCTGGGGCGTCTGGTCCAGCGGCAGCAGCTCGCCCTGCGCGTTGCGGATCTCCAACCGGCGCAAGCGCTCCTCCAGGGGCAGCGCCAGATAGCCAGGGTCGGCCTGGGTGGCGAGGCTGGCGCGCATCGCCTGATTGGACTGGACAATGTGCCCTTCCTGGTTGTAGACCAGCACCCCATCGGGCAGGGCCTCCAGCAGCGCTTCCACTTCGCTGGTACGGGCTTGCGCATCCTGGGCCGCCTGAGCCAGGGCGGCTTGTGCCTGCTTGAGGTCGGTCACATCACGGATGACCATGAGAAGCGATTCAATCTCGCCCCCTTCATTGCGCTCAGCCACAATACGCGCCTGATAGCTGCGTTCGCCCTTCGGGCTAAGAAAGCCAAACTCCTGACTCGTTGACTCTCCCGTGGTCAGCACCTGGTGGAGGGCGCCATACAAGTTGGCGGACAGTTCGGCTGACACGCCCACCTCCCCAGCGGTCTTGCCCAGGAAGACGGCAGGAGCGAGGCCGGTCTCGGTCGTGATGCCGCGATTGACATAGTGGTGGCGCAACTGCCGATCAAAGCGCGCAATCACATCGGGGGAATTCTCAGCCAGCTGTTGAAATGCCTGCCGCTCGCGGGCGAGGGCTTCCTCGGCTTGCTGCTGCTGGGTGATATCGGTACAACAGCCGACCCACTCGCTGATCGTGCCATCAGCGGCTTGCACGGGAGCCCCCTGCACCCGGAAGGTGCGATAGATCTCATCGAACCGGCGTATGCGGCACCTGGCTTCGTAAGGCGTGCCCGCTGCCACGGCGTGTGTGATGGCCAGCATCAGCGGCTGCCGGTCCCCAGGGAAGGCCGCCTCCAGCCAGCCACTGCCACTGGCTTGGTCTGGGTGTTGGCCGGTATAGGCTAACCAACTGGCATTAGGGGTGCGGATGACCGCATCGGCAGGCATCGTCCAGAGGAGGTTGCCCGTATGTTCCAACAGGGCCAGCGCCCGCGCCTCCAGCGAACGAGGAGCAGTGGGGGGGCCGGTGCTAGCCGTACCGGGATCGGGGGGGTATCCATGAAGAGGCGAGGGTTCTCCCATAGAAGGAGCCTGCTTTCCAGGCAGAGGAGCGTTTTTTCTGCAAGCACAAGGACTGACCGGTACTGACCTGGGGCTTCCGTTTGTACACAAGAACATCCGGGATCACGATACCACAGTATCGGCGTCGTTGCCCTGGCGACCGGAGATCAGTTCCAGGGGGTGTCCCCAGGAGCCGTGGGGTGCGCAGCGTGGGCGGTCTCGCCACGTTGCACTCTTCTCGATGCCTCAAGAAGGGCCACGCCCATCGAAGGGAGAGGCGATCAAGCGCGTTTGAACCCCACTCACCTCTGCCGTCCGACGCGCGCTCTTCAAGTGTCGTGCATATCGGCGGTGACATAGACAACAGATCGGCAGCCCCAGGGTATCCACGAGCAGATGCCGCTTGCGCCCTTTCACGCACGTATGGGCGTCAAAGCGCAGGAGAAAGCCCCGCGGCTTCTGGCAGGCTCACTCGTATGGGCCACGCGCCAGCAGTCTATGCCCCCCTTGCTGGTCCCGGCGGATTGTGGCACAATACCTCGTGGGACATCATGCACGATGCCTTCTGCTGACCTGGCATGCCGTCTCCCAGGGGAGCAACTGGACACACTATGAGTACCTCGACGCTGCACACACCGCAGGGACCTGTATCCCAGCGGCCCAAGGAGCAGCGCCGTCGGCAGAGGCCCAAGCAGACGGCGCCGCTGTGGTTCGCGGTCGGCACACGTGTACTCGGTCTGCCGGTCGCGCGGGCGTCCAACGCCGTTCTGGCGGCGAACATCCGCGCGCAACGCCAGGGGACGTCGTGTCCATGCACACCGAGTTCGTCGCGCGAGGTGCTGCGGAGCGGCGAACGGACGCGGCTCCAAGCGGCGGCCTCCGCCGCGCTCGCCACCTGCAACCAGATGATCTGAGTTCAGCGAAGGATGCAACCATGCGGAAGATCGATGCGTTCGCGCACATCCTGCCTCGTGCGTACCTCGCGCTGCTGGAGCGGCAGCTCGAGCAAACCCTGGCTCCGAGTCGGCTCGACTACTACCGCGAGGGCGTCTTCTCCTTCGATCCGGTGCTGACCGACCTGGACGCGCGGTGGCGGCAGATCGAGCCGTACGGCGACTACGCCCAGGTCCTGGTGCTGGCCGTGCCGCCGCTTGAAGAGATTGGGCCGCCGGGAGTCGCGGCGGAGTTTGCCCGCATCGCCAATGACGAGCTGGCGGAACTGGTCCAGCGGTTTCCGGACCGCTTCGCCGGATTCGCAGCCGCGCTGCCGCTGAGCGACGTCGACGCAGCCTGGCACGAGCTCGACCGCGCCCTGACGCAGCTTGGCGCGCTGGGCGCACAGATGTACACCAACGTCCTGGGCGTGGCGCTCGACGATCCGCGCTTCGAGCCGCTGTTCACCAGGCTCGAAGACGCCGACCGCGCCGTGTGGCTCCACCCGACGCGGAGCGCGGCGTGGGCCGACTATCCGGCCGAGAGCCGGTCCGATTTTGGCCTGTGGTGGTCCATCGGCTGGCCCTACGAGACCGCCGCCGCCCTGGCACGCCTCGTCTATTCCGGGCACATGGAGCGTCACCCGCGCCAGCTCGTGATCGCGCACCACGGTGGCGGCATGGTGCCACACTTCGCCGCCCGACTCGCGATGGGTCCCGGCTATCGGCAGGTCAAGGACCACCTGCCGCGGCCGCCGCTCGACTACTTCCGGAGGTTCCACGTCGATACGGCGCTGTTCGGTGCGCCACACGCGGTCCGCTGCGTCCTCGAGTTTTTCGGCCCGCGCCACGTGCTCTTCGGCACCGACATGCCACTTGGACCCGCGAACGCGGTCGAAGCGACGATCGCGGACATCGACTCAGCCGGTCTGTCCAGCGAGGACCTGGCGGCGGTATACTCTGGGAACGCCGTGCGCCTGCTAGGGCTGATGGCCGACTAACGACCACGGCTGGTGTCGTCCGGGTGGCCGGGGTTCCCGAACGCCAGCCTGTCACGAACGACGCGGGCCCAACCGAGCCGCCGCGACTGCTGGATGACGTCCGATCCTGCGCGGTGGCGGATGGCGTCAGCCGTCGCTTCGAGCCGGTCGAGGCGCTCTCGCGTGGGCCAACAGGCTCGCCCGCTGCACTTTCTGCTCCGCTCACAACTGCCTAGATTTCGCCCAAAAGCACGCGGGTTTCACATGAGCGCAGGCACAAGCCAGGATCTCAGGCCACCTGTCGTTTGTGCTGGTCTCAAAGGAGACGGCAGCTCGCTCTCCCTGTGTAGAGCAGGCACCAGCCTCAGCCGGGTTTGCGAGCGCTCACCAGATGCGTTGCCGCCCAAGCGCCCCCATACCAGAAGCGCCAGCCGAGCGGATGCTGGACCACGTCCGTCATCCCCAACTCGCGCAGGCGTTCCCCGTAGCGCCGCGTTTCGCGGAAGTCGGCGATCGCCTGCTGGCGCCCCTCGAAGGTGGGGATATTGTGGAACGCCAGGCTGGAGACCACCAGGTCGAAACGAGCCATCGGAGAACAGCAGTTGCCGCATGCCTGCCGTCTGCAGGCTCACGTGGTCGGCCACTCCTTCTCGTTCCGCATGCTGCTGCGTCACAGAGAGCGCGTTCCCCGATTGCTCCTGCGCCTTCCACACATCAATGCCGGTCGCCTTCCCTCTGGGAAGAAGGCTGGCTGCCATTAAGAGGACCGCGACCACATCCCAGGTCAAGGGCCTGCTCATCGCCACGCAGCCCAAGCTGGAGCAGGATGGCTGCCCAGACCTGGAATTTGCCTCAGCGCGTGGTGCCCACGTGATGCGCAACGAGATGGTTCAAGAGATCGTTCCGGATCTGGTGAGCGAAAACGGGCGAAAAACTGGCCGCCGCCCTCATCAGTGGCGGCAGAACCAGCCGACGCGGGAGCGAATGAGGCAAAACGTGAGCCGAGAAACGGACCTGCCAGGCAAAGATGCCGTGCGGCACCACTCGGAGCAGCCGGGCTGTCCGAGAAGCGGGACCACTGAAGCAACCGAGGCACCTTTACGCGGTCGCCAGGTAGAGAAAGCGAGCGAAGGCATCTGGGACGCCGAACGGTGGATCATCACCGGACCAGCCGTTGAGGTAGGGGCATTGCGTGCCAACCGCTCGCCCCAAGATAGCCGCCAATGCGCCCGCTGCTCGTGGGACAGCGGTGCAGGCGCCAGGCTATACCTAGCGCGCCAACTGGAGCCGGCGAAGGGATTTGAACCCTTGACCTACGGTTTACGAATTCACTGCCGTTTATAACACTCGATACAAGAGCGTATCACCACGTAACATCAAACCCGCTCTATATCTGGCCTCACACACCCCAAGCAGGGATACAAGCGCCCTCTCCATAACAGCCCTCTAGCGGTCACTTTGGCCGTCACGAAATGACCTCAGATGGCCGCTCCATAGCTCCCTAGGGAGCTACTTGTGTAGCAGTTCATCGTGTGCTAGACTGGTTACAATGACGTTGCAATCTCTATGCACTCTATGAACTGAAAATCTTATAACCGCCGGGCGGCAGGAAAATGCCGCTGACTCCCAAGCTGACCAGGCAAAGAGTCAACGGCATATGGAGATAATGCTATGACTAATGATAGCACAGACCGTCAAGAGTCCCAGGTCCCCTACAACGTCGAGGCTGAAGAGCGATTGCTGGCCTCCATGATGCTTGAACCTGATGACATCATCCCCGATCTGCGCCGGGAA
>JBJKSJ010000023.1:0-12314 GCA_046704085.1 Ktedonobacterales bacterium | reverse complement strand
GTCTATTATAGCGACCAGACTGCTCAGGCCATCTATGTCCTCTCGCCGGCCACCGGCCATGCCTACGCAGCCATTCCTGGGGTGGCTCAACCCAGCGGGGTAGTGATCACACCGGACAAACCCTATCCGCTTATCTACCTTCAGCAAGGCGCGGCAGGCCATCAGGCGATCAACGAGAACGGCACGGCTTTCCTGGCAACCTTCGCCGACAGCGGGGTGCAGATTGTGCCGGGCTTTCCCTCCCTGAGCGGCTTCGCGCTGGGTCTCAACCCGGTCAATGATGCCCTGCTGGTGCCCAGCCCGTCCAATGGGACGCTGGCCTGCCTGACCAAAGGCAGCACGACGGTCAGCGCCCCCTTCATCACGGGCCTGATGCATCCGGTCGCGGCAGCGGTGGATGACCAGGGTAATGTCTACGTGGCCGACGCGGGGACCAACACCATTCTGCGCTTCAACGGGCAGACCGGCAAGCTGGAGTGGAAGCAGACGGCCACCGCGCCACAAGACCTGATTGTGGATGCCGATGGCTATCTGGTCGCCAGCCTGCTGGGCGCCGCGCCAGGGGATGGCTCGCTGGTGCGCTTGAACCCGACCACCGGCCAGATCACCGCCACTCTCGCCAAGAACCTGAACGAGCCGCGCGGGCTGACGCTGAACACGACCTTCTACCACACCAACGGCATCTACTTCATCGACCAGGGCACGGCGACGATCAACGAACTGCCCTACCAGGCCCACTGATACGAGCGCGTCCAGAGAACCATGCTGCTGCCGGGGCGGGGGCACCACCCCAGCCAGCAGGGACGCTGGCGCTACGGCCCCACCCGCAACAGGGCTGATCATCAGCGGCTAGCCGCTGATGATCAGCGTGCGTCCGGTCATCTCTTTGGGCTGAGGAATCTGTAATAGTTGCAGCATGGTCGGCGCCACGTCGGCCAGGATGCCATCGCCGCGCAGCTTCGCGTTTGGCAACTGCGGCACGACGAAATAGAACGGCACAGGATTGGTCGTATGCGACGTGTGCGGCTTGCCAGTGTCGTACTCCACAAGTTGCTCGGCGTTGCCGTGATCGGCGGTGATCAGCGCCGCGCCGCCCTTTGCCAGCGTCGCCTCTACGACGCGCCCCACGCCCGTGTCTACCGTCTCGACAGCTTTGATCGCCGCCTCCAGCACGGCGGTATGCCCAACCATATCGGCGTTGGCGTAGTTCATAATGACGACGGCATACTCGCCGCTGTTGATGCGCCGCACGGCTTCGTCTGTCAGTTCCGGCGCGCTCATCTCTGGCTTGAGGTCATAGGTCGCCACTTTGGGCGAGGGGACCAGCAGGCGATCCTCGCCGGGGAAAGGCGCCTCGCGCCCGCCGTTGAAGAAGAAGGTCACATGCGCGTACTTCTCTGTCTCGGCGGTATGGAACTGGCGCAGGCCGCGATCTGAGAGAATCTTCGCCAGGGGCAGATCGACGTTATCCGCCGGAAAGGCGACATCTACTGGCAGACCGGACTCGTATTCAGTCATGGTCACAAAGACCAGATCTTTGATCTTCGGGCCGCGATCAAACTTGCCCTCGGCCTGCGGCGGCAGGGTATCCAGCACGAAGGCTTTGGTCAATTCGCGGCCACGATCCGAGCGGAAGTTAAAGTAGATCACGCTGTCGCCCGCCTTGACCGTCGCCACGGGTCGGTCATCTTGCATCAGCACAACAGGCACAATAAACTCGTCGGTCACATGCTCATCATAGGATTGCTGAATGGCCGCCACCGGATCGGTGGCGCGCCGTCCCTCGCCGCGCGTCATGGCGACATACGCCTTGGCGATGCGGTCCCAGCGGTTATCGCGGTCCATCGCGTAATAGCGCCCAGAGATTGTTGCCACCTGCGCCGGATGGTTCGGGTCAATCTCTTTCGTCCGCGCGAGCAGTTCCTTCATATACTCCAGCCCGCCAAAGGGCGAGGTGTCGCGGCCATCGGTGAAGGCATGGATGAAGACCTGCTCTAGCTCGTGGCGCGCCGCCAGTTGCAGGCAGGCGTAGAGGTGGCTCTGATGGGCATGCACGCCGCCATAGCCGATTAGCCCGCAGAGGTGCAGCGCGCTGTGGTTCTGCTTCGCGTGCTGCACGGCCTTGAGCAGCGCCGGGTTCTCGAAAAAGCTCCCGTCGTGAATGGCCGAGGAGACGCGGGTAAACTCCTGAAGCACGCGCTTGCCCGCGCCAATGTTCAGATGGCCCACTTCTGAATTGCCCATCTGCCCTTCTGGCAGCCCCACCGCCGGGCCGCTGGTGGCAAGCTGCGTATGGGGATAGGCGCGCGCGATCTGGTCAATATGGGGCGTCTGCGCCAGCGCGATGGCATTGGCATCCGAGCGGGGGTTGATGCCCCAGCCGTCCATCACGATCAGCACCAGCGGACGAGGAAGAGCGTCTGGCATAAGCAATCGAAGCTCCTTTATTTATTGATCATGTTTAGCCAGTCGGCGAATGTATGCGCCGCTACGTGGCCCTGGGCCAGAAAGTCGGCAGCACCGCCTGATGGCGGAACGCCCGTAGCTGCCATTAAAATGGCCGACGGGCTGGCTCATTATATCCCACTTTCCGCAGGAATCTCGCCAGGAACAACGGCGGTAAGGTCAGCTATGGAACAGTTCTTGCGGGCGAAACATCGCTATTCATCGCCTCAGGCGCCAGGGGCACGCCTACTGTTTCACATCTAAAGGCAACACGGAGGGCAACGATGGTAAACTCGCCTGGAGCGGAGGAGGGGGAAGAAGATGCTGAACTACAACGTGCTGGTGGTCGATGATGACGCTGGCATCCGTGACCTGCTGGAAGGGCTGCTGGAGGAAGAGGGGTATAACGTGGCAGCAGCGCGCAATGGTCGCGAAGCGCTGGAACTGTTGAAGAAACGCGCCGAGCTTGGCCCACATGTTATCTTGCTTGATCTGATGATGCCTATCCTTGATGGCTATGCCTTTATGGAAGCGCTGGAGGCCAATGCGCAATTGCGCGATTCGCACGCGCTGGTTGTGATGTCCGCCGCGCAGCGGCTCAGCGACGGGCATTTCAATCTTGCCAGCGCGCTGCTCCCGAAGCCATTTGCCATTGATGATGTCCTGGAAACTGTTAGCCAGTTGACGCACCAGATCACGCATCTCAATGGCAATAGCGGAGCGGGGCAGCAGCCAGCAACACGATAAATGAGTACCGTAGCGAGCGGGCGCCCGTATAGAGAGTGGCGCCCGCTCGTCCATTAACTGGCGCCTGATCTTCCAGCCAGAAGGCGCTCGCTGGCGGCCCAGATCAACAGAAAGGCAAAGACAAACAGAGCGACTGGCTGAGCAAGCCACTGGCTGAGCGATGCCTGCTGAATCACTGCGTCATACACATGGTTGCAGGCATGGATCAGGCTCCCCATTGCGGCCACCCAGACTACCAGCCCATATCTGGACGGATCGCGCGCGGCAAAGAGCAAGCCAATGCCCAGCGCCAGCAGGAAAGAACCCAGATCGCCCTCGTAGTGGCGATTGAATGGCCCAAAGGTTCCAATATGCTGAAAGAACCAGACAGGCGCAAACAGCAGCGCCACGCCGGTCAGCAGATAGAACAACCCGGCCAGGGCAACGATAAGCTGCGCCAGGCGCAGACGAGCAAGATGAGATGGAGTAGCTGGCAGCGCCTCAACCTTCTTCATATGCCCTTCCTCATGTATCGCATGATGTAGGGCGAAGCGGCTGCCCGGTTCTCTCCATAGGTTTCCTGCACCCACTCTTCCCAGGTAATCTTGCCATCTTTGTGATCGGGGCAAGTGATATAGCCGTGCCGAAAGGCTGCCGCCGTCTTGCCTGGCAGGGGCAGATGCACAATGGGGCGGCGCAAGCCGCGCGCGCGCATCCAAGGTTTCGCCAGATCGCCCAGGGTGTGTACCTCCGGGCCGCCAATATCGGGGAGCCGCCCGGCTGGCCCGGCGACCACAGACTCCACCACGCGCTCGGCGGCCTCGCGGATGTCCATCGGCTGAAATTGGAAGTCGGTTGGCAGGAGCGCCACCGGCCAGTGGACACCCAGGCGCAGCAGCAGGTCAATAAATGGGTGGAACTGTGCCGCCCGCTGAATGGACCAGGGGATGCCGCTTTCGCGCACCAACTCCTCTGCTTTGAGCTTGTTTCGATAGTAGGCGAAGGGGTTGCGCTCGATGCCGACAATCGAGACATAAAGCACATGCGAAACCCCCGCAGCCCGCGCAGCATACAGCATCCGCCTGGTTCCGGCCACATCAACTTTGCCGCTTGCAAGGAAGTTGGTGGCGGAATGCACAATGGCATCGACATCGGCAACCGCCGCGCTGATCCCGGTTCCAGCGCCCAGATCAGCCTGCGCCCACTCGACTTCCGGCGGCTGGGAAGCCGGGCGGCTGCGACGACTCATCACGCGCAGAGTATCGCCCCTTTCTGCCAGCCGATTCACAACCTCGCGGCCCAATGCGCCCGCGCCGCCAGTCACAAGTATTCGTGTCATAAACCTCACCTCGTCGATAATCTGCTTGAGTCTGGTCCCGTTGACCGTCCCTCTGGAGCATCTCCGTTCAGCGGAAATCTCAGAGGACGACATGGAGACGAGAGAGGCGCAAGGAGCGTGACAGAGAGCGAGCGACGATACAAAAGCGTCCCGGCTAACGCTGCGGAGGTTGGGCGGCGTCAGCCCGCCCCTGAAGCTGGCGCTGGAGGTAGGCCAGTTTCTCTGGATTGCGGACGTCGCGAATATGCTGAATCCGGCCTTGCACAATCTCGAAGGTGAAGACATCGGTGAGCAGATTGGAGGTCCAGCCGAGGAAGGCCGGAGCGCCATTGATCTCTTCGGGGCTCACCGCGACGTTGGCAAGCGCCTTGCGCATAAGACCCAGGATGAAGCGAATCGCGCGCTCCTGACCATAGACCGGACGCAGGGCCGCAGAAACTTTACCGCCGCCATCCGACCAGACGACCACATCCTGCGCGAGCGTCTGCGCCAGTTCCTGCACGTTGCCAGACTGACATGCCATAAGAAAGCGGGCGGTGATCTGCTGCTGTTGTTCCACTGAAGTTTGGAAGCGCGGCTGATGCGCAGCAATGCGCGCCCGCGCGCGGTGGAGTATCTGGCGACAGGCCGCCGCGCTCTTGCCCAGCATCTCGGCAATCTCTTCAGCGGGATAGTCGAAGACCTCATGCAGCAGGAAGACAGCGCGCTCCGGCGGGGTCAGCGTCTCCAGCAAGACCAGAAAGGCCATCGAGATCGTCTCGCGCTGCTCAAGCGCCGCGCCCGCGTCAGCGGTCAAGAGCGGTTCGGGCAGCCAGGGGCCGATATATTGCTCGCGCTGCGCCCGCGCCGACTTGAGTTCATCCAGGCAGAGGCGCGTTACAATAGTGGTCAGATAGGATTTCAGCGAGCGGACCTCGCCTTCGCGCGCCAGCCGAAAGCGCAGATAGGTCTCCTGCACCATATCCTCCGCCTCGCTGGCGCTGCCAAGCATGCGATAGGCGATGGAGAACAGGAGCGGGCGATAGGTCTCAAAGTCTTGCATAGAATCGCTCTAGCCTGGTGAAGAAAGCAGTGATCCGAACCTTGCCCTTATTTGCTGGCTGCTTCCGCTTCCTGCCTGGGGTGCATTGTTTGGGCAAGCAGGCGCAGCGTCTTGATGAAAGTGCGTTGCTCTTCCGGCGTGAGCGTTGCCAGCACCAAGCGCATCTGGCGGCGGCGCTCAGTCAGGTGCGTCTCGGCCAACTGCTGCGCGCGAGGCGCCAGGCGCACGCGCACGACCCGGCGATCCTGACTATCGCGCACCCGTTCCACCAGGCCGCGCTTCTCCAGCTTATCCACTAGGCCGGTAATCGCTGGCGTCGTCACCTCCAGCCCATCGGCCACCTCGCTCATGGTCTGGGGACCATGTATTGCCAGATGAAGCATCAGCTTGATCTGCGCATCGGGGACATCCTGCCCCTTGTACCAGGACAGAGCGGAGGTCGAATCCAGCGGGCCATTACGCTCAGCGCAGTTCTCAGCATCCTGGGCCGATTCCCCAGCATGGACAGGAGCGTCATGCGCGTGATGATGGAACTTGCTTGCCAGCGCCGCCCGCACCAACTCGCGGTAGACTGCCAGCCCTTCATTGACCAGTTGTTCTTGCACGTCCATTCTCAAAACCGCCCGCTCATCACTTCGTGTAGCTAATAATTCACCCACTAAAATTATAGAAGCTAGAAAAGCGCATGTCAAGCAGTATTTTTTCATCGCTGAGGTTGACGCAGGCGCAAATATCTGCTATACTAGGCTGAGTTCAGGTTCCCCTACCCCACTCTGAAGGAAACCTGAAAAGGTTGAACCAAACCAAAAAACGGGGCGTAGCGCAGCCCGGTAGCGCACCTCAATGGGGTTGAGGGGGTCGGAGGTTCAAATCCACTCGCCCCGACCGATCAGCAGGCTTACCGTTCTGGTAAGCCTGTTTCTTTTGGAGGCTATTGGCAGGCAGTCGGAAGGAGCAAAATCAACATGGAGCCGGAGCGTCTGGCTGGGCGTGTCGCTCACAAACTGATCCATCATGCCTGCCGCCTGCAAGCTGGAGACTTCATTCTGCTTTCCGGCAGGCGCGATCAGCTTGATTTCCTGCTGCAACTCGAGTTTCACGCGCTGGCGGCAGGCGCGCGCGCCCTCATCCTCATTGAGGACGACGCGCGGCTCCGGCAGATTCTGCGCGGCGCGCCCGCCACGGGCGCAGTCAACGAACGGCTCTCGCTGCTGCCTGTGGCCAGCGAGGCCACCCACGTGCTGAGCATCAGCGGCGGCCCGCCAGACCTGAGCAACGCGCCAGCAGAATCCCTTCAATCCTGGAAAGAGGCCAGCCAGACACTGGAAGAAGCGTTTCATCTGCATCAGCGCGCCTGGATTAGCGTCTCGCTGCTCTCGCGCCGCCAGACACAACGCCTGCGCCAGCCCTGGCGACCGTACAACGAGGCCATCTGGCAGGCGCTGGATAGCGACTATCCGCTCATGGAGGCGCGCGGACGGCAATTGCAGATGGCGCTCTCCGACACGCCGCTGCTGCGCCTGAGCGATCCACGCGGAACTGAACTTACGCTGCGCCTGGCAGCAGATGCGCCGCGCCACCGGGATGATGGTGTCCTCAGCCTGGAAGACCTGGCAGAAGCGGGGGGTCGCGTCAGCCTCATGCTGCCGGCAGGCGAGTTTCGCGTGGCTGTCGCCGAAGACTCCGCTGAGGGCGAGGCCATTATCGACGCGGCATGGCGCCAGGGGCGCCCGCTGCGCCATCTGCGCCTGCGCTTTCAGCAAGGGCGCGTCGTAGGGATCGCGGGCGCGGGCGCGCCAGAGGCCGAAGCCGCCCTGACCACCGACGAAGGCGCGAGTGTTCTGGGCAAAATCTCTATCGGATTTAACCCCACCGTCACCTCGCTTCGCCCCTATCCGCTGGGGCCGGAGGCTTCTCTGCTGGCCTATCGGCGCGCGGGGGCAGTCTTCCTTACCCTGGGCGACAACCGGGCCTATGGCGGCTCCAACCGCTCGGCCCTCGAATGGAACCTGGGTCTCGCGCGGGCCTCACTCGAAGCCGATGGGCGGGCGCTGCTGCGCGATGGATCGTTTCTCGCGCCTTGAAAGCAGACTTGCGTTTCCTTGACAGTTTCTTCATAGATAACTGGTATACTCCATGCGGGGAAAGCGGGCAGCAGATCACTTGCGATGCGGAAGGGAGAAGAAGGCAGGCGCTATACTGGTTATTTGTGAGGCTTGTCTTCGTCTGTATCATATAGATAGAATGAAACGACGCCAATCTCTGCTCTCATCAACTGGAGAGAAATCACTTTCCAGCAAGAGCGGCCACGACGCAGCCATGCAACCGACCGGCAATCTCAGCATCGGCGCACCCGATCAGGTTGACCGGGCGCCCGAAAGTACGGCGCGCCCATCCTCGTCTCCGCCAACCATTGCTCGACGGCCAGCCAAAGCAATCAAGCAGGTGAGGCTGCACTGGCAGCGCACTATCTTGCCCGTCTGGCGCTGGCTGGAGAAGCCAGAGACGCAGCTTCGGATTGCCTGGGGGCTGACCATCCTGTTCGCCCTCATCTATATGGTCGTCCTGAGTATTCAATCGCTGTACCGCTATTGGACCTTCACGGCCCAGGCGTTTGATCTGGGCAACATGGATCAGGTGATCTGGAATACGCTGCACGGGCATTTCTTCGAGTTTACCAATCGCGGCTGGGATTATTACGGCCCGCCAACCCGCCTGGCAATCCATGTCGAGCCAATTCTGCTGCCCCTCTCGCTCCTCTATCTGATCCATTCCAGCCCGGAGACGCTGCTGGTTTTTCAGAGCCTCGTGCTTGGCCTGGGCGCCATTCCGGTCTTTCTGCTGGCGCGCCACTGGATGCCGCGCTGGCCGCTGATCGGCGTGCCCCTGGTTGTCACCTATCTGCTCGCCCCCGCCCTGATCGGCGAAAACCTGTTCGACTTTCATCCGGTCACGCTGGCAACCCCGCTGCTCATCGCCGCTGTGCTGGCGATAGAGAAGCGCCGCTATGGCTGGTTTTTGCTGGCGGCAGGGCTGGCGGCCATGTGCAAAGAGGACATTGGGGTCAGCGTCGCCCTGCTGGGCATCTATATCGCCTTCTGGCAGCATCGCCGCTGGTTTGGCCTGACGACGGCGCTCGTCTTCGCGGCGTGGTCCGCGATCTGCTTCCTGGTGATCATCCCGCACTTTCTGGATAGCCCACAGGTCGGCAATAACTATTGGGAGCGTTACGCGGGCCTGGGCGACACGCCCGGCCTGGCCCTCTTACATCTCGTGACGCAGCCCTGGCTCATCTTTGGAACGATCCTCACCCCGGATAAACTCCAATACATCTGGAAGATGCTTCTGACCGGCGGACTCCTGGGACTACTCTTCGCGCCGCTGGCGCTCATTCCGGGCTTGCCCGAATTGGGCATCAACGTCCTCAGCGACAAATCGGCGCAATACAGCGGTGTCTATCACTATAACGCGGTGATGATAGCCTTCCTGATGGTCGCCGCGATCAAAGGAACCGCCAACATCGCCCGCCATCTGGAGCGCGACCGCGACGGCTGGGCCACCCTCAGCCGCTTTGGGCGTATCCGCGCTCTGCTGCGCAAGCACTTTCCCTGGCGCTGGATACCACTCTGGGGCTGGTGGCTGGCGCTGAAAATCAGCAGCGGCTGGGCCTGGCTAGTGCGGCGCATCTCGCCGCGCGTGGGCATGGCGCTGGTCGGTCTGCTGCTGCTGCTCTTTGCGAATTATAACCTGACGGCTGGCAGGGGCGCTCTGGAGCCTTTTTTCCCATCGCTGAGTACGGGCGTGCGCGAGGAACGCATCAATCGTCTGCTGGCGATGATCCCGCCGGACGCCTCTGTCTCCGCCAGCGATACGCTCAATCCACATTTGAGCGAGCGGCGCGATCTCTACCTCTTTCCTGATATTGGGCGCGGCGACAACATTGCCGAATATCTCGTGATCGATGTCGATTTCCTGCCCTATGAAGATCGCGCTACCGCCCTCACCACCTTCGATCAATTGACCGCGCCAGAGCATGGCAT
This sequence comes from Ktedonobacterales bacterium, assembly GCA_046704085.1. Classification (GTDB taxonomy): domain Bacteria; phylum Chloroflexota; class Ktedonobacteria; order Ktedonobacterales; family DATBGS01; genus DATBHW01. Next base: position 2,722 of record JBJKSJ010000023.1, on the reverse strand, counting down.
CTATCGTATCATTGCGCGCGCAGGCAGCGTCTATCTGGCAAAACTGGAACCACCCGACAGTGGCTAAGCAGGCGGTTGAAACCGCCAGCCCTTCTATCCCCGCTTCTCGCTGAGCTATGCTATAATTGAATGTGGCAGCCAGCATAGCGCAGAAGATCACGGCGGTAACTCCTCGCAGGGGGCGCAGTTACCGCCAGAATGGGTGGGCACAGAGGTATGCGACGCTACCAATCGAATGGTGGCAATCCCTATGAAGGCGAGCAGCCGCTTCCGCAAGAAGAGGTCGGCTCTGCGCCAACTGAACGGTTATTTCTGGACGACGAAAACGACCTACCGCCGCTGCCGCCGCGCCCAGGCTATCAGCGTCCACATCCCATCGCCTACGAGCGGCCTGCGCCTGCCCCGCTGCCTCAGCCCGCGCCAGAGGAGTACGAAACCTCGTCAGAGACAGCGCCGCGCCTGCCTCGCAGCCGGATCATCTTCAGTATTGCCAAATGTAACCAGTTTCTCCACTGGCTGCTCTCGGTGATCGAGGTCATGTTTGCGCTGCGCTTCGTGTTGAGCTTCCTGGCAACCCAGGCGGGCAATCCGTTTATTCAGGTTCTCACCAGCATCACCGATCCACTGCTGGCGCCCTTCAAGACGGCCCTGGATGTGCGCGGAACCGGGATTCAGTGGTATATCCTGCTGGGCATGCTGGTCTATTTTCTGGTCATCCTGGCGCTGATTCGTTTCTTGCGCCTGTTCGTCACCGAACCCGAACTCTAGGCGGAGCCATTGCATGATCTGGATGCGTCCCGACCTGCGCAGAGGTCGTCCCATTGACAGCGCCGTCTTTGACGTAGATGGCGTTTTGATTGACACCACGCGCTCCTATCGCCTCGCGGTGATAGCGACGACTGAATATATCGTCGGCGTCCAGCGGGGCTTGTGGCAGCGCGACGCGGCAGGCGCAGAGCCGCTCGTCACGCTGGAGGATGTGCGCGCCTTCAAGCTGGCCGGGGGCTTTAACAACGATTGGGATCTCGCTTTCGCGTTTACCGCGCTCTGCACGGCTCGGCGGCGCGAATGGCGCGGCCAGCCAGAGGGCACGCGCTCGCTGATTGCCTGGGCCGAATGCGCGCACGACGCCGCCCAGCGCGGCCAGGGCGGCATCGCCTGGGCGCGCCGCGTCACGCCCATCTCGGCCCAGCCAAGCTATGACCTGGCGCAAACGATTCACGATGAGTTTTATTGGGGCGCGGACCTGCTGCGCAGCCTGGTGGGCCGCGAACCGCTCTATGTCCTGGACGCGCCTGGGCTGGTGCGCAACGAAGCGCTGCTCATGCCCGCCGCGCTGCTGGCAAGCCTGGCGGAACAAGGCGCCAGGCACTTCGCCTTGATTACCGGGCGCGTCGGCGCGGAAGTGACCTGGGCAGTCAGGGAACTTCAGCGCACGGGAACCTACGCGGCGCGCTTTCCCAGCCGTTGGGGACCAACGCCCTTTGAGCAGATCATCCCAGGCGAAGAGATCGCCAAGCCCGATCCGGCGGCGCTCACTCTGATGGCAGAGCGGCTTGAAACTGGCGCGGGCCTGTATGTTGGCGACACTGCCGACGATCTGGCGCTGGTGCTGAACTATCGCGCCGCCGCTGGCGAGGGACAACCGCCGTTTCTGGCCGTAATGATCGCCAGCGGCCCCGAAGCCGAGGTCTATCGCGCGCGTGGCGCCGATCTGATCCTCTCGCAGATTGACGAACTCCCCGCCGCGCTAGACCAGCTTCCGCCAGCATGAGGCGTTGACGCCAGGTTGGCATAAAAATCGCGGGCAACCACTGCGTGTAGCGCCAGCCTCCGTGCTGGCGAGTCGTCTCGCCGCCAGGGGCGGTGGCGCTGCACGCGCGCGCCCGTGTGTACCGCCAGCGTCTCGCTGGCGAGTCACCTCGCCCCCAGGGACGGCGGCGCTCCGGGCGAGCTACGTCATCAAAGAGCGAAGAAAGAAGGCCTGCGACATGCAACAGCAGACGCATTTCAGGCAGGCGCGACGGAGCGCCACTACCAGACCGGCATTTCTGCTTCTGGGCGCGGCTGCGCTGCTGGCCGCGCTGGCCCTGGCGGGCTGGGGCAGCGCCCGCGCCGCCCCGCAGTCGGGCGCACCCACCCTGGACATCCTGAGCATTTCAGGGAACATGCTGACGCTGCAATTCACCGGCTGGACACAGAACGAGATCATCAATCTGAGCTACAGCAGTCGAAGCGAATGCAGCACCCGCACGCCTTTGCCCAATAATAACATCGGCGCAGAATCCAATAACTTCACCACCACCTATACCTGGCCGAGCAGCGGCGTTCTTCCAGGCACGTATTATCTCTGCGCTATAGGCACGGTAGAACATGCCATCATCGCCAGCCGCCAGCAGTTCACCGTCGAGAGCAATGGAACAGTGGTGCTTGGCTCAGGGGGATCAGGAAGCACCCCCACAACTGGCAGCACTTCTACCCCAAGTGGCAGCGGCGGCACGCCAGGAACCACTAGCACGCCAGGCAACGGCCAGACGCCGACATCTACGACCACGTCCGGCGCTGCGCCCAGCGCAACATCTGGCTCCAATGGAAGCGGAGGGAACGGCGGCTCAGGCACGCCGGGGAATGGGGGCGCTTCAAGCTCCTCACCCAACTCGAACAACAGCGGCGCGCTCATCGCCATTATCCTGCTCTGCGTGCTGGTGCTGGCGCTGCTGGC
>JBJKSJ010000022.1:0-5089 GCA_046704085.1 Ktedonobacterales bacterium | reverse complement strand
CAGCAGCTTGCGATAGGCCGCCAGGGGCGCGGCGCCCTCCAGCCCGGCAAAGATACCCTCTGTAGACGCCAGCAGTTTCGCCGCCGCCAGCATCTCCGCATCGCTGACCATCACCGCCGTGCCGCCGCTCTGGCGGACGGCGCGCAAGATCAGGAAGTCGCCAATGGCGACGGGCACACGCAGCCCGCCCGCCAGGGTCTCCGCGCCCTGCCAGGGTTCTGCCTTTTCGGACCCGGCATGAAAGGCGCGCACAAGCGGCGCGCAGCCCTCGGATTGAACGATGATCATTTTCGGACGCTCTGGGCCAATCCAGCCCAACGCTTCAAGTTCCGCAAACGCCTTCCACATGCCAACAATGCCGGTGCCACCGCCAGCAGGATAGATGATTGCGTCGGGCAGCCGCCAGCCAAGCTGCTCTGCCAGTTCAAAGCCCATCGTCTTCTTGCCTTCGGCGCGATATGGCTCCTTGAGCGTCGCCACGTCAAACCAGCCACGCTCCTCTTTCAGCGCCGCCACCATTGCCCCGGCGTCGTTAATCAAGCCCTTCACCAGATACAGCTTCGCGCCGCTCACGGCCACCTGGACTTTGGCGCTCTCCGGCGCGTCTGCGGGCATAAAGACCGTCGCGGGCAATCCAGCGCGCGCGGCGTAGGCCGCCATTGCCGCCGCCGCGTTGCCCGCGCTGGGCGTCGCCAGCGCCTGCACGCCCAACGCCAGCGCCCGGCTGACCGCCGCGCTCATCCCCCGCGCCTTGAAGCTGCCCGTCGGGTTCTGGCCTTCATCTTTCACCAGCACGCGCGCGCCCGCATATCCTAACGCCTGGCCCAGCCGCTGGCAGGCCAGCAGGGGCGTCATGCCTTCGCCCAGGCTGACGATCTCGGCCTCCTGCAAAGCAGGCAACAATTCGTGGTAGCGCCACATCGTCGCCGGTCGCAGGGCGACTTCCTCGCGGTTCCATTCGCGGCGCGCCCGCATCAGGTCATAGCGCGCCAGCAGGGGCTTGCCGCAGCACGCGCTCACAGTCTGCACGACTTCGGCTGCATGGCCCTGCCCGCAGCGGCTGCACTCCAGATGGGTCAGGTAACTAAAGGTTGACATCAGCTTTGATCCCTTCTCTTGCAATGCTTCCTCGCACACCTTATTATAGAGCCAAAAGAGCAGCGGGCGCAGCAAGGCGCCCGGCGACGATGTGGCGTGCAGGAAGATGTGGCAGTCGGGATTTGCTCCGGCTTCGCTGGCTTCCAGGCACTTTCTGCTTCCGAGACGACATCCACACATATACTGGCTTTCCAAAGGGGTACTTGATGACAGTGACTCTACGCCCTGTGACCCAGGAAAATTGGCGGGCAGTTGCCCACCTGGAGATTGGCGAGAACCAGCGCCAGTTCGTGGCGCCCAACATCCACTCACTGGCCGAGGCAGCCTATGAGCCAGGGCTGACCCCGGTGGCGATCTATGCCGATGAGACGCTGGTTGGGTTCGCCCTCTTTACCCACGAGCCGTTCCAGGGCGAATGGACCTTTACCCGCACGCCCTACCAGGGCGAACTGGGCATCGTGCGCATGATGATTGCTAAACAGTTTCAACACCAGGGCTATGGCCGTCAGGCCATGCAGACGCTGATCGATCAGATGCGCCGACTGCCTGGGGGACAGACTATCATTCTGAATTTTATTCCAGCCAATGTTGGCGCGCGGCGGTTGTACGAGAGCCTGGGCTTTGTCGTCTATGAAGAAACTGAAGACGGCTGTTGGGCGAGATTGACCAAGCCAACGTCTGGCGGCGCCGGGGCATAAAAGCACACTCCGGTAGATCAAGCAAGGTAGAACCAACAGTATGAATATTAGCAGCGATTTTCATAGTCATGTCAGCCGCAGTTCGGCGCTCCAGATGGTTGAGGCCGCGCGCGACAAGGGGCTGCGCATGCTGGGGCTGTCGGAGCATGATTTCGAGATGAACGAGATTCGCCCGATGCTGCAAGACCTGCCGCTGGAGGGGCCGCTGATGAGCCTGGCAGACTATCTTGAAGCCGTGCATCACGCCGCGCGGAAGCTGCGCTTCGACGTGCGCCTGGGCATGGAGGTTGATTTCATCCCCGCCAAAAACGAGGCCATTCAGGCGCTGCTCAAGGGGCCGCCCTGGGATTTTTTGATCGGCTCCGTGCATGAGGTGGACGGCGAGTTCTTTGAGAGCGACCGTCTACACTGGAGCCGCGAAGAGGGACAGGCGCGCTGGCTGCGCTATATGGAACTGCTGCGCGAGGCCGTCAGGAGCGGCTATTTCAGTCTGGTGAGCCATCCGGTGCGCATGTACCGCCGCAATCAGCATGTGCCGCCCACTCTGGATGAGGAGCTAGAGCGTCTAGCGGCAGAGGCGGCTACCTGCAATGTAGCCCTGGAACTCAACGGCTACGACATCCTGCATTACCCGGATATGGTCAGACGCCTGGCGCGGGCCTGCGCCTTGCATCAGACGCCTATGAGTGTTGGCTCCGATGCGCACCGACCGGCAGACGTTGCCCAGGGGCAGGCGCAAACCGCCGCGCTGCTGCGCGAGGTGGGCATCAACACAGTACGAACCTGGAAGCAGGGCGCCATTGAGGAATATCAGCTATAGAACCTATCCGATGTAACAAGAAAGTGTATCAAATTCGTGTCGCATCAATCAGGAACCCATCTTCCCTATCGGCTGCTCATGTTGGATATTGACGGAACGCTGCTCGATGCGCACGGGGAGATCACCCCACGCACGCGCCGCGCGATAGAGCAAGCGCGTGCAGCGGGAGTAGTAGTCGCGCTGGCGACGGCGCGGCGTCACTTCAGCGCGGCACAGTTCGCCGCCGACCTGGGCCTCGTCGGCCCCGTTGCCAGCTATGATGGCGCGCTCATCCGCGACTATCCCTCTGGCGAACTCTGGCACCGCGACCCGCTCTCGGCGCTGGTTGGGCAGGCTGCCGTTGATGCCATTGCCCGACATGGTTTGCAGCCACTGGCGCAATACGATCTGGCCGATGGCGAGCATATCCTGACTGGCCCGGAATCCGGCGACACGCCCTGGGAAGGGACTTACTTTCGGATTTTCACCGCCCAGCTTGAGCGTCGTCCGCTGGACGAACTCTGCGCGGGGAGCGGCGACCCGCTGCGTGTCGTTACCTTTGGCCCCCAGGATCGCCTGGAGCGGATTGCTGATGAACTGCGTTCGCTGCCCTGCGAACTGTACCTCAATCCAATGGGCAGTTACGAGAGTCCTGAGCTTTCGGTGATGAGTCCTACCGCCAGCAAGGGGAACGCGCTCAGCATCCTGAGCAGCCGTTTGCAGCTTGCCCCCGCTCAGACAATGGCGGTGGGTGATAGCTTCAATGATCTCTCGATGCTCCGCCTGGCCAGGCTGGGCGTGGCAATGGGCCAGGCGCCGCCAGAGGTGCGAGCCGTAGCGCGCGCGCTCACATTGCCCAACACCGAAGACGGCGCAGCCGTCGCCATCGAGCGCTACCTGCTCAACGGCACTGCACCCAGGGGCGAGCGTTCAGGATCCGATGGCGAATAAATCCGCGCCTGGAGGCTGCGCCGCCAAGCCCACGCAGGTGGGCTTGGATGAAAAACTACTGTCTGATCGCTGATTCAGCCGCGATCTTCAGGCGCCAGGCTTCGTGCTTTGACTTTGGGGCGAGCGATGGGCTATAGTACCAGGAGAAGCAGGAACGATGTATCGCGCTCTGGCGCGTTCTCCCAGAGGAGGGATATATGGCCGATATGGCAAAAGAAGTGGAACAGACCGGGCAGACCGTCGAGATCAACCAGGACACGGTAATTGACGCGCTGCGCGAGTGCTATGACCCGGAGATTCCAGTGAACATCGTCGATCTGGGCCTGGTCTATGAGGTCAACATCGGCGTCGATAGCGTTGGCGTCATAATGACGCTGACGGCAATGGGCTGCCCGGTTGCGGGAGATGTGATGGCCGAAGTCGAGACGAAGCTGCTAGAAGTGCCAGGGGTCAAGAAGGCCACCGTCGAACTGACGTTTGACCCGCCCTGGTCGCCAGATCGCATGTCTGAAGATGCGAAGTGGGAACTGGGCATCGGCTAATTTGTGATTGGCCCTTTGCCCACAATCGCCTGCCCCGGCGGCAGCAGCCAGAGCGCCAGTGCCGCCGGGATGCGCGCCACTGTATCCTCTCCCGCCCCAGTGGGCAGGCGCAGGTCGTGATGCGTAAAGAGCGTGCCCCCGCCAAAGACGCGCCGCAGTGTTGCTGCGTCAAACCCCTGTATGGTGCGCTCATATTTCGACTCAAAGGCCAGCCGCGCGCCGGTTGGGTCCAGCAGAAAATCCACCTCGCGCTCGGCGCTGGCGCGCTCGGAGCGCCAATAGTAAAGCGTGCGCGGCACGTTAAAGGCTTCCATCAGGTCCACCTCCGCCGCGCGGAAGAGCGCCAGCGCCAGCACCGATTCAACCAGCGCGGGCGCTTCGGGCCAGCGGGTGCTACGCAGCATCGCGCGCGGCAACTGCATGAGCAGCGGATCGACAGGATACAATTTGACGTTCTTCTTGGGGGCCACTGTGCCTTTGGAGAGATCGAAGAAGTGCAGCGTGAGCAGTTGGAAGGACTCACCCAGCCGCCGCACGTAATCCTCGACGGTATCGACGGCATAGCCCAGGTGCGTCGAGAGGCGGTTATAGCTGACCGCTGACCCCAGATCAATGCTCACTCGCTCGATCAGGCGCAGCGCCTTGAGCGGGTCGCCGCGAAAGCGGCTGACATCTCCAGCGACCATATCCCAAAGCTGACGCGCCGTGCTTTCGCTGACTTCGCCATCGGGCCGGGTCAGGTGATCGCGCACAGCAGCCGGATAGCCGCCCACCAGAAGATAGCGTTGCAGCAGTTCATCAAGCTGCCCGATCAGGAAGGCATTGCCCAGCAGCACATCTGCCGCATCATCCTGTGGCCGCACCAGATCAGCCGGAGCCAGCACACGCGGCGGCGGCAGGTCTGGCGCGCAGGCGGTCACAAACTCGCCAAAGGAGAGCGGCAGCAAGATGCGGTCAAGGTTGGATTCGCCGCCGCGACGGCCAGGCAGCCGCTCTGCCCC
>JBJKSJ010000021.1:0-6606 GCA_046704085.1 Ktedonobacterales bacterium | reverse complement strand
CCGCTATCGTACCAACGAGACACGGCTTGGCACGCATCGGCCCCCAGACGAAGTGGTAGGTGATCTGCCAGCTTTGGTAATTCTGTATATCCATGCCTCGTACCTACACATATTATATCGCGTCTTGTCCAGGATGTCCAGGGGTCAACGCGACAAATGTTGTAGTTCGCTTTGTCGCAGCTACAAGTTTATTATAGCATCTCAATGGAAGACCTGCATGTTAGGAGTATGAGTGGAGGACGGTTTCATGGCTGCGATGTTTACGCCGCTGTGCTCTGGAGAACGGTGTCGGCGCGAGATCTTTTGGGAGATGCGCCAGTGTGTCGCTTTCTTAATGATCACTTAACAGCAAAACAGGTTTTTACCGGGTATCTTAACCGTTTCTTTACCTCATCTTCACATCTTTCTGTTATATCCATTCTGGCAGTTTATTTGCTGGGGTCCGGGCGTATACTCCATTCTGTTCGAGCAGTCACAGTACCATTTTCCGAGGTTGCTCAAAAGCCCGGACGATTGCCTTGCTCAATGGTATCCTGGTTGATACAGGCAGGTGAACAGGTGTAAAAGCCGCTCTTCACTTGCGCGCTTGTGGCGTGTGATGCAGCCAGTGATACCCCGATGAGTCCCCAAGGCGACTCAGGACAACTGAATAGCGCGACCCTCCATCCGGCGACCAATCAATCGTCAACCCACTGTCGTGTGACTTGAGGAGGCTCTATGGATCGGATGGCCCTTATCTGGCGGCGACCTCTTATGCGCGTTGCTGCGGCTGTGCTGCTGGTGTTGCTCGGCCTGGTCGGCGCAACCCAAGTGAATCTCGGTCAGGCTCAAGCCGCAGATGGCGGCACTTGTACCCTTGGCTCGAATGGGCAGATTCAGCATGTGATCTACATCCAGTTCGACAACACCCACTTTACGCGCGACAATCCCAATGTGCCCTCGGACCTGGAGCAGATGCCGCATCTGCTGAACTTCATTGAAAACAATGGGGTGCTGGATGACAACCACCATACCCCGCTGATCGCCCACACCGCGACGGATATTCTGACCTCGCTGACGGGCCTCTATCCCAATAATCACGGGGTGCCCATCGCCAATAGCTATCGCTATTTCCTGCCCAATGGCACCAGCCACACGGGGGTATCGTTTGCATACTGGACCTCGCCTCTGTTTGACCCCAGCAACCCACAGCCCCCCACAGATACCAATTTCAACATGATTACCCCCTCTGGCGCCAATACGCCAGCCCCCTGGGTGCCCTATACCCGCGCTGGCTGCAATGTCGGGTCGGTTGCTACGGCCAACACCATTCTGGAGAATACGGGGATCGATGTGCCCACCGTTTTTGGGGCAAACTCTCCCCAGGCGGCGGAGGCGCAGGCAAATCCAGTACTGGCCCAGGCTGATTTTGTCGGCATTGGTGTCCACTGCGCGCAGAGCGCTTCCCTTTGCTCCAGTGCTAATAATGGCAAGCCCGATCTGTTGCCAGATGAGCCGGGCGGTTATACCGGCTTCAATGGTCTCTTCGGCGCCAAATATGTTGATCCGGTGATTAGCCCGAATGGGCCGATGACCGATCTGAACGGGAATGCCATTACTGATCCAAGCGGCAACCCAGGCTTCCCAGGCTTTGATGGGATGTCGGCAGCCGTGTCTTTGGGGTGGGTGGCGCAAATGCAGGAGCATGGCGTGCCGGTGACGTATGCCTATATCTCCGACGCGCATGATGCGCACCCTAATGGTCCAGCCTATGGTCCTGGGCAGGTCGGCTATGTGTCGGCGCTGCAAGCCTATGATCAGGCGTTCGGCAAGTTCTTTGATCGGCTTGCCAAAGATGGCATCAACAAGAGCAACACCTTGTTCGTTTTCACGGCGGACGAGGGCGATCAGTTTGTTGGTGGCGCGTCCAGCCCCGCTGGCTGCGATGGTGTGACGGTTCCCTGCACGTACAGCCAGATCGGCGAACTCAATGGCAACCTGGCCGGACTGCTGGCAACTGAGGAAGGGATTACCACGCCGTTCTCGGTGCATAGCGATTCGGCGCCGAACTTCTATGTCAACGGCGACCCCAGCCAGACTGATCCAACCTTGCGCACCCTGGAGCGTGGGGTGGGCAATCTGACGGCAGTCAATCCTCTGACCGGCAACACCGATACGCTGACGCATTACCTGGCCGACCAGACGGAGCAGACGCTGCTGCATATGATGTCGGCAGACACGGCGCGCAACCCGAACTTTACGATGTTTGCTCTGCCGGATTATTACCTCTACGCTGGCGCCAAGAACTGCAACTCGCCCTGTATGCAGGAGGAGGCAGGCTTTGCCTGGAATCATGGCGATGTTGCGCCAGACATCAATACGACCTGGCTGGGCATGGTTGGTCCTGGCATTCGTCATCTGGGCGTGACCGATGGAACGTGGTCTGACCATACGGACATTCGCCCGACGATGTTGAGCTTGCTGCACCTCAAGGATGATTATACTGACGACGGGCGTGTCCTCTTCGATTTCATCGATGCGCGCTATCTGCCACAAAGCCTGCGCGCGCATCAGGAGACGCTGCGCCAGTTGGCCGAGATTTACAAGGAGATCAACGCGCCCGTCAACCAGTTGGGGCTGGATAGCCTGGTGATCTCGACAAAGGCGGTGGAAAGCGGCAATGCCTCGGACGACAGCACCTATACCAATCTGGAGGACCAGCTTGCGCAGTTCACGACGACGCGCAATAACCTGGCGAGCCAGATGATTGCGATGCTGGAGGGCGCGGCCTTTAACGGTCACGCTATCAACGAGGGCGCGGCCAAACAGCTTATCAGCCAGGCGCAGCAACTGCTGGAACAGGTGCATCACCTGGCGGAGAGTGTTGGGTAAAAAAGGCGGCAGCCAGCGGGGGCGCCGCAAATCAGCGGGTGCGGGCAGGCGGCCGGAGCCCGCTTCCATTGGCGATCCAGCGTGTTACGCCGCCCGTTTTCTGATTGAGCGCCAGCAATGCTATACTTTGGGAATGTGATAAGGGGATTGAATTGTGATCGTTTTCCTTAGATGTTCGTTCTGCTAATAAGAGAAACTGCGCTGAAAGGCAGAAAGCATGGTCATTGTCGGCCCTTCCTGCTTTCGAGTGCGCAGAGGAGTCGGCGCGTGTGCTGCGCCGCTAGATATCAATGGCTCGATCACTTCCTTTCACGTTTACCTGTGCCTGTGGGACCAGTTTTACTGCCCAGGTCTATGAGTCCGTCAATGTGACGCTTGAGCCGCGGTTGCTCCATACCATGCTGGCAGGTTTGCTTAATGTTGCGACCTGCCCCAATTGTGCAAGGCGGGTGGCTATAGCGCGCCCTTTCCTCTATCATGATGTGGCGCGTGGTCTCTTTGCGTATGTTCATCCGCGCGCCGATCTCCCTGAAGAGCAGCGGGCGCAGGTGTTGCAACGCCTGCGCCGGGCGTATGCTGTGGCGTTGGAACAGAGCGCGCGTCTCCAGGACCAGGAAGAAGCCGCTGAGGGCGATGACCTGGAAGGGTTGTCAGCGTTCAGGGGACAACCCCAGGATGCCCCACCGCTTCAAGTGATTTTTGGGGTGGAGCAATTGGGGGAATTAGTGAATAGCCTGCTCTCGCCAGAAGAGCGGTTAGGAAAACTGGCGCTGAGTAGCAAAAGCCAGCATGAAGACGACAGGCAACGTCTGCTTTCAATTGCCAGCGAGATGGCGCGCCAGATGGATTGCCAGGTGGAAGTTGATGCTGAGCCGGGCGAATATACGGTCTGGCTCTACGGATCGCGCCGGGCAATTGCGGCGATGATGCGTGAACTGGCGCCCAGGCAATAACGAATGCTCAAGGAGCAAAGATGCGGATGGTAGGATTAGCTTCTCTTTCAGTATCCCAGCAGGATGGGCAGCCACCATCCCGCTGGCGGCGGTGGGGGGCGGATCTGCTGGCAGGTAGAGGGTGGATCAGTCTGCTGCCGATACTCTTGATGTGTGGATTGGTCATTGGTGGCAGTTCTTTTGTCTATTTGCTTCCAAAGACGGACGTCGCCAGGTATCACTGCTATGCGTTTGCTTTCTGGCATGGTGGCTCGAATTATCCCAATGATCCTTCCTGTGATTTTATTGCCAACTATGCCTCTGCTTTGCCGTTTCATACCCTCCCGCGCGAGTATCCGATTCTGTCGCTGATCCTGTTCTCGCTCACCTTGCTGGCCCCTGCTCCCTGGTTCCAGGTTGGGTTTGCCGTCTGGATGGCGCTCGTGGCCGCTGGGCTGTACTGGTATCTAGGGCGGGTTGGCCCGCGTGGAGCCTCGCTGGCTTTTGCCGCCTATCTGGTTCTGGGTGGTTGGGCAACTGCTGCGAGCCGCTTTGATCTGGTTCCGGCGGCCTTGACGCTCTTCTGTCTGGTGGCGGCAGTTCGCGGGCGCTTTACCTGGGCGTATGTCTTGTTGGCGCTGGCGGTGATGTTGAAGCTCTATCCTCTCCCGCTGGCTCTGCCCCTTTTTCTGGCTGAGCAACGCGCGCGCCCAGAACGGCTTCTCCACTGGCGGCGGCTGACCGGAGTGGGCGTTTTTGCCACTACCTGTGTCGGCCTCTTGCTGATGTCGTTGCTCATCAGTGTTCAGGGGGCACTGAGTCCGCTCGGTTACTTCGCATATCGGCCCATTCAGATCGAATCGGCTCCGGCCAGTATCATGTGGATAATTTCCCTATTTAGCCCCAGCGCCATGTGCGTCGCTTTTGATTTTGGCTCGCTGAATGTGTATGATCGAGTCCAGGGCGTCTGTACAGGTTTGCCTGGGCACGGGCCCGGCCCTTTGACCACTCTCCTCTCGCCCATTTTTCTGGTGCTGCTGATAGCTGGGGTCGCCTGGGTTGCCTGGATGCAGTGGCGTGGGAAGATCTCGCTGAAGCAGGCGTTTATGGCGGTACTGCTGGTCATCATTCTGACCGGCAAAGTCTTCAGCCCACAGTACTTTATCTGGCTGGCTCCGCTGGTGGCCTATGTCATCGGGCTGGACGATCTCCTCTGGTTTGCGGCCTGGTGCGTCATTTCGCTGCTCACGACGGTGATCTATCCGTACCTCTACGGCGCCAAGGAGTATATTATCGATGCGCCCCAGGCTCCTGCTTTTTATCCGACTATCGCCTTGCGCAATCTGCTCCTGGCGCTGGTGATTGTTGCCTATCTGTTTAATCTCTTCCACCTGCGCAGCCGCTCCGCAGAGAAGGCGGTTGGTCCCCAGGCGCTCAAGGCTGCGCTCAAAGAAGGCGCCCCCGACGAGGCGGGGGCGGTGGTTAGCTCATAGGGACTATTTCCTATAGGCCGATGGCGATGGGCAATAACTGACGTGGGGCTACGCGCTGATGTCATCGTCGGTCAGCCATTGCAGCGCCTCGCGGTAGCGCTGCGCGGTGCCCGCGATCACTTCAGCGGGCAGGGCAGGCGCGGGCGGTTGCTTGTTCCAGCCGATGCGTTCGAGGTAGTCCCGCACGAACTGTTTATCAAAGCTCGGCGGCGATTGGCCCGGCACGTAGTCGCCGACGGCCCAGAAGCGCGATGAGTCGGGGGTGAGTAGTTCATCGATGAGCAGAAGTTGGTGATTGAGCAGCCCAAACTCCATCTTGGTGTCGGCGATGATAATGCCTCGGTCCAGCGCCAGCTTGGCGGCGTGGTTGTAGATTGCCAGGCTGGTCTGCGCGAGCATCTCACCAAGTTCTTCGCCAAGATGATTTTTCATTTCTTCTAAGGTGATGGTCAGATCATGCCCCTGCTCGGCTTTGGTGGAGGGCGTGAAGATGGGTTCGGGCAGTTGCTCGGCCTGGCGCAACCCTTTGGGCAGATGGATGCCCGCGACCATTCCTGTCTGCTGATAGTCCTTCCAGGCTGACCCGGCCAGATAGCCGCGCGCGACACACTCGAAATTGATGCGGTGGACTTTCTTGATGAGCATCGAGCGCCCGGCCAGTTGGTCTCGGTACGCCTGGACCTCTGGCGGGTAGTCGTTGAAGTTGACGCTGATGAAGTGGTTGGGGATGATCTGCTGGGTTTGACGAAACCAGAAGGTTGAGAGTCTGGTTAAGACCTGGCCCTTGCCGGGGATGCCATCGGGCAAGACGACATCAAACGCCGAAAGGCGGTCAGTTGTGACCATCAAGAGCCGGTCCCCTAGATCATAGGTGTCACGAACCTTGCCCTTGCCAAAGAGCTTTAAGGGCAGTTGGGTATTCAGCAGGACCCTGGATTGCATCATGTTCCCCCTCTCACGCAGGTGATGTGTGTTGGCGCGTTTGCTCAGGATGAAGCCTTGTCGCGCTGGTCGGATGGGTTGCCATTCTCTGATGTATCTGCTATATTCGTGCCGATTGGAAGAGTACAAGCCTCGCCAGAAGCTGGAAGCAGCGGGCCGGGCAGGCATGGACCAATTTGTGCCACATTTGATGTCATTGCTGGCGCCTCGTGTTGGTCATCCAGCCAGGTCGGCTGGCGCATAAGGAAGCAGCAGCATGCCCAGAACACCTACGCCCGATTACTACAAAATCTTGCAAGTTGATCCTCTTGCCGAAGAGGAAGTCATCGAGGCAGCTTATCGTCGGCTGGCTCGCAAGTACCATCCCG
>JBJKSJ010000020.1:0-8783 GCA_046704085.1 Ktedonobacterales bacterium | reverse complement strand
CCACTTTCAAATGTGTTCCTGCTGGCGATCAAGACTGCTGCTGAATCTGAGAAGCAGTGTCATCGCCAATAATAATGATCACATCACTCCCCGCAGGTGGAGACTGCGTATATACCACCTGGGAAAGTACCCCGAGCAATTTGCCTAGCACCTGACATGTCCCATCAAATTTAGGCGCTACCGTTACACCGGAGCTGAACTCCTCAATTCTGGTCGTCTGATAGTTGTTTTGGTCAGCGTTGGTGGCCTGCACCACATTGAATCCGTCATTCTTCAGGATTGCCTGGAGCCGCGCAGCAACCCCGCTCGTCTGGCTTCCATTCTCAATCACGATGCGAGCATTTTCTGCGGTGACCGTTTGCGTATCAGTCGCCGTAATAGCGTGCAGATTCACCACAGGAGGAGCCGTATCGGTAAAGATTTGCCTCACTTTGTCCTCAATGGCTCCCGAATTTGGCAGGATCACATCCTTGCCACTGACTTGCGTCTCCGTGCCATAGGTTGGCGCGCTCAACACGACCTGGACAAAATCCGAGGATTGCAATCCTCTGGCAAAGTTCGCCAGAGAAAGCACCTGAGGGATGGTCAGGCTCGTGATAACACTGCCTTGCAGGTCTTGTGCCAACCCATCCAGATTGTTAAAAATGTTTGCCACATCTAATTTCTTCTTGAGCGCGACCAGGACCGACTGCTGACGCGCCGAGCGGCCAAAATCGCCCGTCAGGTCAGAATGGCGCGAGCGCACATAGTCAAGCGCCGTCTCGCCATCCAGATGCTGCGGACCAGCCGGAATGTAGAGGCGCTGGTAGGCATAGGGATTACCATTGGGATCGAGATCCTTGGGATAGGCATCATCAACAATGGGATGCAGCACATCGACATCAACACCGCCCAGGGTATTAATCACCTTGACAAAACCACTCAACCCCACCCAGGCAAAGGCGCTGATGGGAATACCGAAATCATCCTCAATGGTCGCTACCGTGTGGGCAAAACCGTTTAATTGGGGGGTCGAGGAACCATAGGTTTCATTACCAGAGATCTCGTCCAGCTTATAGCAGCAGTGGCCTGTATCGCTGGTAATCCAGAGATCGCGGGGGATAGAAACCATCGTCACTTTATGGTTCGCCAGATCGATGCGCACCACAATGTCGGTCTGAGTCAACACAGAGCCACTTTGGAATTTGGCATCGTTATCGCTGCCCAGCAGGAGGATATTAAACGCATTCACACCGCTCAAATTATCTGGCAGCGCCGTTGGTTGCACATTCTTCTTCGTCGTGCCGACACTGGGCAGCGCCTTCCCCGTTACGCTCGCGGCAAAGGAATACAGGCGATAGAACTTCGCCAGGGCAAACGAAGTCGTTGAGCAGGACGCCAGCAAAAACAGCGATAACACCACCTTCAGGACCATCCTGCGTGGACGATGCGCCGTTTCACGGCCCGCTGGGATACCCGCTCTTCCGGGGGGCGATCCATCCATCCCTCGCCCCCGATCTCGTCCTCCGCGCCTGGAAGGGCCAGGCGCATCCCCCATACCACGCCCGCGTCGCGGCGGCGCAGAGAAGCCATCGTCGTCCTCAGTATAGGTTGCCGGGTCAGCAGGGGGGCGTGAGGGTGAACGTCTGGAAGCCCTGGCCTCAGGAGCGTCTGGACCGTCACCACGCTGCCGCAGCGGCGGGGAGAAAGCATCTGGCCCGGCATCCTCAGTCAGATCATCATCAAGAGGCAAGCGCTCCTGCATCCGCCGACTGACTGGAGCGCCGGATTGCAGAGGAAATGGACTCTTAAACAGCCCCCCACCCCTGGCAGATTTGGGCGAGTCACCAGCATCCTGAAAAGGCGGAGGTGTTCGCGGCCTTGCCTGTCCAGGGCGTGCCCCCTCATCTGGCCGGAAGGAACCTCCAGGGTCGCGGCCACCTTGCATTGGGGACCGCTCACCCCTCATTGGCCGTTGGGGTCGGGCATCCCAGGCATCATTTTCATAATCACTCAACCGTCACGCCCCTTACACAAGATCGCCCGCGCGCATTTTTCCCTGCGCCCCTCCACACGCCAGCTTGCATGCGAGCAACGAATAAGGACAGCACAAGGTGATCCGTATCCTTGCTGCTATTATACACGGTTGAGGTGCAAGACAGGTAACAGAGTAGGAAAAACGGTTCAGTAGGCCAAACCGCTGGAAATCTGCATCAGGCGACAGCAGAAGGAGGCCGGAGAAAGCTCAGGAACAGACCAGGCGATAACTCGATGGAGCGGCGCTCAACTACCCCTCCTGGGTTTGCTGATGAGTTGTAGGATCGCCCTCGATTGACTCCAGCGCCTGGCGCAACTGGTGGTACGTATTGCGGAGATAATCCGGCATTACTTTGACATCAGCCAGCACCGGCATGAAATTGGTGTCGCCGTTCCAGCGGGGCACAATATGAAAATGCACATGATCAGCAATCCCCGCCCCGGCAACCTTACCCTGGTTAATGCCCATATTGAAGCCCTGGGGCTGCATCGCCAGATGAAAGGCGCGCAGGCAACGCTGCGCTGTCGCCATCAGATCGCTCAACGTGGCAGCATCTAACTCCTCAATGCTGGAAACATGCTGATACGGAGCGATCATCAAGTGCCCGTTATTATAGGGG
Organism: Ktedonobacterales bacterium; assembly: GCA_046704085.1. Taxonomy (GTDB): domain Bacteria; phylum Chloroflexota; class Ktedonobacteria; order Ktedonobacterales; family DATBGS01; genus DATBHW01. Next base: position 6,147 of record JBJKSJ010000020.1, on the reverse strand, counting down.
TAGATATTCAGCATGACAAAGCAATGGTGGCTTCGATAGAGGATATAATAGTCCTCATCTCGGCCCGCAGCCGGGTGGGTGCAAAAGATACACCCCTCGTTTTCGTTCCCTGCTTGAATATAAGCCATGCGCCAGGGCGCCCATAAATGTTCCATAGCCTCAGTATAGCACATCCCCACGTTGGTATAGAGGCTGGCTAGTATGCTATACTGTTGTACACTAGAGCATCATACAGTAGTATTACTGATGAGTATACGATGTTATGAAAAGGACTGAGGAGTATCTCGTTGAAACCTATTCAAATTGCCAGCAATGCCTCTATTGACCTGCATATGCACACCATCTATAGCGATGGTCACTGGCAGCCCGCAGAACTCTTTGCTTATCTCGCTGAGCAGCGCTTTGCCTTAGTCTCGGTGACAGACCATGACCGTCTGGATCGCATCGAAGAAATGCAAGAGTTTGGCCGACAGGTTGGTATTCCTGTACTGGCGGGCGTCGAAGTAACCACCGAATGGGCAGGGAAGATGGGTCATGTCCTTTGCTATGGCATTAAACCTGCTGATGCAGAGTTTGGTCAACTCCTACAAAAAACGGTCAATCGCCAGCTTGAGAATACTCGTGTCGTCTACGCAGAACTTCGTCGGCGCGGCTATGAGTTCCCGCGCCAGGCAGAGGCGCTGGCCGAGCAAAGAGGTGATCTCGTGCGGCCAATTGATAATGCGCGGCTCCTCCACGAGCATGGCTATACACAAAGTCTGCAAGAAGCCCTGGCGCTGATCACCGATGCTGGCTTTCGCTCGATCTCGGCAGATATGGCCGAAGCCATCGACAGCGCCCATCAAGCAGGAGGCGTCGCGCTGATTGCGCATCCGGGACGCCGCGAGTCCGGTTTCACCCTTTACACCAGCGAATTACTCGATCAGGTAGCCACCCACATTCCGCTTGACGGGATTGAGGTCGTCCATCCTTCGCACTCGGCTGAGCAGGTCGCTGAATATTACGCCTACGTTGCCCGGCGCGGGTGGCTTCAAAGCACCGGATCAGATTCGCACGGCCCACGCCATCGTTATCCCATCCCCCACCAGGCCAGGCTGAGCGCCGCCCTGCTCAAGCGGTGCCACGTGCTGGTAGCGGATTAGCCAATCGATGCCATCGGTATGACTGTCGTTCGTTTGTAAAGACGAGCAGCATATGTACATAGGTTGATGGAGGTTAGCAGGGCCAATGAGCTACCAACCGTTGATTCCTGGCTCCCTGCTCCAGGGACGATATATCATTGAAGCGCTTCTGGGAGAGGGCGGCTTTGGCGCCGTCTATCGCGCCCGCGATGTACACCTCTCCCGGCGGCTCTGTGCTGTCAAGGAAACCTTTGATACCTCCAGCGCGGGGGCAGCCCAGTTTCGTCTGGAGGCCGAAATCCTCGCCGGCCTGGAGCATCCCTACCTTCCTGAAGTCTGGGATTATTTCGAGGAAGGGCGTGGCCTCTACCTCGTGATGGAGTTCATCGAGGGTGATGACCTCGAAAGTCAGCTCAATCGTGATGGTCCGCTGCCAGAATTGCTCGTGCGCCAGTGGACCTCACAGCTTTGTGGCGCCCTGGCCTTGATGCACGCGCGCCAGCCTCCAGTGATCCATCGAGACATCAAACCGGCCAACATCAAGATACGCGCCAACGGTCAACCTGTGCTGGTCGATTTTGGTCTGGCGAAAGTCTACCATCCCACCCAGGAGACCGTTGTGGCGGCACGCGCGGTTTCGGATGGCTTCTCCCCTATTGAGCAATACGGGCGTGGTCGAACGGACGCTCGCTCAGATATGTATGCCCTTGGGGCCACTCTCTATAATCTGCTCACAGGCGTCATCCCTCCTGACGCCCCAGCGCGCGCCGTCAATGACCCGCTCATCCCCCCACATGAAATCAATACCGCCATTTCGCCAGGGATGGAGCGGATCATTCTGCGCGCGCTCAGCATGCACACAGAAGCCCGTTATCAATCGGCTCTGGAGATGCAGCGTGACCTGGAGCGCGGTCACGCGGCAGCCGGTCCCTATTTTCGCGGGCCAACCTGCCCGGCCTGCGGCGCGCCGCGCAAGGTTGGCCTGAGCTTTTGTGATGGCTGTGGCGCTGCCCTGCCAGGCGCAGAAACCACCATTCCCATTCACTCAACACCAACTCGTCCAATCTTCGCTTCAGCGCCGCCAGCGCGCCGCCAACACACCTGGGAAGTCATTCCCAGCCCAACCGCTCAGACCCTCTATGCCCTGGGCGGAACTTCTGACGAGGGGCTGGCTGCCTGCGGTGCCAACGGAGCCTTGCTGGTCAATGTCACGGGCAACTGGGTCGCCCTGGCCGCGCCAACGACGGATAACCTGCATGCCATCGCCCTGCGCGGGCAAAGCATCTGGACCGTTGGTACGCAGGGGGCTGTCCTTCATTATGGCCTTGGACGCTGGAACGTGTTGACTTCCACCCAGGGTGATTCATTTTACGCGCTGGCGCTGAGCAGCCCAAGAGCAGGCTGGATCGCCGGCAGCTATGGTGTCATGCTGGCGCTACACGATGGCGCCTTCACCCCCGTCGCCACGCACACGCGCCACGTCATCTATGGGCTGGCAGTGAACGCTCAGGGCCAGGGGTGGGCTGTTGGCAGCGAGGGCTTGATTTTACGGCTCCACGAGGGTCTCTGGCTCCATGAACCCTCGCCCGATTGGAATGATCTCTTTGGCGTCGCCTTCACCCCCGAAGGGGATGCCTGGGCGGTTGGCGATGGGGGTGTCCTGCTCCATTTTAATGGCTCCTCCTGGGTACATGGGCCAACACTCAATGTCCCCACCCTACGGGGCATCGCATTCAATCAGCGCGGCGAAGGCTGGGTTGTTGGCGCTCGTGGCGCCATCCTGCGCTTCTCCAAAGGTCAATGGGCGCCTGCCAGTGGCCCGACGCCGACGGCCCAGACGCTTCATAGCGTGGCCTTCCTCCACGATCAAGAAGCCTGGGCCGTCGGCGAATCTGGAACGCTCCTCCGCTGCCTCAGTTGATCCAACCAGCAGCAGAACTCACCCCCTGCTATTCGTAGCGCAGCACCTCCAGCGGACGCACGCGCGTGGCCCGCCAGGCGACCAGCGCAGCGGTAATCATCGCTAGCGCCATTGTGCCAAAGACAATCGCAAAGGTAATGGGCACACCCACCCCCAGGGTAGTCTTAAAAACCACTTTGCTCAACACATAAATGAGCAAAGTAACCAGCGCCATCGCCAGCAATCCGCCCAAACCACCAATCAGGCCATTTTCAAGCAAAACTTGCCCCAACACCGTGCGGCTGGTATAACCCACCGATTTGAGAATGCCTACCTCGCGCCGCCGCTCCAGCATCGCCAAGCCCACCGCGTTGGCGATGATGATAATCCCCGCCAGCAGGGCCAGCGCCGCAATGGAGAGGAGCATAGTAATAACCTTGTTCAGAATCTGGTTGATAATCACCCCAAAATCGGTGATGTCGAGAATGAAGGCGTCTGGCGCCGCGCGGCCCAGGATGCGCACCGCGTTGCCCGTCTGATCGCTGTTGACCTTCATCAAGTAGGCGATCTCGGTGCCATGTCCGCCAACCATGCTCACTAACTCCTGGCTGCTCAGGAGGCTGCCCAGGCGGAAGCCAAAGCGCGGCGCGCTATAGAATCCGACAATGGTGAAGGTAGTCACGCCCTCCTGGCCTCTGGCCGTCTGGAGCGCGGAGCAATCCACCTTGGCGCCCCCGCTGGCTCCTGGGCCAGCCAGCAGCGGATTCAGCAGGGTAATCGTGTTGCCCACACGCAGATTAAAGACATTCCCGCTCAATTGCACAGGCGCCATCACATCAGTCGTGCCGATATCGCTCTGATTGAGCATGCGCCCCCCCAAAGACGCATTGCTGTTGCGCGCCTGGGTCGCCAGGCTAATTTGTGGCAGACCATTGGAGTATTGGCTGAGATCATAACCCTGCATGCTGCTCAAGCCCCCCAGGATGTCGGTATCAGTCTGGGGCGTGATATAGCTTGCCGTTGGCTTGCCATTGACGCACAGCGGTGTCAACTGCGTGGCGACGTTGACTACCAGCGGCTGGTCCTTGCCACGCTGTAGCCCAGGCAGCCCAGGCAGTTGCCTGTCAATGAGCGCACGCTGGTCCGCTGGAACCCCAGCAATGACGTTATAGGGGAGTGTCGTGGTAATGGCATTCTGGAGCTTATCGCTAATATCCTGGCCCAGCACCAGAATGGTGCCAATCGAAAAGACACCTACGAAAAGCGCCAGCAGCGTCGTCACAGTGCGCGTCTTCTGCCGCCCGATATTGCGGAAACAGAGCTTGATGTTGGCCTTCCAGGTGCGTGGCAGGAAAACGGTGACATAGCCCATCAGCGCAGCGAAAAGCACCAGCACGCCAAAACCTGGGGCGGCAATAGTAAGGATGGCCGCCACGATCACAGCGCCCGTCACCAGCAGCAGATGGCCTGGCGAGGCGCGTTCTGGCACAGGCAGCGAGCTGATAATCCAGACCACCAGCGCAAAGCCCAGGCTCAGCAGCCCCAAGACAATCAAGCTGCCATAGACGACGCCCAGACTCCAGATAATGCTGTTCATAATAGCAGCGGCCAGCAAGAAGAAGAGGAACGAGAGCAACACCAGCAGGCCAACCGTCAGCGCCTTACTGGCCGTCCCTCGTCCTTCGTCCAACTCGCGCAAGACATTCTGCGGACGAATGGTGGCGGCCTTGACGATAGGCAGCAGCCCAAAGATCAGCGCCGTTGCCACACCAACCAGCGCACCCGATCCTACCGTTGGCCAGTCAATGACAAAAGGCAAGGTGAGATCAAGGGCGTTCTCGACAATGCTCTTCAGCGCATAGCCCAGGCCGATGGCCGCCAGCGCGCCGATCACGCCGCCCACCAGCCCAAGCAATCCGGCCTCCAGCCCAAAGAGCAGATAAAGGTCGCGGCGGCGGTAGCCGGTGGTTTTGAGCATGGCGATCTCGGTGCTTCGGCGGCGCAGCATGACCTGCATAGTATTGACAATGCCTACCCCACCGATGAGCAGCGCCATCAGTCCAACAATCTGCAAGAACTTGCGCAGATAATCGACCTGCTGCTGGTTCTGCTGCAACGCCTCGTCAGCAGTAGTGACACTGACCAGGGCGAAGTGATTCTTGACATCCGTCTCAACCTGCGATGCCAGAGCCGAATTGATGGTCGTCACATTGACGATATTATAAAGGCCAGCCTGGTCGGGCGCCGCCATGCTCAAGACATCGCGTGAAACAATCATCAGTGGATTGCCGCCCGAATACGCCCCCTCATCTTTCAGCACACCCACGATCTTGACGTTGATGACCGCGTGCTGGGTCGTCGTCACGCGCAGCGTATCGCCCACATTCACACCCAGTTCATCAAAGAGCGTCTTGGTGACGATAGCATTGTTGGGAGCTGCATCCAGGATTTGCTGGAAGTCGCTGTTTGCGGGCTGAAGCATGCCAGGCGAGCCAACCAGCGGATAGGGAGCGCCAGAGACACTGCTGCGCGAAGTGTTTACAACGCGCAGGCCCATCGGCAGCGAGCGCCCATCGGGGGTAAAGCCGGTGGCATTGTTGTCCGAATAAGCGGTGAAATCAATGATCTCGCCATTGGCTTTCAGGTGCGCCCTGGCGCATGCTGCCTCCTCCTGGTTAGAGATGCCCGCTTTGAGGCAGGAGAAGAACTGAAGATCGGTGGCCGTAAAATTGCCCGTTGAGGGCGAGATAGCCACATCGCCGCCGTTAATCTCGCGGATGTTGCTGGTCAGAGCGTTGTTTGCCATCAGCCCCACCAGTTGCAGCGCGACAATCGCCATCACACCTACCGCCACGCAAAAAACAGCCAGCGCCGTGCGGCCCCTGCCGCGCAGCAGCGAGCGGGTAGTATAACTAAAATAGAGCCTGAGTTTCATCGGGCAGGCACCTCTTCCCCTTCATCAGCTTTTTAATAGGCTTTGGCGAAAATAGCCCAGCGGGTTGCGTGCCGCCCGCAATTAATACATGCGCCTTCGCCACCCGGCTGTGCCAGGGGCAGATTGCGAATCGTTGCTTGTGTCTTTGCTTTAATCTCCGCCTCGCAGGCGCCATCGCCACACCACCATGC
>JBJKSJ010000019.1:0-13162 GCA_046704085.1 Ktedonobacterales bacterium | reverse complement strand
AAGCCTGCCTGCGCAGGCTGGGTCTGCGTCCGTTCGTTCTAGCCCGCGCAGGCGGGCTTGGCGGCGTAGCCTCCAGGCGCGGATGTATCCGCCAGCCCCCACCGCCCGCGACTTTTACATCGCCCTGACGTTTGGGACTTTTCTGTCACTCGTAAATCTCATGGCCGCCAATGCGCAGCCAGATCACATGGGGTTCGCCGGGGCGTTGTTCTGGCCCATAACGGAAGAGCGCGCGGCCATCAGGGGCAAAGTGAAACTCGTAGACATCTTTCTGCCTGCGGAAACGCTGGATACCGAGGCGTTTGGGGGCGGGCGATGAGCTTTTAATGCTGCCACAAACTCAACGACGGCTTGATCGAATAGGCGCTGCTTTTCTGAACGTAGCTTGCGGTACTCGTTCAGAAATCGCTCGGTTTCTTTATGCGTTGGCACGGTAACGCTTACTCCTCGTTGTGAAGAGATTCAAGCAGGGCCAAAAACTCCTCGTCGGTATGGGCAGTATGTGGGGTCCGTTCCAGTTCGGCCAGTTGCTCTGGCAACTCTGCCTCCCACTGATCGTACAGGCGCTCCAGCGCCTCTTGCCGCTTCGCGCGCCTCTCCAATTCTGACAGCTTGTATTGAAGCAGCCCGGCCACCTCTTCTTGCAGGGTGGGGTCAAGCTGCTCTACCTGCTCGATGGCCTGCCGCAGCGGTTCAATCATGGCATCCCTTCTTTCGCTATGACGCTCTCTGCCTTTTATTATCCCTCAGTCGGTCCTGAGATGCAACAACGGTGGGATTCTGGGGATTCTAGGGATTCTTGCGTGCAAGGGCGCTCTAGGCAAAGGTCATCTGCGCCACCGCCGTGTGCGCCAGCACGCGCTGGCCGTTGCCATAGAAGAGGCTGGCGCGGGCCTCTGGCGTCCAGCCCTCCAACTTCTCGAAGTCGCGCATCCAGCGGTCCGGCGTGATGAAAGGGTAGTCCGAGCCAAACAAAAACTTCTCGTTCAGCCGCCCGGCGGCCTCTTGCAGCAAGCTCGGAGGGATGTACTTTGGCGACCAGCCGGAGAGATCGTTATAGACATTGCCTTTGTTCTGGAGGATGGCGATCATCTCGTCGTGCCAGGGCCAGGAGGGATGCGCGCCGATGATCGTCAGCGCGGGGAAATCCGCCGCCAGGCTATCCAGATAGATCGGGCGGGCGTGGTCCAGCTTGAGGCCAGAGCCGCCCGGCACACCCGCGCCCAGCCCGCTGGTGCCCGTGTGGAAGAGCGCGGGCACACCGAGTTCCGCGATCTTCTCGAAGAGCGGATAAAACCGCTGATCATTGGGATAGAACGCCTGGACGCTGGGGTGAAACTTCATCCCCGACAGGCCGAGGTCTTTCACAGCGCGCTCGGCCTCCTGAATCGCCGCCTTGCCCTTGTGCGGGTCCACGCTGGCAAAGCCGATAAACTGCTGGGGATAGCGGCTGACGATCTGCGCAACCGTATCGTTGCGCAGCGGCGGGCGTCCGGTGGCCGTCTCGGCGTCCCAGGCCAGCAGGACGCCAACCATATCCTGCTCCTGATAATAGGCGGCAATTTCCTCTATATCGCGCAGCTTCACCTCGCTGCGAAAGTAGCGTTCCGTCGCCGCCCGATAGGGGCCAAGGGCCACATCCATAAACTCGGCGATGGGCAGATGGACGTGAAAATCAATCGCTTTGGGCATCAGGGCCATCCTTTCAAGCCTCTACAGGCGTAAAGAGTTTCGTCATGCGCGCGGTGATCGCGGCGGCTTCGGCGACCATTCGCCGCACCAGATCGCCAGCGGCGGGAATATCGCGGATCAGCCCGATATTCTGCCCGGCCCAGACAAAGCCCTCCTCCATCGCGCCATCCCACGCCGCGCGCGTATTCACCGTCCCGCGAATGTAGGGCAGCAAGGCTTCCAGCGCCTCCTCGCGCGAGGCGCTGCGCCGCTCCAGGTCGCGCTCGATCTCCAGCATCTTTTCCGTCAACGGACCCCGCAGCACGCGCGCCGGGCGGCCCAACGTGCGCTCAACCACGACGGTATCCGTCTCCTGCGCGCGCACCAGCGCCTCTTTATAGTTCTGGTGGGCCACATTCTCCACTGTGGCGACAAAGCGCGTGCCCAGTTCCACGCCCTCCGCGCCGAGGGCCAGCGCCGCCGCCAGCCCGCGCCCATCGGCGATGCCGCCGCTCGCCAATACCGGAATCTTGACCGCCTCAACCACGCGCGGGACCAGCACCAGCGTGCCAATATCGTCGCGGCCCAGATGCCCGCCGCCCTCGAAGCCCACCGCGATCACCGCGTCTGCGCCCAGGTCTTCGGCCTTGCGCGCCGCGCGCGTCCCGGCGACCAGGATCATCGTGCGCGGCGTGGGCGTCTGCGCCTGGATGCGCTTGAGCAGCGTCTCCGGGTTGCCGCCGGTAATCGTGATGACCGGCGCCGCCTCTTCCAGCGCCACCTCCAGAAAATCATCCAGCGGGGTATGCCCGATGGGGAAATTGACCCCAAAGGGGCGGCTCGTCAATGCGCGCACCTTCGCTATCTCGGCGCGCAGTTCGCCCGGCGTGTCAAAGCAGGCCACGCCCACCTGGCCCAATCCGCCCGCCTCCGACACCGCCGCCGCCAGATCAGCATACGAAAGATGGGACAGCCCCCCCTGCACAATGGGATAGCGAATGCCCAGCAGCGCCGTCACCCGCGTGGGAAGTGTTTCCGGGATCATCTCTGCCCGCGCTCTATCCATGATCACCTCGTCTGTCTCTTGCGTTGATCTCAAAACCTCCCCTATTATAGCGCAGGCAGATACCCCAGCGATGCAGGGGGGGCTGTGTGCGATAATATGCTCAGGAGGGATACGCCAATGACAAACCAACCGTCCTATCAAGGGCGCATTATCGTTGACCCCAACATTCTGGCTGGGAAGCCAGTGGTCAAAGGGACACGTATTCCTGTTGAGTTGGTACTCAAACGGCTGGCACAAGACCTGGATATGCAGACCATCTTTGCAGCGTACCCCAGGCTGACGAAAGAAGACGTGAAAGCCTGCATTGCCTACGCCCAGGCTCTTGTTGAAGGGGAAGCAGTGTTCCCAGAGACAGCGCCAGTACAGGCAGCAAACTAACCTATGCGCTTTTTATTGGATGAGAACGCAGACTACCAATTAGCAACGTTTGTGCGCTCGCCTGGGCATGATATTACCACCATTGTTGAAGACTACACCCGCTCAACCGAAGACCCTGACATCCTCGCCATTGCCAACCGAGAGAGCCGCGTCATTATTACCAACGATAAAGACTTCGGCGAACTTATTTTCCGGCGGCGATTGCCTCACAAGGGAGTTATTCTCTTTCGACTAGGCAATGAAGCGATTGAGATCAAGCAGCAATGGCTCCTAAACGTTCTGACGTACCATGCCGACCAGATCGGCCAGTTTATCGTCATCACTGATCGGGGAATACGGGTACGGCGAACACCCACACACTAGCAGTGGCCTCACTTGCTTCTACCTGCCTCAAACTCAGAAAAACCAACCCCAAACGCTTGTTCTCTTTTTAGAATATTCGTTCAATATTGGCCGTCTGGGACGTTGACAAGGAAGGCCGGTTCGCGTAAGATATGGAGAGGTAATATGGCAGCTTGAGCATTATGCCAGCGTAAGCAGAGAGGAGATCATGCTCAACACGCAACGCAGCGGCAAGTTGGCACGCGGCAGCGCCAAAGAAGGGGGAACACGGCTGGCGGTAAAGAATCTGGGCATCGTCTACCAGGAGCGCTCGCAGAACGCGGCGGAGATGGCGATTCATCTGGCCGCCCGATTGAGTGAGCAATTTAGCGTCTGGTCGCTCACTTCGCAGCCCGATCACGAGTTGCGCGAGCGCCTGGTTGGCACCGATCTGGTGCTGGTGCTGGGCGGCGATGGCACGATCCTCTCGGTCGCCCGCGACGCCGCCGTATCTGGCGTGCCGCTGCTGGCCGTCAACTTTGGCCGCGTGGGCTTTCTGACCGAACTGGAGCCACACGAAGTCGAAAAACAGCTTCCCTTGAATCTCGACGGCGATTGCTGGGTGGATGAACGCGCCATGCTGCGCGCCGTGCTGGAGGCAAACGGCGCATCAGAAGAGTTCCTGGCCCTCAATGATATTGTCGTCGTGCGCGGCGCGCTGCCACGAGTGGTGCGCATCAAGGTCTGGGTGGATGGGCACTTCTACAATACCACCGTTGCCGATGGCATGATCGTCTCCACCGCGACCGGCTCGACAGCCTATAACCTGGCGGCTGGCGGCCCGGTCCTCTATCCGCAGGTGCGCGGCAGCGTGATCACCCCCATCGCGCCCCACCTGGCTGCGGACCGCTCGCTGATCCTGGACCCTGGCGCGATGATCAAGCTGCAAATCCTGACGGACGGCCAGGATGGGGTGCTTTCCGCCGATGGGCAGATCAACCGCAATCTGACCGATGGGGCGCTGGTCAGCGTCACCAACAGCCCGCACACGACCCGCTTTCTGCGGAGGCGTCCACCTACGTATTTTTATCAGATATTGACCCGGAAGCTGCAAAGTGAAGTGTAACAGAAGCCTATGCTTACAGAACTGACGATTACCGACTTTGCCATCATTGACCGGCTGGAGTTACGCCTGAATCCGCGCTTCAACGTCTTTACGGGCGAGACCGGCGCGGGCAAATCCATCATCATTGATGCCGTCAGCGCGCTGCTTGGCGGCAAGATGGGCCTGGAGGTCGTGCGCAGCGGCGCGGACCGCGCCACGATCTATGGCGCCTTCGATGTTGGCGCTTTGCCGGTCATCAAGCCGACCCACCAGGGAACGAACAGCGCGGCTCCCGCTGAGGTAGACGAGACCCAGAGCGGCGAGCCGACCACAGAGACGCCGGGCGCCCAGGAACAGCAGGCTGACGCGCGGCTCGCGCTGGCCCAGCTTTTGGGCCAGTACGGCCTGGAGGTCGATAACGGCGAACTGATCCTGGGCCGCGAGATTCACAGGTCTGGGCGCTCGACGGCCCGCGTCAATCAGCGCCCGGTTCCCCTTCAGGTCTTGCAGCAGGTGGGCAGCCTGATGGTCGATATTCACGGCCAGAGCGAACACCTGACCATCCTGCGCCCGGAGCAGCACGTCAACTACCTGGACCGCTACGCCGAGGCGCTGGCGCTGCGCGAGCAGGTGGGCGCCCTGGTCACAGAATGGCGGGCCGCCCGGCGCGAACTGGCATCGCTCCAGCAGAACGAGCGCGAACTGGAGCGGCGCGTCGAACTGCTGCGCTTCCAGGTCGATGAGATCGAGCAGGCCAAACTTCAGCCCAACGAAGTGGAAGAGATGGAGCGCGAGCGGCGCGTGCTGAACAATGCCGAGCGGCTGGCGCAGCTCTGCTCAGGCATTCACACGGCGCTGAGCGCCGCAGAAGATGGGCAGTCGGCAGGTGATCTGCTCAAGGGCGCCAGCCACGCGATGGAGGAACTGGCGCGGCTGGACCCATCGATGCAGGAATACAACGCGGCGCTGGAGGAGATCATCTATCGGCTGGAAGATGTCGCCATGTCGGTGCGCTCGTATCAAGAGAGCATCGAGGCCGACCCGCTGCGGTTGGCCGAGATCGAGGAGCGGCTCGATCTGATCGCCAAGTTCAAGCGTAAATATGGCAGCACGGTTGAAGAAATCTTGCGCTATGCCCAGGATGCCGCCGCCGAACTTGATCGCTACCAGCACCGCGAGGAGCGCCTGGCCGAGTTGCAGGCGCGCGACGAGGAACTGCGCCGCCAGATCGGCGAGCTTGCCGGGCGCCTCTCGCAGATACGCAGTGAGGCCGCCGGGCGGCTGGCCGAGGCAATGGAGCGCCAGTTGGATGACCTCAACATGAAGCGGGCGCGCTTCAAGGTGGAGATGCGCCAGCAGTATGATTCAGATGGCGTGCCTGCTCAGTTGGAGCCGGACGGCCCAACCGAATATTACGGCTTTGGCGCCACCGGCATTGATCGCGTCGAGTTTTTGATCGCGCCCAACCCTGGCGAGCCGTTCAAGCCGCTGGGCAAGATCGCCTCTGGCGGCGAGACCTCGCGCCTGATGCTGGCGCTGAAATCGATCCTGTCGGCAGCCGACGCCACGCCCACACTGATCTTCGATGAGATCGACAGCGGCATCAGTGGACGCAGCGGCCAGATCGTGGGCGAAAAGCTCTGGAACCTGACGGCCAATCATCAGGTGATCTGTGTGACCCATCTGCCGCAGATTGCCGCCTTTGGCGACGCGCACTTCAACGTGGCGAAAGAGGTTCTGGGCGACCGGACGATCACGCAGGTGCGCCCGTTGGAATACGAGCAGCGCACCATCGAGATCGGGCAGATGCTGGGCGGCGCGCTCACCGACACCTCGCGGCGCAACGCGGAAGAGTTGTTGCAGCGCGCCGATGAAACAAAGCAGGCGATGCAAAGCGATCAGCGCCTGGCGCCCTCCACGTCAGGGAGTCTCTGGTAGTGCGATTAAATTTGCGCCCGCCTGAGTGTATCACCCAGAGACTACTTGACAAAAGCGGCGATCATGGTACGATACCGCCGTCTTGTGCAGCTTCCTGCCACTCGCAAAAGCTGTCAAGAAGACCTCACTTTTTTTATCGTCCAGAGATCGGATTGGTATGCCAGAGTGTCTCTATTGCCAGCATGAGTATATTGTCGGCGCGCTCTATTGTGATTTCTGTGGACGGCGTTTGCCCCGACCTACCAGCGCGCCATCCCGCACAATCAGCCCAATTGAGGAGCCAGCAGAGATCGAAGCAGAGGGCGCGCAGGAGGCCGAGCCAGAACCAGCAGAAGGGGAGGCCACAGCGCCAACAACGCCACCCCACCTGCGGCTCCAGTTGGTCTCCGGCTTCACGATTGACCTGGATTCCCGCGAGAGCATTGTGATTGGCCGAAAAGACGCCCATCAGGAACCCGACGTGGATTTAACGCCCTACGGCGGCATAGAGCAGGGGGTTGGGCGTCGGCACGCCATGATTCTCTTGAAGGATGGACGTTATTATATTGAAGACCTGAAGAGTATCAACGAAACGTTGCTCAACTCCTCACGTCTGTTCCCCGGCCAACTGTATCGGCTGCGCGATGGCGATCAACTCAAGTTTGGCGCAATGGCAGTCAAGGTGCTGCTCAAGGCTGGCCGGTGAAGACCTTGCCACTCATCCCCGCATCTTAGTGCAAGCATTATCAGGAGGCAGCGCAGATGGCGCGAACGGTCATTATTCATTTGCTGAACGAAGATCCCATTGTGGCAGATATGGAGATGCTGCCCAATGAAAACTCGGCCTTTGTGAGCTTTACCAATCCGCGCAAGCGCGACGACAAAAGCGTGGGCTGGGTCACGCCTGGCGCGCGCTCGTTCATCTTCCCCTGGGCGCGGATCAACTTCATCGAAGTGATGACCAGCAAAGAAGAGGAGAGCAGCGTCATCAAACCCTTCCGCGACTGATAGTACCTCTCTGTAGCGCCGCCTGGAAGACGGCGCTACAGAGAGTCCTCTGCTCGCGCTGGCTGCTGGGCCAGGGCCAGCGCCACCTGCGCGACAAAACGCTCGATCTCTTCCGGGCGATGCAGGTCGGCGGGCAGCGGGAAGAAGGCGCGCTCGTGTTCCTCGCTGTGCCGGTGAATCCAGCGGGCGATGATGTTGATCTGATCGACCTCTGCTTTGCCCACCCGCTTTGGCGGCTTCGGCAAGCCTGCCGCCTGCTCTATCAGCGCGCGCAAGCCAGCTAATAACTCTTCGTCGGCCAGCGGCAGGCGGCGCTGCTCCAGCAGGCGCCCATGCCGCACCAGAAAGACCTCGCCCTGGCCCTCTTCGGCGGAGGGATAGATAATCAAGAGGTTATTAGCCTCGACGGCGCCCGTTACCAGGCGCTGACCGACGAGTACCTGGCTGATATTTCTGAGCGCGTCGCGCAGCGTGGCGGCGCGCTCGAAGTCATCGCGCGCGGAGGCGGCCCACATCTCCTGGCGCAGCCGGTCCAGCAGGTCTTCGCGCTCGCCGCCCAGAAAAGCCGTGATCTGCGCAATCCAGTCGTCATACACGGCAGGGTCAACATCGCCTCGGCAGGGAGCCAGGCAGCGGTGCATGTGATAGCGCATGCACGGCTCGGAGGGCGGCGCCTGCGGCGGCAGGCTGCGCGTGCAGGTGCGAATAGGAAAGAGCTTGTGGATCACTTCCAGCGCGGCCTCGACAACACGCCTGCTCTGGAAGGGGCCAAAATAGCGCGCGCCATCGGCCTGCACCTCGCGGGTGGCGTAGACGCGCGGATAGGGTCGGCCATCGACCTTGATGAACGGGTACGCCTCGTAGTTGCGTAGCTGCACATTAAAGCGCGGCTGAAGCTGCTTGATAAGCTGGGATTCGATCAGCAGCGCCTCAAGCTCGGACCCCAGCACGCGCACCTCGATCTCCTGCACCAGTTGCAGCAGCCCATCCAGCTTGCGCGTGTAGCCCAGCGGCTGATGGTAGTAGGAGGCCAGCCGATCTTTCAGTGACTTGGCCTTGCCCACATAGATGACCTCGCCGCGATCATCCTTCATCAGATAGACGCCAGGTTTGGAGGGAAACTCGCGCCGCCAGGCCGGGTTGAGATAGATGCTGCCAGTAGGCCGCTCCAGCACCGATTCACCCGGCGCAGATCGCCGCGACGCGCCAGCGCGCTGCATGATCTCGCGAAGCTGCGCCAGCGTCTCGATGCCCTGCTCAGCGGCCAGCGCCAGCAGGTGCTGAAAGACTTCCTGGGTGATCTGCGCGTCGCCCATTGCCCGGTGACGGTCGCGCACGACGACGCCCACCTGCCGCGCCAGGCTATCCAGCTTCAGTTGCCGGATGCCAGGGATCAGCCGCCGCGCCAGTCGGATCGTATCCAGCCCATCGGCGGCCAGCGGATGGCCCAGGCGCACCGCCTCATAGCCCAGAAAACCCAGATCAAAGCCAACGTTATGCCCCACGATGGGCGCGTCATCGAGAAACTCAAAGAAGGCGGGCAAGACCTCATCGACCGGCGACACGGCGTTGACCATTTCCTGGGTGATGCCGGTGAAGGCGCTGATGAAACGGGGCAGGCGCTGGCGCGGATTGATAAGCTGCTGAAAAGCATCGACGACCATCCCGGCGCGCACGCGCAGGCCCGCCACCTCGATCAGCTTGTGGCGCCCCGCGACCAGGCCCGTCGTCTCTACGTCCACGACCACATACTCCAGATCGGCCAGAAGGGTCTCGGCGGCCTCCCAGGCCGTTAGCCGCCAGAGGCTATCGGCGCGCTGCGCAAAGAGCGGCGAGCGGCGCAGCGCCTGCTCCAGCAGGCCCAGCCAGACCTGCCCGGCCTGCCCCGCTGCGGACGCGCCAAATAGCTGCCGCACAAGTTCATCAGACGTTATCGGCGCGCCAGAATCTGCCAGCACCGCATAGGCGCGGCGCAAAAGCTGCCCCTGCGCCTGTCCGTGCGCGTCGTCCTGTGTCGTCATCGCTGCGCTTTCCTCATCTGAAGCTGCTCACCTTCGCCAGTTGCTGCAACCATAGCACGCCCGTTCTAAGGCGTCAAGGCGCGCTTTTCTTCTTCCAATTTTTCTCTTCTCAAAGAGAATGAATAGTGGGCGCAGATGACCAGTAAAGAAATGCCCATTTTGTCTTTAAGAAAACAGGCGCCGTAATAGGAGAAAAATCGTGAGAAAAGTCATTTCGCTCATCCATCTCTCGCTGGATGGCTTCGCGGCTGGTCCCAACGACGAACTTGACTGGATTTCCTATGATGACGAACTTGAGCAGTATGCCCATTCCTTGCACGGCATGACAGATGCTGTCATCTGGGGGCGTAGGACGTATGAAGGTATGGCAGGGTACTGGCTCACCGTGCCGGGCAATCCAGCCAGCACCCCGGCTGAGCTCGAACATGCCCGCTTCCTGGACACTGCGACCAAAATCGTGGTTTCGCGCACGCTGGAGCGCATCGAATGGAACAACGCGCAGAATACCGTGCTGATTAAGGACAACATCGCCGAAGAAATCAACAAACTCAAACAGCAGCCCGGCAAAGACATCTGGTTTCTCGGCAGTACCACGCTGGCGCAGACGTTTATGCAGCTTGACCTGATTGACGAATACCGACTCAACATCAATCCAACGGTGCTGGGGCGCGGCAAATCCCTGTTTGCTGGTGTCACCCGTCAATTCCCCCTGAAACTGTTGGAGTCAAAGACCTTTAAGAGCGGAGTCGTCGCCCTGCGTTACGAAACCGAACGAAAATAGCGAACGAGCGCCTTGAATATTCAGCAGAGAGATAGGTAGAATAGGGAACTCTCACGACTGAAACCAGAGGAGGATACGTTCATGGCAACCAATCCGAACAATCCGGCGGGAAACTACGCCGATGTCAACGGCATCCACCTGTACTATGAGATTCATGGAACAGGCAAGCCTGTGATCATGCTGCACGGGGGCTTTGGAAGCTTTGACATGTTCTCTACCCTTGCTCCCACGCTCGCGCAGAACCATCAGGTCATTGGGGTCGATCTCTACGGACACGGGCGCACTGCCCTGACTGATCGCCCCATCGATTTTGAGCAAATGGCTGACGATATTGCTGGCCTCATCGACCATCTCGGACTTGAAAAAGCCGATCTGCTGGGCTTCTCGCTGGGTGGCGCGGTGGCGCTCCAGACGGCCATTCGCCATCCAGAACGTATCAACAAACTTGTGCTGATCTCCACTGTCTTCAAACGGACTGGCTGGCATCCCGAAATGCGGGCGGGCATGACCGCTTTCGCCCCGGAGTTCTTCATGGGGACGCCCATCTATGATGCCTACAAGAGTGTTGCGCCAAAGCCAGAGGATTTTTCGCGATTGGTCCTCAGCATGAGGGATGCCTTGAGTCAGGACTACGACTGGACCGCCCAGGTTTCCGCGTTGAAACCCCGGACCCTGATTATCGCTGGGGATGCTGATGGGCTTCCGCCCGCGCACGCGGTCGAGTTTTTCACGCTGCTTGGCGGTGGCTTGCAGGATGCTGGCTGGAATGGGGAACACCTCATCCCGTCACAACTCGCCATCTTGCCTGGCGCCACCCATTACAACATGCTGTTCCAAACTGACCTCCTCCTACCAGTGCTGGCACCCTTCCTTGAAGAGAAGCGGGCAGAATAACCTTGCCGATAATGTCTCTTATGAATGGTGGCCGGTGCTACAGGCGAGGGCGCCTGTAGCACCGGATTTGGGATTAGACGCCCACTGCCACGCTTTGCAAGTAGGCTTCGATGAAGGGGTCGATCTCGCCGTCGAGGTAGCCAGTGGTATCGCTGCTCTCAAAGCCGGTGCGGTGGTCCTTCACCAGTTGGAAGGGATGGACCACGACCGAGCGAATCTGGTTGCCGAAATCGGCCTCCACATGCTCACCCTTGAGCGCGGCCTGCTGGCGCTCGCGCTCCTTCAGTTCGCGCTCATAGAGGCGCGCCTTGAGGATTTTCAGCGCCACTTCGCGGTTCTGAATCTGCGAGCGCTCGTTCTGGCAGGTGACGACAATGCCGGTGGGGATATGGCGCATGCGCACCGCCGAGTCGGTCTTATTGACGTGCTGGCCGCCCGCCCCGGTGGAGCGATAGGTATCGACCTCCAGGTCTTCGGGGCGCACCACGATGTCAATCGTATCCTCGATGTCGGGCATGACCTCGACCTTGGCGAACGAGGTATGCCGCCGATGCGCGGCGTCAAAGCGCGAGAGGCGCACCAGCCGATGCACGCCCGCCTCGGAGCGCAGATAGCCATAGGCATAGGGGCCGGAGATTTCTATGGTGGCGCTCTTGATGCCCGCCTCTTCGCCTTCCAGCACATCCAGCACTTCGGCCTTGTAGTTACGCGCCTGCGCCCAGCGCAGATACATGCGCATGAGCATCTCGGCCCAATCCTGGGCGTCGGTGCCGCCGCTACCCGCGTGAATCGAGAGAATGGCGTCGCGCTGGTCATGCTCGCCGTTGAGCATCAAGGCGAAGCGCAGCTTCTCAAGCTCCTTCTCAACATCATCCGCCGAACGTTCGACCTCTGCGGAGAGTTCTTCATCCGGCTCGGCTTCCAGCAGCAGGGCCATCTCATGCAGATCGTTCAAGCGTGTCTCTAAACCCTGCCAGGTTTCCACCTCGTTGCGCAGCGCGTTGAGGCGCTGCATGGTCGTCTGGGCATGGCGGCGGTCGCTGTAAAAATCGGGGGTCATACTCTCTTCTTCGAGCGCCCCGATCTCGCGTTCTTTGCCAGCCTGGTCAAAGACGCACCAGCATTTCATGCACGCGGCGTTGGAGGGATTCAATGCGGGTTGTTGATTCGCTCATTTCTAAAACTTCTCCTTTGATGTAGACTGATTTTATTTTATCGGCTGTTTTGCTTGTCCCGACACGCGGCAACCGACGCCTCGCCCGCCCCAGGACGGCCCGGCTAGAAGCCGGTGGTACAGGCGCGGGCACAGCAAGAGTCGAGGAGGGCGCGCTGCGCGAGGCAGCAGGCGCCAACATCCTCGACTCCTGACGCTTGCTCAGTATTCAGTGCTGCCGGTTCGGCTGGCCTTCACCCTTGGCGGGCGGCGCGCCGGGGACGAAGGAGACGCTGGGCATATCCTCATCCTCAGTGCCAGGGCGAGGCACACGCTCCAGTGCCTCGCGCAGCGCCGCCACGCGCTGGGCTAGCGCCGAGGCGCTCTCGCCGCGCGCGGGCTGCACGACGACCGCTGAGGCGCCCGCTTTGAGCAGCGTGCGAATCTCTTCGTCGCCCAGATCGCCCTCGACATTGACCAACGCAGGGAAGCGAATCGTCTCGCGCAGCATGCGATAGCGCAGCAACTCTTCGATGGTCAGGGCGCTCAGGCGATCTGGCGAGAGGGCAAAGTCAAAGCGCACAGCCTGCACAGAGAGCAGGTTGATCGAGCGCGCCAGCAGCAGATTGGGATCGTCGGGAAGTTCGCCCACTGTGACCACGCGGTCCAGCCCTTCAGGGCGCTCCTGAAGGAGCCGAGCAGGCGCGTTGAGCGGGAAGGCGACGAAATCGGCACCACCCTCGCGAATACCCTTGAGCGCGTCCGCTGGCAGCGACGCGACCACCTCGGTCAAATCCAGCCCCCAGGGGCGATTGGCCGCCTTGAGCGGCTCAGCAGCCTTCTGATA
>JBJKSJ010000018.1:0-3927 GCA_046704085.1 Ktedonobacterales bacterium | reverse complement strand
TCGGGCCCCGCAGGGTCTGCTGGCGGGCGGGCAGGTCGCGCGCCCCTCCGCTCAGAATACCCAATCCCTGCTCCAGCCGCGCGAGCAAAGTGTGGGGCGGGAAATGTTTGATGCGCGCCGCTGCCAGTTCAATCGCCAGCGGCAGCCCATCCAGCCGCGCACAAATCTGTGCAACTGCCGGGGCGTTGGCGTTAGTCACCTGAAAATCTGGTTTGACCGCCTGCGCGCGGGCAATGAAGAGCGCCACTGCTTCATACTGCGACAGCGTGGCAATATCAGCCAGCTGCTTGCTAGTGAGCCTGGGCAGCGCCAGCGGCGGGACCGCAAACTCTTGCTCGGCACGCACATGCAGCGCCACCCGGCTCGTCACCAGCACCTTGAGGCTGGGGCAGGCGCTCAGCAACTCAGCAATCACGACCGCCGCTGCCGCCACCTGCTCAAAGTTATCTAACAGCAGCAGCAGATGTTTCTCTTTGAGGGCGTTTTGCAGGAACGAATACAGCGGCTGATCGCTATACTCGCCAATCGCCAGCGTCTGGGCAATGGTCGGCAGCACCTGCTCCGGCGCGCTCACCGGAGCAAGCGACACCAGGAAGACCCCATCCGCAAAGAGATCGCTCAGTTCGGCGGCCACCTGCAACCCCAGGCGCGTCTTGCCAACCCCGCCCGTTCCCGTCAGCGTCAGCAGGCGCGCCTCTGGGCGGCGCAGCAGCGCGCAGACGGCAGCCACCTCTTTCTCGCGGCCAATGAACGGCGTCGGCTGAACAGGCAGATTGTTGGGATGCGTATCCAGCGTTTTCAGCGGCGGAAAATCAGCGGGCAGATCGGCAAGCAGCAGTTGAGAGAGGTGGCTGGGCCGATGCAAATCCTTGAGGCGGTGTTCCCCCAGATCGCGCAGCACAACCCCCTCCGGCAGATCAGCCTCCACCAGTTCCCTCGTCGTCTGCGAGAGCAGGATTTGCCCGCCGTGTCCAGCGGCCATGATGCGGGCGGCATGATGGACGGCAACCCCGATGTACCCGTCTGCCGTCAACTGAGGTTCGCCCGTATGCAGTCCGATGCGCACGCGCACACTCACTCCCTCCGGCCAGGCATGCTCAGCCAGCACGCGCTGGCAGGCCTCCGCCGCCGCCACAGCGTCGGTAGCGCGAGCGAAGACGACAAAGAAAGCGTCGCCCTGGGTATCCATCTCGTAACCATGCCACTCCGCGAAGACCGCGCGGAGCAGCCGCCGCATCTCCGCCAGCACCTCGGCGTAATGCGCGCCCAGGCGTTGAAGCAGGCGGGTGGACCCTTCGAGATCGGTGAAGCATAACGTCACCGTGCCGGTGGGCAAGTCAGGCATGGACAGGCTCCTTGCCATATATCAGGAGGCTTGGGCTTGAGGTGTACTCCGCGCCGATCTGCGCCTTGGAAGGATGGCACAGACAGCCCAGATGGCCCCACTCAGGGCGTGATCACGGACTGGTACGATTTCAGCATATCATACTGCGTCAGTCACGTCCAAACTCCAAAAGGAGTGGGATTCTGGGAACTTTAGGAACTCTGGGGATTCTGGGGATTCTAGGGATTCTTGTGCGCGACGCCTGGCTGCGCCTGGCAGGCATTGCACCTGAATCTGCCCCATGCGCTATACTACAGAGGGTGGTTTTAGCCCCTGAGCGTGTGCAGGCGCCTTCAGCGCCTCCCTCCACGAAAGCAGGTACTCTATGCGCGTCCTCATCATTGGCTCCGGCGCTCGCGAGCATGCCCTGGCCTGGGCCATCTCACGCTCCTCAGAGGTGAGCGCCCTCTATTGCGCGCCCGGCAACGGCGGCACGGCGGCTATTGCCCAGAATATCCCCTTGCCGATCATGGACTTCGCTCGATGCGCCGATTGGGCCGCCGAACACGCCATCGATCTGACCATCGTTGGCCCGGATGACCCGCTGGGCGGCGGCTTCGTCGATGTCTTCCAGCAGCGCGGCCTGCGCATCTTCGGCCCGACGAAAGCCGCCGCGCGCATCGAGAGCAGCAAAAGCTGGGCGAAAGACTTGATGCTGCGCTACGGGATACCCACATCGCAGGCCAACAGCTTTGACCACATCGATGCCGCCCGTCGCTTTCTGGCCTCCAGTGAGTGCCACTATCCGCTGGTCATCAAAGCCGATGGGCTGGCAGCAGGCAAAGGTGTCAGCATCGTCTCGACCAGACAGGAGGCCGAGCAGACCCTGGCGGCATTCATGGTCGAGCATCGGCTGGGCGCGGCAGGTAACACCGTCCTGCTCGAAGAGTTCCTGGAGGGGCCAGAGGTCTCCTTCTTCGCGCTGAGCGATGGAACGACCATGCTGCCGCTTGTGCCCGCCTGCGACTATAAGCGCGCCTTCGATGGCGACCAGGGGCCAAATACCGGCGGCATGGGCGCCTATTCTCCGCCTGGCTTCGTCGATGCCGCGCTGGCAGAGCAAATCTTCCAGACCATCCTGCAACCGGCAATTGCGGCGATGGCGTGGGAGGGCTGCCCGTTCGTTGGGGTCCTCTATGCCGGGCTGATGCTCACCAGCGATGGCCCCAAAGTCCTGGAGTTCAACGCGCGCCTGGGCGACCCGGAAACCCAGGTCATTCTGCCGCGCCTGAAGAGCAACCTGCTCTCCTTCTGCCTGGCCGCCAGCGAGCAGCGCCTGGCAGGGACAGGCATCGACTGGCGACCGGAAGCCGCCTGCGGCGTCGTGCTTGCCTCATCTGGCTATCCCGATAAGTACGAAACCGGCTTCCCGATCAGCGGCCTCGATCAGCTTCCCCCCGATCTGCTCGCCTTCCACGCAGGCACGCGCCGCACAGAAAACGGCCAGATCGTGACCTCTGGCGGGCGGGTCATCACGCTGGTAGCCCTGGGCCAGAGTGTTGCCGCCGCAAGGGCGCGCGTCTACCAGGAAATTGATCGCATCCAGTTTCAAGGGC
The DNA here is from genome assembly GCA_046704085.1 of Ktedonobacterales bacterium. GTDB lineage: Bacteria > Chloroflexota > Ktedonobacteria > Ktedonobacterales > DATBGS01 > DATBHW01. The sequence goes on along the minus strand of JBJKSJ010000018.1, from coordinate 987 downwards.
AACGCTATCGACGAGACATCGCGGCGCGCGAGGAGGCGGACGCAGGGGCATCAAGCTAATTCAAGATCGGCCTTTCCCGTTCCCCTGCGTTGGCAGCGGAGTGCTATAATCAACTTGATGTTTTTGCTCAGGAGTACCGGGAGGCAATGAACCTACCAGAAGCAGGCCATTCCGGGGATGAATCCGTTCCTGGAACCGATGAATCAGCGTATAGCGCAGCAGCGGCACTAGACCAACCGCTGAGCATTGTGCGCTATGGTATCGCCAAAGAATTGCGGCTCTACCGTGATCGGCTGGTGACGGTGGCCTATGAGGAAGGCGAGCAAACGGCCTATTATTTCGATTCCATCAACCGCCTGGTTCTCACCCCTGGTGAGCATATCCCCAGCAAACTGATGCTGATGCTCGACCTGACCGATGGAAATACTATCATTGTGGCCGAGGGTCTGACCAACGTCAAAGGGTTTCGCAGTCTGCTCGCCCGGCTGGTTGAGACGCATCCCGAAATCGAGCTTGATCCTGCCAACATGAACGAGCAACTGCGCCAGGCGCTAGAGATTCGCCGCCGCAGCAACTACGGCTGCTATGGCTTCGTGCTGGCAACCTTCCTCGTGACAATTGCCGTCATCTGGCTGCTCTATCTTATTGTCGCCTTCATCGGCGGACTGCATCACTGAGAGGCGCTCAGGCGCTTCCTGATGTTTGTCTCACCGAGACCTCTCATCCTCAGAACCACGCGCCCCAGGCTGCTGCCGCGCATTCTCCTCTGGGCCACTCTGCCCAGTCGTCCCGGCGCCGCCTGGGCCTCGCTCCCTTGTACCCATAGAGCCAGGCTGATCTGGTCGGGTCTGGGGTTGCCTGGGGCGTGGCCCCTGCGACAGCGAGACGCGCTGCAATAAACGGCGCTGCTGCAAGAAGAGCCAGAGAAAGAGCAGCCCCAGAATACCCAGCACCACAATCGTGACGATCTGCCCCCCTGATGAGGAA
>JBJKSJ010000017.1:0-11635 GCA_046704085.1 Ktedonobacterales bacterium | reverse complement strand
GAACCGCGCCAGAAGACGCGCTCAACGACGAGGCCATGACTGCTGAGTATCTCGTTTGCCGCCTGCACGACGGTGGTGCAGAAGCCTTCGCGAATGCGGTTATCTTTTAACTGGTCCGAGACGTAACTCAGAGCCAATTCACGCGCCATGCGGATGATGGTCTGCTCAACGAGTTTTTGGCGGCGTTCGTCCGTCATCAGCGCCATCTCGCGCACCTTATCGTTCACTCGTCCCTCAACATCGTTTCTGATCTTCCAGGCGATTTCGAGATTGCAGTTTGGCCGCTGACCATCGGCGGTGACGAATTGAGGCACGCGGAACTCCAGCACCTCTTCGGCAAGAGAGATTTCCCGCTCAATTCGATCAAGAGTAGGAAGCAGAAAGATGTAGCCCGATTTGGCGATGTGGTGAAAGACCTCCATGCGAAAGATAACTGCGCGCTTGGGGTCGCTGACAGGGGCCATTGCCACCTTCCAGAGCAGGAAGATAAAGGCCACCCAGAGCGGCAGCAGGAAGAAGACCGTCCAGGGGTAATAGAAAATGAACACCAGGCAAATGCACAGTGCGATAAAGCAGAGAATGCGGTAGGTCGTCATAGCGTCTCAACCCTCGACCCCGCCTGGCAGCGCCAGCGCCGGTCTGTGCGCCTCTGGCCTAAAAGTACTCCCCGATTTTGAGTCGATCCAGGCCAGGGTTTTCCAAAAGCATCCAATCAAACGGGCAGGGTAACACTCCTCACATAGCATATCCTGTGCCGGATTTGCGCTGAACTTTCTTGCCTGCTGCAACGCGCTTCCGTATGAAGAGTATGAAAGGAGAAACTTTTGGTACTATGGAGGGAACGATAGCGAGGATTCAAGCGTCTGTTTAAGCAACAGGCAGCGGGGCTGGAGCACCTGGCAAGAATCTTGCAACGGGCTTTGCCTGGCGGGAAACCTCTCCTTTGGGTCATCAGATGGCCGGGCGAGTAGCACAACTGGCAAGCGCTCGTTACCTTTGGTGCGATGTCGCGTTATAGGGTGCAGGACGCATGCTCGAAGCGTAGAAACTGGCTCGGCTGTGAACTTTTTGCCCTGATGTGCGTAATGTGGGTAAGGTATTCTGCGCCAGCAGCGTATTGAGCAGATTGGTAGCCAAATGGATTTGGGAGAGGGAGGCAGCAACGTGGCTGCGTTAGATGTCATAGTGTATACCGACCAGCGTGATACTGATCGTATTATTCACGATCTGGCGGAAAGTATTCAGAAGCGCGATGTCCTGACCTATGACCACTGCCAGCGCGTGGCGGGCTACGCTGCGCGGCTGGCGCGGCGGATGGGGTGGGATCAGCAGAGCGCCCATCAGCTTGCCCTGGCGGCGCTGGTTCACGACCTGGGCAAGACCTGGATTGGCAATGATATTCTCTTCAAAGAGAGTGCCCTCTCCGGAGAGGAGCGGTTGCTGATGGAGCAGCATCCCCTGGTAGGCGCGCGGATGCTGGCTGGCTATGATCTGGATTCATTCTTGATTGAGACGGTTCTCTATCACCATGAAGCCTATGATGGGACGGGGTATCCAACGGGTTTGCGTGGTGAGGAGATTCCGATAGGCGCGCGGATGCTGACGGTGGCCGATGTCTACGACGCGCTGCTTTCGGCGCGGCCTTATAAGGCTGCGCTCTCGGCAGAGGAAGTCAAGCATTATCTGGTGGCCGAAGCTGGCCGACGCTTCGATCCGCACATCGTGACGGCATTCATCCACGCGCTTGATCCGGCGGCTGATCGCATTATTACCCGGCGGCTGCCCGCTGTCTCCAAGAGTAAGGCCCTCCAGATGGAGGCCAGCAATCGACGCCCTAGTGGGCCGGTCCTAGTTGGTTAAACGTAATCATCCCTTCATCGTCACCCTGCAATTTTCCTTCCGCCCGCCATTCGCGCGGGCGGCTCTTTTTAGGGGGCAGTATGCCACAGCTTGATCTCGCTGAGATTCCCGTCGTTGATGCGCATTGCCATCCCTTTATCCGGCAGTGGTTTTATACAGACCTGCCATCTTTTCGCGCCTGCTTTACGGAGGGCCGGAAGCGCGTAGAAAACTATGTGCCCTCGCTTGTTTATTATCAGTGGGCTTTGCGTGAGATGCGGCGCGCGCTGGGTCTTGCGCCCGATGCCGATGAGGAGACGATCCTGGCGGAGCGCGCCGCGCAGGCCGATGATTACCTGGCGGGGATAGTGGGCGCGGCGCGCCTGGGCGGGCTGCTGGTCGATGATGGCTATCCGGCTTCAGGGGAGGCGCTTGGCGTGGCGGCGATGGGCGAGGCGTGCGGCTGCCCTTCCTGGCGCGTGCTGCGATTGGAAACGTTGCTGGAGTCGCTGCTGCTGCACGCAGCATCGCTAGATGATCTGCTGGCCGTCTTCAACGCGGAGCTTGAGAATTTGCGGGCGCGTGGGGTGGTGGCGCTGAAGAGCATTATCGCCTATCGCGGTGGGCTGGATGTGCGTGAACCGACGCAGGAGGCTGTGCGGGCAGCATTCACGCTGGCGCGCGCGGTGGTTGCCAGGGAGGGACGGGTGCGCCTGGCCGGGCCGGATGCGCGGGCGCTGCTGCATGCTTTTCTCTATCGCGCGCTGGAGCAGGCCGCCCGGCAGGATATACCCATCCAGGTGCATACGGGCTTTGGCGATACGGACCTTGACCTGCTGATGAGTAATCCCCTGTGGCTGCGCGCCTTGATTCGGGCCAGCCAGGAGCGGCCCCCCTATCGTGGCGCGCGGATCGTGCTGCTGCACGCTGGCTACCCGTATACGCGCGAGGCGGCGTATCTGGCCTCGGTCTATCCCCAGGTGTTTGTGGATGTCTCGCTGGCAAATCCGTTCCTGGTGGGGATGCTGCCGACGATCTGGCGTGAACTGCTGGCGCTGGCTCCGGCGGCCAAAATCCTCTACGGTTCGGATAGCTCGGTCATCCCAGAGCATCTCTGGCTGGGCGCGCTGCAGGGTCGGCGCACGCTCGGCGCGGCGCTGGGCGAGTTGATTGAGGCCAATCTGCTCTCTACGAGCGAGGCGCTGGATGCTGCGGAATCGATCCTGAACGGCGTGGCGCGGGTGGTGTATGGGCTGTGAGCCAGGTTACGCCCCGGCCACTGGCTCCAGTTCGCGGAAGCGATAGCCCAGGCCGCGCTCGGTGAGGATGTATTTGGGATGCGCGGGGTCGCGCTCGATCTTCTGGCGCAGATAGGTGATGTAGAGGCGCAGGTAGTGCGCCTCGTCGCGGTATTCGTGGCCCCAGACCTTGGAGAGCAGCGTTTCGTGGGTCATGAGCCGCCCGGCGTTGTTGACCAGATGATAGAGCAAGCGATATTCGGTGGGGCGCAGCGCGACTTTTTCGGCGCGCACCCAGACCTCACCTTTGCTGAAGTCGATGGTCAGGTCGCCATCGACCTCAATGCGCGTCTTGCGGGTGGGCGAGGGCATGAAGGAGCGCCGCAGCAACGCTTTGACCCGCGAGAGCAGTTCGCGGGGACTAAAGGGTTTGGTGATATAGTCATCGGCGCCCAGGTCCAGCCCGCGAATACGGTCCCCCTCTTCCTGGCGCACGGTGAGCATGATGACCGGGATGGTGGAGACCTCGCGGATGTGTTTGAGCGTCTCGAAGCCGTCCATTTCGGGCATCATCACATCCAGGATAATCAGGTCAGGCAGGTCTTCTTTCAGGCGTTCCAGTGCCTCATAGCCGTTGGCGGCCTCCAAGACGCGAAAGCCTTCCAGTTCCAGGTTCATGCGCATAAAGTCGATAATGCGCGCTTCGTCGTCCACCACGAGAACGGTCAGGTTGCGTGGGTCAAGCTGGTCCATAGTTCCTCAAAACTCACGACTACGAGCAGAGATTCCAGCCCCAGCATATACGCGGCTGTAAAGCCTCTAGACGCCGACTTTCTGTTCTCTGCCCCCAAACACCACCATTGGCAATTGCGCATTTTCCATACGAGGTAAGCTGAAAAAGAAGGTTGAGCCTTTGCCCAGTTCACTCTCCACCCAGATGCGCCCGCCGTGCGCTTCCAGGATGGCGCGGCAGATATAGAGGCCAAGCCCGGCGCCCTGGGTGGTGCGCGCGGCGTTGTTATCGACGCGCTGGAAGCGATCAAAGATGCGCTCTTGCTCGCGGAGCGGAATGCCCATGCCCCTATCGCCGACGCTGATAATGACCGATTCGTCTGTGACCTGGGCCTCGATGCGGATGAGTTTGGATTGGGGCGAGTATTTCACTGCGTTATCCAGCAGGTTCAGCAGCACCTCTTCGATGCGCTCGCGGTCGGCCCAGACGGTAGGCAGGTTCTCTGGCAGGTGGACACGCAGGGTGTGATTAGGGCTGTGCGCGGCAAACTTGCGCACGACTTTGCGCGACATCTCGGCCAGGTCGAGCGGGCCGGGGTCCATCTTGAGGCCACCCGCCTGGATGCGCGATGCCTGGAGCAGATTGGTCACAAGATGGTGCAGTCGGTCGCTCTCTTCTTCAATAGCTTCGAGCCGCCCGCGTATCGTTTGCTCGTCCCATTTCGCGTCCTCGCGCCGCAAGGTGGAGGCGTAGCCTTTGATGATGGCAATCGGCGTCTGTAATTCGTGCGAAATGATCGACATAAACGTCGAGCGCAACTGCTCGTTTTCGCGGATGCGAGTGATGTCGCGCAGGTTCAGGACGCCGCTGAGCGGCTCGCCATGCGGTGAGCGCACGGCGGAGGCGGTGACGCCAATATCGACCTGCTGGCCGTCTTTGGTGGTGATGATCATCTCGCGGTCCACGATGGGACCGCTGGTGGCGAACGCCTGAAGCAGCGGGTCATTATGCAGCCCAAGCTCGTTGCCCTGTGGGTCTTTGGGGCGCAGGACATCATAGTAGAAGCGGCCCATGACCTCCGGAGTGCGCCAGCCGGTCAGGCGCTCCATTGCCGGGTTGAAGCTGGTGATGCGCAGTTGGCGATCAACGGTGAGGATGCCATCGGCGCTGTAGTAGAGGATGGCTTCCAGTTGGTCTTTCTCCTGGCGGGCGCGGCGGAGTTCGATAGCATGGCGCACGGCGGCGGCGGTCTGGGCGGCATAGGCGGCGCTGGCGCGCTCGGAACGCAAGAGAGGCATGCTGGTGATCCACTGCTCACCCAGGATGTGCAGCATGCCGACATTGCCCTGGGTATCGCGCAGCACCAGGGTCAGGACGGCGAGCGGACGCTGGGGGAACAATTCTTCCAGTCGAGTTGGATAGGCGCCAGGCAGCAGAAGCGTGCCGTTCAGCACTTCTTTTGGTCCCAGGCTTTCTACGCTCCAGAGCAGATATTTCCAGCCATTGACGCGCTCCAGGACATCAAGCAGGGCGCGCGCGTCGGTTTCTTCAATGTTCACCAGCACGGGGCTAAGCATGCCTACCGGGTCGAGATGATCGGCCAGGACGAGGATGCCCGCGCGCCCATTGAACATATCAATCGCCCCACGCAGCAGGCTGCCCAGGGCATCATCAATTGAGATGGCTTTTTTATTGAGTGGAGCAACAGGTATCGTCATTGGACAGATAGCGCCAGCAGGCGGGAGCAAGCGCCGCGCCGATTGAGGCTCTTACGAAACTCTAATAGACTTCCTACATTATTTTAACACATGCTGCGCTATAATCGGTGCTGGAAAGAGATCAGCCAGCGTGGCAAGGGGCGCGACAGCTCTGGTGCCATGTCAATCAGTGCAGGCGCCGCGCTGGTGGATAAACATGAAAGGAGCATGCTATGAGCCTGATGCGTTTTGATCCGGAACGGGAACTGTGGAGCTTGCGCGATGCGATGAATCGGTTGATGGAGGAGAGCTTTGTTGTGCCCAGTATGCTGGGCGAGCTGCGCGGCTCTGGGCGCTCCTGGGGTCTGGCGGTGGACATGTTTGAAACCGACGATCATCTGGTGGTGAAAGCCTCGGTGCCGGGCGTAAAGCCGGAGAACCTGGACATTACGGTGCAGGGCGAGAGCCTGACGATCAAGGGCGAGATGAAGGAGGAGCAGGAAGAGAAGCAGCAGGGGCGCTACCACGTCCGTGAGCGCCGCCAGGGCGCGTTCAGTCGCGTGCTGACGCTGCCGTTCCCTATTCAGGGGGATAAGGTGACGGCGACCTTTGACAATGGCGTGCTGACGCTGACGCTGCCCAAGGCGGAAGAACTCAAGCCGCGCACGATCAAGGTTCAGACCAACCACTAGCCTTCATCGCCCGCAGGCGGCGCTCTACAATGGAGGCCCAGTCTTCGTCTACCAGATGGGACTGGGCCTCATGCTTTCTATCACTGCCTGGCACTTAACCTGCTTCAGGGGCGGATTGCTGCTTAGCTGCCCATCATGCCGCGAATGCCTTCCAGTTCGTCTTTGGGGTCGCGCAGCATCAGTTCGATGACGCCCTGGCGGGGATTCTTGCCCTCGAAGAGGATGGCATGGATGGTGTGGGTGATGGGCATTTCGATGCCGAAGCGCTCGGCCAGCGCTTTGGCGGCCTTTGTCGTCGTGACGCCTTCGGCGACGCTTTTCATGCCTGCCAGAACCTCCTCCAGCGGGCGCCCTTTTGCCAATTCCCAGCCGACATGGCGATTGCGGCTGAGAGGACTGGCACAGGTGGCGATCAGGTCGCCCATGCCGGCCAGGCCGACGAAGGTGAGGGGATTGGCGCCGCAGGCGATGCCCAGGCGGGAAATTTCAGCCAGGCCGCGCGTCATAAAGGCGGCTTTGGCGTTTTCGCCATAGCCCCAGCCATCGTTGGCGCCCGCGCCGAGGGCGATGATGTTCTTGAGCGCGCCGCCTAGTTCCACGCCGACGACATCATTGCTGGTGTAGACGCGAAAGGTGGTGGTGTTCATCATCTCACGCGCTGTCTCGGCCACCGCGCGATCACGAGCGGCGATGACGGCGGCGCTGGGGAGTCCTTTGGCAACCTCGCTGGCAATGTTGGGGCCGCTGAGGATGGCGATGCGCTCGCGCAGCCCTTCAGGGAGTTCTTCGGCGGCAATCTCGGTCACGCGCTTGAGGCTGCCAATCTCCAGCCCTTTGCTGCCGCAGAGGATGATGGCGTTGGGGGCGAGATGGAGGGCGATGGCGCGCGCGTTTTCGCGGAGTCGCTGCGCGGGTGTAACCAGCAGCACCAGTTCGCACCCGACGACGGCCTCGTGGATATTGGCCGTCACACGCAGCGAGAAGGGGAAGGGTATATCGGGCAGAAAGATGCGGTTCGCGCGGTCGCGCTCCATTTCGGTGGCCCGTTCTTCCTGATGTTCCCAGAGGATCGTCTCGAAACCTTTATTCGCCAGAACGATAGCCAGGGTCGTGCCCCAGGCGCCCGTGCCAATCACGCCGACTCGTCGCATGATCCCTCCGCAGGCCGTAAGGTGAGGTCAACAAGAACAGCGGGGTTGAAGCGCATGCGTAGCCGTCCAATCTGCGCTGGTTGTGGCCCTGCCCGCCAGGCTTGTTGTAGAACATTATACTGCTATCTGAGGTAGGGCGCTAGAGGAGTGGACGCAGGTAAGGTGAACCATCATTGGGCGAACACAACGGCCCTCGATTGAGCAAAGGAGCAGAGATGGGCATATAAAGTGCAAAAGGGTAGTAGAGGGGCCGATTGGATGCTATAATGAGCTTAGGCGAAACGAGAGGTGGGCCTGATAGCAGAGGCCCTCTCAATTCCTGGTAGGTTTCTTTTCGCCGATGAAGGATGACGTTGTGGCCTGGAAAGTGTTGATCGAGCGCGGGAACCTGGGGTTCAGCGCCGCCCATTTTATCACGTTTGACGCGCAGACTGCCGAGCCGCTGCATGGGCATAATTATGGGGTGCGCGTGGAGGTGGCAGGGGAGTTGAACGCCGAAAGCTATGTGCTGGATTTTGTGGCGCTGAAGTCGATTACCCGCGAGATCTGCAAAGAACTGGATCATCAGTTTTTGCTGCCCCGTCAGAGCAAGCACCTGGAGATTATGGAGCATCCGGGCGAGTGGGAGATTCGCTTTGGCGCGCAGCGGTATTTGCTGCCGAGGAGCAGCGTGACGCCGCTGCCAGTGGATAATGCGACGGCGGAGCGCCTGGCAGAATACCTGGCCGGGCGCATCAGCGAGCAACTACGCGCGCGCGGCAAGGCGAACCTGGCATCCATTACGGTAGGCGTGGAAGAAACAGAGATGCAGACGGCGTTTTATACGGTTGATCTACGGGCATAGGGCCGGGAGCAAGGGTCTGGATGGCCCGTAGGCAGTATAAGACCCTGGTGGCCCTGCCCCTGAGAAGGCGGGCCGTTTTTATGCTCCGCTCGTATCGGCAGCCTTCAGGGATGAGACCAGGAGAAGAGGCGATTCGTTACAACATGCAGTATACTCTGCGGTACGCACGGCAGTGCCTGCCTGTTTTATCCGGGACGTGTTTCTATCGCTCGTAGTGTCTGTGTTTATCGGGGCCAATGGCGCCCCCATAGTAGCGGCCAATGCAGGCCGATATACCAAGGAGGTTGACAAACTCGTGGCAGTTGAAGTGCTTAATCCCTATGAAGTGGCGGTTGCCCAGTTCGATCAGGCTGCTGAACTCTTGCATCTTGATGAAGATTTGCGAGAGGTGCTGCGCCAACCCAAGCGCGAACTTTCGGTGAACTTTCCCGTGCGCCTGGATAGCGGTAAGGTGAAGATGTTTTCGGGCTATCGGGTCCAGCATAATATCAACCGGGGGCCGGCTAAAGGCGGCATTCGCTATAGCCCGGATGTTTCGCTGGATGAAGTGCGCGCGCTGGCGATGTGGATGACCTGGAAGTGCGCGGTGGTGGGCATTCCGTTTGGCGGCGCGAAGGGCGGTGTCATTGTAGACCCGCGCCAGCTTTCGCAGAGCGAACTGGAGCGTCTCACGCGCCGTTATGCAACGGAAATCGCCATCTTGATCGGCCCCGATAGCGACATCCCGGCGCCAGACATGAATACGAACCCGCAGGTGATGGCCTGGATTATGGATACGTATTCCATGCATCACGGCTATTCGATTCCGGCGGTGGTGACTGGCAAGCCGATCTCGATTGGGGGCAGCGAGGGCCGGATGGAGGCGACGGCGCGTGGTGTGCTGGTGGTGACGCAGCAGGCGGTCCAGCACGCGACCATCTCGCTGGAGGGGGCGAAAGTGGTTGTGCAGGGCTTTGGCAATGTCGGCTCGATCAGCGCGCGGCTGTTTTATGAAGCTGGGGCGAAGGTGGTTGGGTTAAGCGACCTCTACGGCGGGGTGTATAACTCCAACGGCATTGATGTGTCACGGGCGCTGCGCTATGTGCAGGAGCATGGTCGCCTGACGAATCTGCCGGAGACGGAGCCAGTTAGCAACGCCGAACTTTTAGAGTTGCCCTGTGATATTCTGGTGCCGGCGGCCACCGAGGGACAATTGACCGGGCGCAACGCCAGCCGCGTTCGCACCAGGCTGATTGTTGAGGCGGCCAACGGCCCGACCAATCCCGACGCCGACGCCATCTTCAATGATCGCGGCATTCCGGTCATCCCCGATATTCTGGCGAACGCTGGCGGGGTGACGGTGAGCTATTTCGAGTGGGTGCAAGACCTTCAGCGTTTCTTCTGGGCCGAGCAGCAGATTAACACGGAACTGGAGCGCATCATGCGCCGCAGTTACGAGGCCACCTATGAGAAGGCGCAGAACGTTGGGGTGAGCATGCGTATGGGGGCGTATCTGCTGGCAGTGACGCGAGTCGCCGAGGCGACGGCTGCGCGTGGCATCTATCCTTAAGCCAGTATGCTTTGGATGGCTCGTTATTCATAGGTATCCTGTTTGCATAATGACGATAGGAGGCCGAAGCTGCCTGGCTCCGGCCTCTTTGCTGGGCGCGCCAGACACTCATCTCTGAAGATTGCGCGGGCTTTCAGGAATGTGGGCCAGGCTCCTGTTCGATCACGCGCTACCTGGCATAAGGCATGCTATCTCTAGAGTAGGACTGAGAAAAGCCTTGACAGTGACGAGGAGAAGAGTGTAGGCTTGGAAATATGAAGCTGAGTTTTTCAACGGCGTCCTTCTATCATCTACCCCTCCGTTTCACGCTGGGCGTCGCTCGTGATCTGGGGTTTGATGGTGTAGAGTTGGTGATTGGGCCAGAGTATGTGCTGCGTGGACAGCAGCGAGTTCAGGCGCTGTTCAGCAAGATGGGGGCGACGCCGCTGAGCCTGCATCCCCCGCTGCTGCGTGTGCCGGGCTGGCCGAGCAGCGCGACAGGAAATATTATAGCAGCCGTCGGAGCGGCGCGCGCGCTTGGCTGCGAGGTGGTGGTCATCCACGCGACGGATGCCTGGCAAGAGGGCAATCGCCGCTGGCGCGCCTATGCGCAGGCCATGCAGGCGGCGCTGGCGCTTCCTGGGGCGCCGATCACGGTTGCGGTGGAGATCAGCCAGTTTACCCAGCGTCGGCGCCGCGAGGCGATGGATGATGTCGATACGGTGCTGCGCTTTGTCGAAGATCAGGGCGAGCAGGTGGGGATTACGCTGGATACCGCGCATACGGGGGCGAATGGAGATGATCTGCTGGCGCTGTACGCAAAGCTGCGCCCACACCTGCGCAATATCCACCTGAGTGATTGGGTGATACGCGGGGGCAAGCATCGCACGCATCTTGTGCCAGGCGAGGGGGCGCTGCCGCTGGCGGAGTTTCTGGGGGCACTGGCCCGTGATAACTATGCCGGGCTGGTGACGCTGGAGGTTAGCCCGTATCACTTGCATGCCTGGAGTTTACGCCAGGGACGCGAACGGCTGGCGGAGTCGCTCGGGTATGTACGCACCCAACTGCGCGGGGCGCAGCCGGGGCAGCCCGCGCCGACGCTGGGTGAGAGCGCCAGGGGTTAGCCGGATCACCTGGCACAATGCTGGCAACCAATAAGAGTCTGGCAGACCAGAGCATCGCTTGAATCTGAGCCTCTCCCTGCATGATGCGCCATACCCTCCGCATGATGCGCAAAAGGATGACTGTATGTTTCGTCGGCTTGAATCACTCTTTGCTGCCCTGGGACTGCTGGCCGCCTTTGGCGGCGGCTATTATTTTGCGGCTGAGACCAGGATGCCGGTGGTGAATGTCTGGAGCGGGCTGGCGGTTGTGGCGGCGGCCCTGAGCTTTTATGGTATCACTGTGAGCATTCATGGGCATCAGGTGCATACGCGCATCTCGATTGTCCTGGGCTTCTTGCTGTCGCTAGGCCTGGCGCTGTATGTGCGCTCAAGGTATCCAGCGGCGCAGTATGCCTATCTGCCGGAGGCGGGACTGTTGTTGTTGACGCTGATCTCCTCGGAACTGCGTGTCGCTACCAAAGAGCCGGATACGCGCAAGCCAGAACATATCGGCGCTGCCAGGCATCGCGCCGCGCGCCGCCGTCGCTAAGCCCTCCGTCGATCAAAATCGCCGCTGCGGGCCTGGCCGCGCGCCAAGCGCGCATTTGGAAAACGTTATGAGGCCGCGCCTGCGGCGGCGGGACGCAGCCCTGGCGGTACAATCCCCACACTGCAACGCGAGGTAGTGTCAATCCTCGCCGTTCTGGGCGGCTGCGAGCCAGCCCGCGCCGTGTCGGGCGTAGCTGAGGATCATCCCTTCGCGGATGCCACGCCGACTGACCTCCATGACGCTGGCGCGCAGGTGATCAA
>JBJKSJ010000016.1:0-18394 GCA_046704085.1 Ktedonobacterales bacterium | reverse complement strand
CGCAGCAGAGATACCAGGCCGAAACACCAACCACCCACATGTGGCGCCCAGGGGCTGCTGAAACCTGCGCGTTTCAGGCGGCAATCTGCTCAACGGCCCTGAGCAATTCGGCCAGATCGAACGGCTTCAGAAAAGTGCATGCCGCCCCCAGTTCGCGTCCGCGCAAGCTCGCGTCTCGGTCGGCGCTGATAATGATGATGGGTGGAATCTTCGCTCCCCATGTCTGGCGCAGCGCCGCGACCAGTTGCGGCCCGCTCATCCCCGGCATCATGAGATCAAGCAGAATGAGCGCGGGCGGCTCGCCAACAGCCCTGGCAGCCAGAATCCACTGAAAGGCTTCGCGCCCGCCGCTGACTGCCGCAACGGTATAGCCCTGGTCTTCCAGCATCCATGCCACTGCCTGCAGGGTCGCCTGGTCGTCGTCAATGACCAGAATGGTGCGCACGCTGGCATCCGTCGCGCGCCGTACAGCAGCCTGCTCGTTGTCATCAGCCACGACGAGAGGCGCATGCTCCTCCAAAAAATAATTCATGGTTCAGCCTCCATCCCTAGAGTTGGAGAGGCGATCTTTTCGAGGAAAATCAGGAAAGATTCCCCATCCTGCGTATCATTATACCTGATTTCTGAAAGAGATGCCCGCCTGGAAGCATGGTATTGAGGCTATCTGCCCAACCTGCGGCGTACCAGCCCACCCACCAGGCGCACTTCTTCTAATCCGAAGAAGTGGATCAGGGCGAAGTAGACCAGCGTGCCGCCGCCCGCCGTGACGGCAACCGTGAGGATCTGCCCTGAGAGGTGTTGCAAGCTGAAGAGCGCCAGCGGGCTGACCAGTTGCAGCAAGACCCAGCAGACGCCGCCCATGATCGCCGAGGCCAGGCAGATTTTGCCCAGCGCGGCCAGCAACCCCTCCCCGGCGAGCGGGCCAATCGCCCGGCGCAGCAGAAAGATCAGGATGATGGCGTGCGCGCTGATCTGCACCGATTGGGCAAAGGCCAGCGCGGGCATGCCGACCTTACCCACAAACGGCAAGGCCACCAGCAGATAGAAGCCCCAGCCGACCACGCCGATGATAACCGGCGTCAGGGTGTTCTTGCGCGCGTAAAACGCGGCAATCGCCAGTTGATCGAGGACCAGGAAGGGGAGTTGATAGGAGTAGTTGAGCAGCGCCAGGCCCGTGCGGTTGACATCATCGAGCGTGAAGGCGCCATGCCGCAGGATGACGGCCACAATCGGCAGGCGCAGGACATCCAGCCCGACCAGCGCCGGAATCATCAAGAGCAGCCCCAGCTTGATGCCCAGGCGCAGGGTGCGCTTGAACTCCTGGTTGTTGCCTTCGCTGGCGTGGGCGGTGAGCGCGGGCAGAATGGCAAAGCTGAGCGCGGCGGCCACCAGCCCCGTCGGGAAGCCGATCAGCGCGGAAGCGGTCGCCAGCGCGCTCAGGTTCTGCGCGCCCGTTCCGGTTGCCAGGCGCAGATCGATCTGCTGCCCCAGCACGGTGATGACCAGTCCCAGCGCCACTGGCGCGTAGAGCCGCGTAATCTGGCGCACTGCCGGATGCTTGAGGTCCAGCACGAAGCGATAGCGGATGCCCTGGCGCGCCAGCCCCACGCCGATCAGCGCGACCTCGCCTGCTGCGCCAACCAGCACACCCGCCGCCGCCCCGTAGATGCCGTAATGTTGGCCCAGGATGACGACGCCGACGGCTGCGCCCAGAATCGTGCCGACGTGGTAGAGGCCATTGGCCCAGGAGGCAAAGATGACCGAGCGAAAGGCATAGAGCAGCGCCGAGCCAACCGCGAAAAGGCCCAGGATGAAGAGGCTGGGCAGAATGATGCGCGTCAGGTTGACGGTGAGGGTGAAACTCGCGCCCTGATACTGCACCAGCAAGCCCAGATAGAGCGGGGCCAGCAGGATCAGCAGAACCGTCACGATGGCGGTAACAATGGCAACCAGATTGAGGATGGTGCTGAAGACGCGCCAGAGTTCGCGGCGCTTTTGCGGCGCGCTGTAATCCACAAAGGTGGGGATGAGCGCGCCGCTGATCGCCCCGCCAACCAGCAGATCGAAAAACTGCTGCGGGATTTTGAGCGCGGCAAAAAACGCGCCGGTCTCTTCGCCCTGCCCAAAGAGACCGCTGATGACCTGCAAGCGCACCATGCCCAGCAGGCTGCTGAGCAGGTTGCCGATCATGATCAAGGTTGCCGCCTTGACCAGCCGCCGGTTCGTGTTGGCGATTTCACCCCCCTGCGGGGTAGGGGCGGGCTGCGTGCCCTCTGTTGCGGTTTCTGTCGGCTCCGCATTGCCAGGCAAGATCAGGTCGCGCTCCATGATCAGCCCTCCACGCTGCCAAGCTGGCGGATGCGCTCGATCAGCGCGGTAGTTGAATGCCCCGGCAGATAGGGGATCAGGCGCACCTGTCCGCCGTAGGCCAGCACAGGCGCGGCCTCTGGCAGTCTGGCGTAATGAATCGCGTCGGGTTGGCTAGCCGCGTTGGGCGCGGCGTAATCGCCGCCTTTCACATAGACATCCGGGCGCAGCGCCTCCACCAGCGCCACTGCTGTCACTTCCTCGAAGATGGTCACGTAATCCACACACGCTAGCGCCGCCAGCACCTCCGCCCGGTCCTCCTGCGGAACCAGCGGACGCCCCGCGCCTTTGAGCGCCCGCGTGGAGGCGTCGCTGTTGACGCCGACAACCAGCAGATCGCCCAGCGCCCGCGCCGCCTGCAAGTAGCGCACATGGCCCAGATGCAGCAGATCGAAACAGCCGTTAGTGAAGATCACCCTGGCTCCTGCCGCTTGCCGTTGACGCAGCAGCGCCGCCAGTGGCGCTCGTTCATAAAACTTTGCTGGTGAATGATAGATCGCGGCCATCGGCTAGCTCTCCGCTCCCAGCACCTTCTCTACACCGTCGATCAGTTCCTCTGGCGTGTTGGTGGCGCAGCCCAGGCGGCGCACAACCAGCCCCGCCGCGATGTTGGCAAGCATGGCCGCGTGGCCCATTTCTGCGCCTGCCGCCAGCGCCAGCGTGAAGGTGGCGGCGACGGTATCGCCCGCGCCGGTCGTGTCGAAGACCTCCGTGAGATTGCTGGCGGGTAGATGCAGCGGCGGCTTGCCCACTTGAAAGAGGCTCATGCCCTCGCTGCCGCGCGTAATCAAGACGCCCTGCGCCTGCGTGCCTGCCAGCAGTTGCTGCCCGGCGGCCTCCAGGCTGGCAAGGTTGGTAATCACCGTCTTGAGCGTGGCCTCGGCTTCGGGCTGGTTGGGTGTCACCGTTGTGACGCCCCGAAAGCGAAAGAGGTCGCCGTGCGAATCAACCGTGATGAGCTTGCGATGCTGGCGCGCCAGCGTGATGCACATTTCGATAATCGCCGGGCTGATTGCGCCGTTCTCATAGTCAGAGATAATGATCGCGTCCATCTCCGGCAGCATTCGCTCGATATAAGCCAGTATCTCGGCCTGCGAGCCGTTGCCCAGCCGCGAACCATCGACGACATCGACGCGCACAATCTGCTGCTGCACAAGCTGGCTGCTCCCGGCCAGGATGCGCGTCTTCGTCGAGGTCGGACGCCCTTCCTCGCAGCACAGCCCCTCGCAGCGCATGCCCAGTTCTGCCAGTTTGGCCCGCAGCCGCGTCCCTGGTGGGTCATTGCCAACCAGCCCGGTCAGATAGACCTCCGCGCCCAGTGCGCGCGCATTGACGCCTGGATTGGTTGCCCCACCAGGAACGGTGAAATGCTCGCGCTGCTCCAGCACCAGCACAGGCGCCTCGCGGGAAATGCGCGTGGGCGTGCCGACAATGTATTCGTCGGCCACCATATCGCCCACCACCAGCACCTTCTTGCCCGCAAAACGGGCGATGATCTGCGTCAGCGTTGATATATCCCTTGAACTCACAGGCCATCCCCTCATACATCATCTCTTTCTGTAGAACGCATGAGAGAAAGCGCCGATAACGAAAGCATCCTAAAGGGGAGTGTACCATGTTTTAGTCCTCACCCGATGCCATATTTGTTAATGTTCTGCTGTTGCTCGGCATAGTTGCTGGCATAGTGGGTCTGGCCGTCTTTGCCCGCGATGAAGTAGAGGTAGGTGGTCTTTTCGGGGTTGATCGCCTGCGTCAGCGCGTCGGCGCCTGGGCTACAGATCGGCCCCGGCGGCAGCCCTGGATTCTGATAGGTATCGTAGACGCCAAGCTGGTACGTGCTGCCGCCCTGGGTCAACTGCGGCCAGGGCTGGGTGGGCGTGCCCAGCGCGTATTGCAGCGTGGGGTCGGCTTGCAGGTGATCGACCCCGGCATCGACGTGGGTCAGTTCACCTTTGCTGACCAGATAGCGGTTGTAGTAGACCGAGGCGATGCCCTGGCGGTCGGCGTGGGTGCGCGCCTCGCGCTCGATGATGGAGGCCAGGGTCAGGGCGTGATAGAGCTTGTCGGCCATGCTTGCGCCGTCAGCGTTGCTGTAGTGGCTCTTGAGCAGATCGAAGATGCTCTGATGGGTCGTGGGGTCTTGCGCCGCGTGCGCCTCGCACTGCTGCTCGTTGCTCAGGTAAGCGTCGGGCTGGCTGCCAGGGCCGGGGCAGAGTTGCTGGCCGAAATCGTTCAGCAGCATATGCGCGACATCCGCCGCTGTGGCATCTGAAGCCACCAGATACGAATCCGGGAAGAGATAACCTTCCAGAGCAAAGCTGGGGGCTGTGCCATCCTGCTGGTCGTGATTCAGGAACCAATACTCAGAGGCCAGCGAGACACTCTTGCCGGTGGCATCGGTATATGTGCCTGTCTTGGCGATCTGCACGAAGTCGGCGCTCTTGAACTTCTGGAGCGTCGGCTCATTGGCGAAATGGCTGGCGATCTGCCAGAGGCGCTCCCCCGGCGTGACCGTCACCCAGCGTTCAACCGGCGAAGAGGTAAGGAAGACATTCACAATCTCCGGCACGGTCATCGAGGCCGAAATCTGATACGCGCCCGCCTGAAGTTGGTGGTCCAGCCCTTTGTAGCGCGCCCAGAGGCGAAAGGTGAGGGCATTGGTGATGATTTTCCGGGCCACCAGATCATCGCCGATCTGCGCCGTCGATTCGCCCGGCTGAATAATAAACTGGACCGGCGGTGAGCCTGGCGGGCCAGCCGCCTGCACGAGATTGAGGCCAATGCTCCACGCGCTGTAGCCACCGATCAGCGCGCAGCCCAGCAAGACCAGCGCCAGGGCAATGGCAAGACGCTGCTTTCTTCGCATACCTGGACACCTCCCATTCGCTCCTCAGCACTATAGCCGACGGATGGGCCTCTGGGCAAACTTTTTGCCCAGATGGGCTACTGTCCAGGTATCCTGACCCTATCCCCGCTCGCCTCGCGCGGAAGCCGGATGATAAAAGTGCTGCCCTGCCCCAGCCCCTTACTCTCGGCCCAGATGCGCCCGCCGTGCGCTTCGATGATGGCGCGGGCAATATAGAGGCCCAGACCCAGCCCCTGCGTGTGATGCTCCGGGTCGGCCCGCGTAAAGCGCGTAAAGATGCGCTCCAGATCGCTAGGCGCAATGCCCTGACCCTGATCGCGGATGGAGACTTCGACCAGGGCGGACGAGTCGGGTCCGGCCACATCCGCGACGGTGATCGAAACCTCGCCCCCGGCGGGCGAATATTTGATGGCGTTGATGACCAGATTGTTGACGACGCGCTCCAGCCGGGTTTCATCGCCATGCACAAAGAGGCCCGTTGCCGGAGCCGCCACGACGACTCTATGGCGATCCGTCGTCACCTGCTGGGCCTCGGCCACGCGCCGCAGCAGCGCGCCCAGGGGCACCAGACGCAGGTGCAGGTCGAACTTGCCCAGATCGGCGCGCGCGGCATCGGTCAATTCCTCGATCAACTCTCCCAGGCGGTCTGCCTGCGCCTCAATTTTCTCCACCCACTGCATATCGTTGCGGCGCTCAACGCCTTGTGGCGCCTGTTTGGTGCCACGCCGCAAGAGTTGGGCAAAGCCGCGAATAGAAGTCAGCGGGCCGCGTAATTCATGCGCCGAGATCGCCAGAAACTCATCTTTCGCCCGGTCCAGCGCGCGCGCCTGGGTCACATCGACCATGACCGCGACTGCCCCGATGATTGGCGCCCCTGCCGCGCGCTCGCGCACGGGCGAGGCGCTCATATGCGCCTGCCACGCGTGGCCGTTGTCGGGCCGACGCAGCAGCACCATTGCATCGCGCACCGTCTCGCCGCGCAGCGCCTGCATTGGCGGAAACTCATCGAGCGCCAGCGGCTGGCCGTTGAGCGCCCGCGCCTGGAAGTCGGTGATAAAGCGCGAGAGGTGATACTGCCCCGGCAGAAGCCGGACCTGATCGGTCTCCAGCATGCGCTTGCCCGCCGGGTTCACCAGCAGCAAGACACCATAATGATTGCAGACGAGAACCCCATCGGTCATGGCCTCCAGCACGGCGCCAACGTAATGGGCGCGCTGATCGGCCAGCCGCACCATCTGCTCCAGTTCGGCGCGCGCCATCTGCTCGCCGCTGGCCTCATGAAAATTGAGCAGGGCGTATTCCAGGCGTCCCTTGTCATCGAGCAGCGGGCGCCCACTGAAGATAAGCAGGCGCTCGTGACGGTCGGGGCCAAGATAGCGCGCCTCCACATTGGTGAAACGCTCGCCGCGCATTGCCCGAAAGATCGGCCAATCCTCGACGCGCAAGACATCCCCCAGCACGTTGCGCATCTCGACCGGCTCATACTCTTGTACGCGGCCCAGCGAGCCAAAGGGGCCGGTGGCCCGCGCCCAGCCGAGCAGCGCGCGCCCAGCCGCGTTCAGTTGAATCACCTGGCCGCTGGGCGCGAGGAGCAGCACGCCTTCGTTGACGCTTCCCAGCACCCGTTCGCGTCGCTCGGCAACGGTCAGCACGTCTTGATAGCGCCGGGCTAATTCGTGCCCCAGGCTCACCTGCTCGCTCAACCGCGCATTCTCGATTGCCAGCGCCAGTTGATCGCCTAGCGCGCTCAACAGGCGCGTATCCGCTGTGCTAAACTCAGGAGCCTGCGTGAGCCGTCCCACTGCCAGCACCCCCAGCGCCATCCTGGGCGCATCGGCCTGATCGGTTTGTTCGCTGCTGAGATCGCCGGAGGGCCGCCTGCCCGCGCCCGGCGCGGTGGGCCAGAACGGCGCCAGCCCGATGATGGGGACATAGAGCCAGCGGCGCACGTCTTGTGCCCTGGCCCACTCGTTGAGCGTGGGTGTGTCCGCTCGCTCGCTGAGCAGGGGCGCCTGATCGATCAGCACCTGCATGGCCGGGCCACCCGGCGGGGTCGGCATACCCAGGCGCGTGGCTTCCTGGCTCCAGGGGGCGCCATACAAAGCGCGCAGATAGAGCGCTGGGCGGCCCGGCGCGCCGGAGCCAGCGGTGTTCGGCACGCCCCGCCGGGGGCGTGCCCCCGGTAATGGCGCAGCGCTGGCCTGGGCCGGTTCGGCCAGATAGAGCGCGCACAACGACGCATCCAGCAGACGCCCTGCGCGTTCTATCTGGACGTGAAAGATGGCGGTTAACCGTCGGGCCGCTTCAGTCGCCACCTCTGGCGCCGCGCCAGCGCCCAGTGGCCCGCCAATGCTGCTTGACATATCTTCCGGCGGAGTTGGGGCGCCCAACGAGCTAAACATATCGGCCAGGGTTTGGCTCTCCTCCCCATGCAGAACATATTCCTCATGCCAAAAGCGCGGGTTCTGATCCATCATGGCGCTTCCTCTTCTTGCCTATGCAGCAAAAGCTATGCCCGCTAGTAAATTACACCTGCCGTCAAGGGGATAGGCTCTTGACAAAATAGAACAAATATTCTATACTCTGAGTGAGGAATTGAGGCTCCTCCCCCTGGAAGGAGATGCCACCGATCCTCCGCTCTCTTGTGGCATCTCCTTCACCTTCCCCCTCTTGTTGGCGGCTCAAACCACCCCTCCCTGCCCCAGCCGACTGGAAGTCGGCGCCACAAGGGCGCGGCGCCAGTGGCATAGGATGTGCAGCCCTCTGACCCGTGCTGCCATTCCCTCGGCCCATCGGCAGCCACACTGTGACTTCTTCTGGAAAGGAGCAAGTTTAGGACCAATTCCTCGCATCTCTGCTCGCGCTGTTAGTAAGAGAGACGTTTCAGAGAGGGTGTCGTCCATCCAGGCGACAAGGAGAGATTCAACGATGAAAGCCGTCGTCTACAAGGAACCCTTCAAAGTCGAAATCGAGAACGTACCCGATCCCAAAATTGAGGCGCCCAATGATGTGCTGGTGCGCGTCACCTCCACTGCCATCTGCGGCTCCGACCTGCACATGTACGAGGGCCGTACTGCCGCGCAGGCGGGCATCGTGTTTGGGCACGAGAACATGGGGATCATCGAAGAAACCGGACCCGGCGTGGTTAGCTTGAAGAAGGGTGATCGCGTCGTGATGCCCTTCAATGTGGCCTGCGGCTTCTGCTTCAACTGCGAGCGCGGCTACACCGGCTTCTGCCTGACGGTCAATCCTGGGTTTGCAGGCGGAGCCTATGGCTATGTGGCGATGGGGCCGTATCGCGGCGGCCAGGCGGAGTGGCTGCGCGTGCCTTTTGCCGATTTCAACTGCTTGAAGCTGCCGCCAGGCACGGAGAACGAGGATGATTATATCCTGCTGGCCGATATTTTCCCCACGGGCTATCACGGCGCGGAACTGGCCGAGGTGAAGCCCGGCGAGACGGTGGCCGTCTTTGGCGCGGGGCCAGTCGGCTTGATGGCGGCCTATAGCTGCCTGCTGCGCGGCGCGTCGGAGGTCTACTCTGTTGACCGCGTGCCGGAGCGCCTGAACAAAGCCAAGCAGATTGGCGCGATCCCCATCGACTTCAGCAAGGGCGACCCGGTAAAACAAATTCGCGACATGCGCGGGGGCGATGGCGTGATGAAGGGCATTGACGCGGTTGGCTATCAGGCAGTTTCGCCAACAGACCCCAAAAAAGAGGAACCGCCTGTCGTGCTGAGCGGTTTGATTAATGTCGTCAATGCGACGGGCCTCCTGGGTATCCCTGGCCTGTATGTGCCCAGCGATCCGGGCGCCCCCGACCCGCATCTCAAGCAGGGCATCCTGCCCATCCCCTTTGGCCGACTCTTTGAGAAGGGTCTGCGGCTGGGCACCGGCCAGTGCAACGTCAAGAAGTACAACCGCTACCTGCGCGACCTGATTCGCGCGGGCCGCGCGCGCCCCAGCTTCGTGGTCTCTCACGAGGTGTCGCTGGATCAGGCGCCGATGGCCTACGAAAAGTTTGATAAGCGCATTGAGGGCTATACCAAAGTAGTGATTAAGCCCCAGGCGCCGCCAAACACGGTCAAGCCGATAAACCTGAGCGCGTAAAGGCTCCAGGGACCACAGGTTCAGGAGCAAAGCAGCCGCCGCCTGGCATGCCAGGCGGCGGCTGCTGGTCTTGCGGCCTAGTTCACCGCGTCGGGGTCGAGCGCAAGTGAGACGAACCGGGCGGGGCGGGTGACGCGCTGCAACTCCGCAATCCTGGCCTCGGCGTCGCTGCGGCTGCGGAACCAGCCAAAATCATCCAATAATTGCTCAAAATAGATGTGATAGATCATCCAAAGCTTTCCGTCCACACAGCGGGGCGCCAGATGTGGCCGGACGATGGGCGCAGGTTGTGGCGCCTGTTTTGGCATGAGTGCGTCGCCTCTCCTTCTTCCCAACAGGGAATGCCCGCCCTGCTGAGCGGGTCTTATTCTTCCAAACGGACAGCCAGGCAAGAAGGTAACAACCCTTATTTACCGGCGGCGCGCCTTGCGCTGCACCAGCACGCGAAAGCCGCCGAGGCCGCCGGGGTCCAGCAGGGCGTTGACGGCGTTGCGCAGGCTGTAGAAGCGCAGCAGGTCGGCCTGGCCCTGGTCGGTGTGGCGCGCCGTGTCGGCGGCGCCGAAGCGGATGGCGCGCAGCGCCTCCAGTTCTTCGCGGATGCCCCAGCCCAGCAGGAACTCGCGCTGGGTGGTGAAACGCGAGCGCGTCAGCCCGGCGCGGCGGCCCTCCTCGATCAGCGCGCTGAAGTTGACGTGCGCCGTAATGTCTTGTTGGCCGGGCAGCGCCAGCGGTTCCTCGTTGAACGTGTGGCGCGCGTAGCAGAGCAGCGTGCCGCGCCGCCGGGCGGGCGTATAGAGGCGGCGGGCGCTGTCGCCATAATCCATCGTGAGAACAAAGCCGCCCCGCGCCAGCCGCGCCGCCGTCGCCTGCATCCACTCCAGCGCGCGCAGGTTGACCTCCGCGCGCCAGCCCTCGCCAAAGCGGCGCCAGGCAATCTTGAAGCGATCCAGATAGCCAGAGACGGCTTCCGACGAGGGTTCATCCAGCCGTTCGGCCAGGCGCCCATCGCGCTCGACGACGTAGACCTCCAGCAGCCGCCCGCCGCGCGTCTCGACCAGATGGACGGGAAAGGCGTCGATCAGTTCATTGGAGAAGATGACGTGCAGCGCGTTCCCCTGCACGGAGGCGGACGCTCCAGGCGATGGTTTCACATCGACCATCTGATAGCGCAGCGCCTCCGCCAGCGCGGGCAGGCGCTCGCGGGCGAAGGCGACCACCTGCCCGGCAAGCAATCCCTGGCCCGCGCCCTCTTCCACGACCACGAACGGCGTCGGGCGCGCCAGCGCCTGCCACATCTGGTCAAGCTGACGAGCCACGCAGGCGGCAAAGAGGGGATGCAGATGGGCGCTGGTGAAGAAATCGCCAGTCCAGCCGACCCTGGGCGTGCCAGAGGTATAGTAGCCACCCTCCGGGTGGTAGAGCGCCAGGTCCATATACTCGGCAAAGGTGATGGCCCCGGCCACATGCAGGCGCTCGCGGATGCTCGTCTCCAACGGCGTGTGCGCCGTCTGCATCCTTCAATCTCTTTCTAGCTCGAATAGGGCGGATACTGCGGCCCCTGCTGGTAGGGGTCGGGATAGGTCGGTGGCTGGTAGGGATGCTGCGTTTTGCGCTGCTGGCTCAGCCCATAGATGCCACCGCCCAGCGCGGCCACTGTCGCAATCGCCGCCAGCCAGAAGCCTGCTGCTACCCCGACGGTTGTATCCCTATAAACCGAACCAACCTCAATCAAGAAGCAGATTTCCAGCGCCAGCGCCACTCCTGAGATACCAATGACCAGCGTGGTTGCCATGTGACTGGAAAGGCGACGGCGACTGATCAGCCAGGCAACCACAACCAATCCTGCTGCGCCAAGCAGGACCAGCCAGAGGTAGGGGAAGAGGCTGACACTTACGCCTCCCTCGGAGAGACCACTGGCGGTGCTGAACCCGTTGAAGCTATCGGGAGGTGCGGAAATCCAGGGGAAAATGGCGAAGACAATGATGAGGATGCCCGCGAGACCGGCGACCTGGCCGGTTGTCCCCAGACTGCGCCAGAAGGTATTGAAATCAAACCCGGCGCCCGCTGGCGTGCCCGGCTGAGGCGTGTATTGTGTATAGGTCACGGGCGCAGGCGGTGGTGGCGCGGGCGGCGGATACGCCTGCGGAGGAGGCATATACCCCGGCTGGGCCGGTGGGTATGGTGGCGGCACCTGCTGTGTTGGATCGTAGGACATAGCTGCATGCTCCTTCAGATCAGCATGATAGCTTGATAGTGTAGCTGGCGAGCAACAGAGGATTCATCTCTCTGCTATTATAGCATGCTTCGGGCGCAACTACTGTGGGATGCGTCACACAGATCGGCGCTACCAAAAAGTGAGGGCTGGCCCCTATATTCTCCTGACGAGCAAGACAAACCCGCGCCGTCCGCTCTTCATTGGGCCAACAGCGCAAGGGCGTATGCTGGTGATAGTGCTTGACCCGGAAGAGGACGGAATATACTATCCCGTAAGTGGACGCCCTGCCCATCGGAGCGAACGGCGCTATTATGCGGAGCATCCAGAGGAGCGAAGTTCATGAAGCATCACGATGAACGTGTAGGCCCGCCTGAGCAGCATATCCCCGACTTTCAGAGCCGGGAAGAACTGGCAGAGTTTTGGGATACGCATAGCTTTACCGATTACCTGGAAGACCTGGAGCCAGCAGCAGCCCAGATCGCCCAGGATGTCACAGCGCCCCTCTCAGAAGTGACCCAGGTCCGCTTTGACAAATCGACAGACCGGAAATTGGCTGAATACGCGAAGCAGCGCGGCATCCGCAAATCGACGCTCTTGCGTATGATCGCCCTCGACTGGCTGCGTGACAAAGAGCGCCACGCCTCGTAATGGCGCGGCCTGCACCGTCGGCGTCTCGTCGGCAGGGGCGGGGAGCGCGAGCCGGACGGGCAGTCTGCCCGTCCGGCTCGTGTTGTGTCATTCAGTTGCCCTGGAAACCAGGCGCCGCCTGGCGCTTACTGTCCAGGATACTGCGGCGGCTGTTGTCCGGGATACTGCGGCGGCGGCTGATAGGGCTGCGAGCCAGGATACTGCCCTGGCTGCTGGTAGGGCTGCGAACCAGGATACTGCGCCGGCGGCTGATACTGCGTGTTGCCAGGATACTGGCCTGGCTGCTGATACCCGCCCACCGGCATGCCCGCCATTGCCGGCTTCTTGATGTAGCCGAAGTAGACGTACACGCCGCCAGCGGCCAGCGTCGCCAGCAGGCCCAGCCAGAAGCCAAACCCCGGTCCGACGGAGTAACTCACCGTTGTACCGAAGGCGGACTCAGACCCTGTATAAGCCGAGCCAATGGTGAACGCCCGAATCATGACGATGATTTCGACCAGGAGCGCTACTCCGGCAGTGATCAGGGCAAACATCTGCCCCTGCTTTGCGTTAAACTTGCCCAGCGCCGTGATGATCGGGATGGCAATCAGCGCAATGCATGCGATGACCACTAACCAGACCAGGGCAAAGAGGCCGCTCGCCGAAGCTCCAGTGGTAGCGACCCAGAAAGCGTTGCCTGAAGTTGTTGTGGTGTCAACATATGCAGAAACAGCTCCACACAACGATCCGCTGCAATTGTATCCTGCGCTGAACCAGGGCAGCAGCAAGGAGATTAACAGCACCAGGCCGCTAATCGAGCAGACCTGGCCGGTCAATCCTAGCTTCTTCCAGAAGGCCATGAAATCAAAGCCCGCGCCTGTCGGCATGGGCGCCTGCCCACTATACTGTGGATAGGTTGGTGGCTGTGGCTCCGGGTAGTTCTGCTGTGGGTACGCCTGCTGCTGTGGGTACGGCTGCTGCGGGTAGCCCGGCTGCTGCGGGTAGCCGCCCGGCTGCTGTGGATAGCCCTGCGGCTGTGGCGCCTGTTGTGTCGGGTCGTAGGCCATGTGTTCGTTCTCCTTTGGATTGTTCCTAAATGATGCCTGTGTATCGCTACTGCCCCTCGTTTGTACACAAGCAGCAGGGGATACCACCCATTGCTTTCCTCAAAAGGCGCGCTCCATCTGGCTGCCTGTTGTGCCATAGCCATTGTAGCATGCCTTGCAAGACAAGACAATGAGGCATCTCACATTTCGTACTCTTTACATCGAGAGACGCGGCCCCGCCCGTTTTTACGGATGGGCGCGCATCCCTGGGCTGCCGCAACGTTGCGCACCAGGGGCGAGCGTGCGCGTGCGCGCCAGACCCCACCCCTGCCGGCTGGAAGCCGGCGGTACACGGAGGCCACCGCCTGTAGCGCCGGCGTCTCTGGCGGCGAATCGCTGGCCTGGCGGGACGTTGCCCTTCAGCGAGACGCCGCGTGTAGCCCCGGCCTCCGTGCCGGGGAATCGCTGGCCCGCTGGGGCGCAGCCAGAGAGCACATTACCGGCCTGGATAGGGCGGCTGCGGCGCGCCCGGATACTGGCCCGGCTGCTGGTACTGGCCGGGCTGCGCGCTGGGATATTGGACAGGCTGCTGATATTGGCTCGTTTGCTGATATTGGCCGGGCTGCTGATACTGGCCCGGCTGCTGATATTGGCCGGGCTGCTGATACTGGGCAGGCGGCGCGGCAGGGTATTGCGCTGGCTGTGAGCCAGGGTATGCCTGGGCGGGCGGCGCGTATGGCGCTGGCTGCGAGCCAGGGTATGCCTGCGCGGGCGGCGCGTATGACGCTGGCTGCACGTAGGGCGTGGAGCCGGGCGCGGCATACGGGCTGGGCAGCGCCGGAGCCAGCGCCTTCTGCGCCTGATACATGGTATACAGATAGATGCCTCCGGCGGCCACTGTCGCCAGCAGCGCGATCCAGAAGCCAATATCTGCTCCGCTGGAGAGGGAGAGCGTTGCGGAGAATTGCCCTGAACCAAAGGGGTTATTATTGATATTACTAAGAGTCGTGTTCCAATCCGAAATATTGCTGCGCGCCAGTGGAAAAGCGCCAGAGGCGTTGAAGGCGTAGATCACTTCCAGCAGGAGGGCCAGCCCGGCGCTGCCCAGGATATACATCCGTCCCTGTCTGGCGTTCACTTTGCCCTGCGCGATCATGATCGGCAGAACGATGAGCGCCAGGCTCGCCAACAGCGCCACCCACAGCAGCGGAAAGCTGAAGGTATCCGTGATGGCGCCATTCTCACTGCCACCGTTCCCATTACTGTCAATGGCAGTGCTGTGGAAAATAATGCCGCCGTTGGCGAGCGTAAAGCCAGAGGCTGAAAAGGCGTTCGTGCTAGATGCCGAAGAGGTGGCTGCATAGAAGGCTTTGTTGAAGTTAAGATCGCCGCAGGATGAGCCACTGCAACTGGCACTCCCGCTGAACCAGGAGAAGAAGAAGGAAATGAACAGGATCAGCCCGGCAATGGCGCAGACCTGCCCTGGCATGCCCAGGCTGCGCCAGAAGCGCCCAAAGTCGAAGCCCGCCCCCGGCGCGCCGACTGGCGCGGACCCATACTGCGCGTAGTTGGTCGGCGGCGTATATCCCGGCGGCGTCGAGTAGTCCGGCGTCGGCGCGGGATAGCCCTGGGGATAGCCTTGCCGCGTGTACCCACTCGGCGGCGGGTAGCCCTGCGGCGATACCTGTTGCGTTGGATCGTAGGACATACTGGTGGTCCCTCCTTGAGAGATGACGAAAAAAAGTTCCCTATTGCGCCCAGTCCCTGCTGAGCAAAGCACGGGCGCATCCGCTACGGCAGCCAGCCCGACTGCTGATAGGGGACGGGCTGAGCGCCAGGCGCCTGGCCGGGCTGCGCGTTCGCGCCTGGCGAGGCTGCTGTGCTGGCGGAGCGCAGCGCGAAGAGCGAGAAGACGCCAGCGATCAGCGTTGCCAGCAGCCCCAGCCAGAAACCAGCGTCCAGGTTGGTCCTCAAGTGATAGGTTGCCTCGAAATGCGCGCCCGACTGCTGGGCGTTGATCACGGCGACCAGCGCGTTCAGCGCGCTGGCGTTCTCTTTGGAGAAAGGCAGCGCGCCAAAAACACTGACGGCATAGATCACTTCCACCACCAGCGCCACGTCGGCGGCCAGCACGATCAGCGTCTGCCCGCGCCGCGCAACCACCCGGCCCCGCGCCATCAGCGTGGGCAGCGCGATCAAGGCCAGGCTTGCCAGCACGGCCAGCCAGAGCAGCGGGAAGCTGAAGGTTTCCTCCAGCATGGCAATATTGCCCTGTTGGTTTCCTCCGGGGGCCAGATCGTCGGCGCTCTGATAGGTCAGCGCCCCCCCGGCAATGGTGAAGCCAGAGGCCGAGGGCGCGTTGTCTAAGAAACTCTCATTGACCTGCTGCGTGATCGGCGAATCAGCGCACTGTGCCCCGCGACAGTCCAGGCTGACCGCGAACCAGGAGAAGAAGAACGAGCCAAACAAGACCAATCCGGCCAGCGTACACACCTGGCCGAGCCGTCCCAGGCTGCGCCAGAAGCGGCCAAAATCAAAGCCGCTCCTCCTGGTTAGTACGATTGGGTGCGGGCTATACTGCGTGAAGCCCATTGGGGCGGGCGCCGGGTTCGCGGGCGCCTGCTGCTGGGACAGCGCGTAGCTTGCCGTCGGCGGGATAGCCTGGTGTGGATGGTACGCCATAGCGCGCCTCTCTCCTGTTGCTGCAAACAGCCTGCTTATTGTTGATACGGATGAGCCTGCATTTTGCCGCCTTGCAGCAGCGCGTAGCCACCGGCCAGCAATGCGGCTGCCGCCGCGATTACCCCCAGCCAGAAGCCAAACGCGACCTGCACCTGTATCTGGTCCGCAATGCGCCCGTCGAACAGATCGGAGAAGGAATTCGTAAGGAGATTCTGGAGGGCATTGGCTTCCACCGTGAACGTGAAGACGACCACCAGCACCGCGATGGAAATGATAACGATTGCCAGGTTTGCCGTCTGGCTGGCAATGCGGCGTTGGCTGATCAGCCAGGCGATAAGTAGAAGCGCCAGACCACCCAGCGGCGCCATCCAGAGCGCGGCAAAGAGGTTGAAGTTCAACGCCGAGTGGAAATAGGGCGGGGTGAGGCTGATCCCGCTGGCTGTATTGAACCCGGAGTAGGTGGTGGTCGGGATCGAATTCGCGGTGAACTCGCTGGCCCGACTGGAATCCGGCCCGGTCAGCCAGGGCAGGAAGAAGCCAACCACCAGCACCAGACCCCCCAGCAGCGCGACCTGCCCGCTCGCCCCCAGCCTTGCCCAGAAGAGGCTGGAGCTAGATGGAGCCGCTGCCGCGCTCAACGGAGGATAGGACTGGGCAGACGGCGCTGGCTGCGCGTAAGGCTGGCTGGCGAAGGGCTGCGCTGGGTGAGGGGCTGGCGCTGGCTGCGGCGGATAGCCCGGCGGGAATGCCTGTGCTGTCTGCCCAGGCAGCCCCTGGGACGGATAGCCCTGCGGCGGATAGCCCTGCGACGCTGGCTGCGGCGGATAGAACTGCCCGCTCACAGGCTGCGGCGGATAGCCCTGCTGGGGCGCCTGGGGCAGATAGCCCTGCGTCGGTTGCTGCGGCGGATAGCCCTGCTGGGATACCTGCCGTGTGGGATCATAGGACATCGTGTGCCTTCCTCTCCAGGCTCAAAGGAGCCACTCCTGCTCTTCCTGCTGCCTTCCCTGAAAAACAGCCAGTACCGAGTATCCCTCCTCTTGTGCAAGAGAAACTCTTGCTGCGTGCCAACTAACAGTAGAGCTATTCTAACACAGGTTGCAAGAGGTGACTATGAGGCGATTGACAAAACTGGCAGGAAACCTGGCAGGCCAGCATGGGCCATCTTTTTGCTCTGTTTTCGCGGCATATGCTATACTCAGGCCAGCTTGTAACAGAGGAGCCGTCTTGCCGATGTCGATGCCATCGCCTTCCTCGTCGCCCTCCCTTTCGGCGCCGCCAGAGCGCCTGATGATTCTGGGCGTGCGCGCTGATCGGGTCGATATGGCCGGGGCGCTGGCGCGCTGCGAGGCGCTGATCGATCAGCACCGCCAGAACGGCGGCCCGGTCCAGCAGATCATTACGGTGAACCCGGAGTTTGTCTGGGCGGCGCGCAAAGATGCCGCCTTTCGAGAGACGATCAATCAGGCCGCGCTGGTCGTAGCCGACGGCATCGGCATCGTCTGGGCCTCGCGCATCCTGGGCCGCCCCTTCCCAGAGCGTGTGACGGGCGCCGATCTGCTGCCCCTGCTGGCTGAACGCTGCGCGGCGCGCGGCTATCGCCTCTTTCTGCTAGGTGCTGCTCCCGGCGTGGCCGAAGAGGCGGCGCGCGTCCTTCAGCAGCACGCGCCGGGTCTACAGATCGCGGGAACCTACGCCGGGTCGCCTGCCCCCGCCGAGGCCGAACAGATTCTGGGGCTGATGCGCGCCGCCCGGCCCGATGTTTTGACCGTCGCGTATGGCGCGCCCCGCCAGGACCTCTGGATTCGCCATCATGCCCAGGCGCTGGGCGAGGCGGGCGTGGGGATAGCCCTGGGTGTCGGCGGCGCCTATGATTTTGTCGCTGGCCGCGTGCCGCGCGCGCCCCGCTGGATGCAGCGCGCCGGGCTGGAGTGGGTCTTTCGCCTGCTGCGCCAGCCGCGCCGCGCCTGGCGGATGCGCGTCCTCTTCCCGATGGGCGCGCTTGTCTGGGCGCAGCGCCTCCGAGGCGGGAAATAGTAGGTGCAGTTCGTGGCATTCCTCCCTCTTCATCGGTTCCTTGACTATCTCCTACGTCTATGGTAGTATGGAGGAAAGTAAGAAAGTCGTACAACGAGAGAGGGAATATTCGTGACTAAAAAAATGCAAGAGCCAAAATTGGCGCGAATCAGGGAGAAAGGACAGATCACCCTTCCTGCTGAAATACGCCGCAAATATAACCTCAAGGAAGGCGATCTGATTGGCTTTCAGGAAACGCCAGAGGGCATCCTGATCAGCCCCAAGGCAGTCATCGCAGCGAGGCTGCTTGACGAGATGAGCGCAAAACTTCGAGAGTCAGGTGTCACTCTGGAAGAGATGCTGGAATCAGGACGGGAGATACGCGGCGAGTTGCTCAAAGAAATGTATGGCATAGATGCCGCAGAAGATGCTTAAGGTGTTTGTTGATAGCAGCGTGCTTCTCACAGC
>JBJKSJ010000015.1:0-4471 GCA_046704085.1 Ktedonobacterales bacterium | reverse complement strand
CATCTAACATTGCCCTTACAAGTATAGCATAGCTTATTTCAAAAATGCAAGGCCCTTGGTCCCGATATTTATCGTTGGACCTCTCTGCCCAGGAAGACTGCGTGATTTCATCCTGCGTCGGGCAGGTATGGGTATGGGTATCCAAAGCTGAAGGGGATGCAAGGCCAGCCTCCGGCCTAAGTGGCCTATGTGGGGAAAGTAGTCCAACGCATCTACGCAGCGCGCCAGAGGTGTCTGAGTTGTCTGACTTCAGCGTGGGGGCGCTCGAATCCTGGGCTGGCAAGATCAGCAAGTCAGACAACTCTGGACGCCCCTGTCTGACTTCCCTTCTGCAAACGACCATAGCAAGCAGGCAGAGCCGCGCGTGCCGACACGCGCGGCTCTGCCTGCTTTGGCTGGCTGAGATGCCTACGTCGTGATGTCGCGGCGTTGAAAGAGGACGAGGCCCACCAGACCAGCGATCACGCCAACGGCGGCCAGCCCGATCAACTTCCAGATGTCCTCCGCGCTCTGCTGCTGAAGGATGATCACCGTCGCCGAGGGCGCGTAGTAATAGGGGCTGAGGTACTTCAGAAAGGTGAGCTTGTCGCCCGTGCCGCTGAAGGTCTGGCAGAGATAGCCAACCACCGGAATCATGACCGCCAGGCCGCCAGCCAGACGCCCGGCGCTCAAGACGCTGCTGATGAGCAGACCCACGCCCGCGACAAAGATAAACATGGCCGCGATGTCCAGGTGCGCCCGCAGGAACCACTGCCAGTTCAGCGTCGCGTCCGAGTAAATCAGCGTATCGAGCCAGGCCGTCAGCATCGAGACGCCGATCAGGATCAGGGCATTGACCAGTATTGCCGCCCACTTCTCCAGGTAGAAGCGCGCGCGACTGATCGGGCGCGCCAGCGTGATGTCAATCGTGCCGTCTTCGACATTGCGGGCAATACTGGCCCCGGCGGCATAGGCGAGGATGCCACCAAAGAGCAGCAGGAAGAAGCTGCTGTACAACTCGAAAGCCAGCAGAGCGGCAAAGGTGGTTGACGGCGGCAGGCCAGCCGCGCCCACCAGCGCGCCAATCGTCGGGTTGCTGAGATAGCTGGCGATATTCAGCGTCTTGAAGGCGGGGACGAGCAAGCCCACCAGCAGACCAATCGCCACGATATAGAACGCTCCGGCGCCAACGACCGCCAGGCTTTCGCGCAGCGTCGCGCCGAGGACCGGCAGCCCCCTGGCGCGGGGTTTGGCGCTCATCCTGGTGGGCGCCGGAGCGGTGGATGTAGTGGTGGTCATGATGCCTGGCCCTCCTTCGCCGCAGATGGCGCAATTGGACTGGTAGCCTTCGGCTCGTCGGGGGCGCCCCCGCTATAAAATTTCAAGAAGACTTCTTCCAGCGGCGCTTCTTCTACGGCCAGGCGCCGGATGGTATGGCGCGCCAGGACTTTTATCACCGGATCGATGCTCCCGGCAATCTTCAGGTGGTAGGAACCATCCTTCTGAAACTCCACCGAGCGCACGCTGGGAATAGCCTGCAATTCGGCTTCTGGCGCGCTGTCATCAAACTCGACGATCACCACCTGCCCGGCGCGCTCGCGCAGCCGCTCGATGGTTTCCACGGCCACCAGTTCACCTTCACGAATAACGGCCACGCGCTGGCAGATGCGCTCCACTTCGCTGAGGATGTGCGAACTCATAAAAACGGTCAGACCCTTCTGGCGCTCGTCCAGCAGAACGTCGTTAAACGCGCGTTGGCCCAGCGGGTCCAGGCCGCTCGTTGGTTCATCCAGCAGCACCAGTTCGGGGTCGCACATAAACGCCTGGAGAATCGCCAGCATCTGGCGCATGCCCTTGGAGAAACTTTTCAGCTTGCGGTTCAGTGGAATCTCGAAGCGCTCCAGCAGTTTCGGCAGCAGCACCGGCTCCAGCCCGGCCAGGCGCGAGTAGCGATCCAGGAACTGCTTCGCGGTCAGGTCGCCGGGCAGGCGCACATCGCCGGGCAGATAGCCGATGTGCTGGTGGATGGCAAGGCTGTCGCGCCGGGCGTCCAGCCCGAAGAGGCTGATGGTGCCGCTCGTTGGGCGAATCAGGTCGAGCATACAGCGGATGGTGGTGGTTTTGCCCGCGCCGTTGGGGCCAAGGAAGCCAAAGATTTCTCCCTGCTCCACCTGCAACGAGATGTCGCGCACGGCGCGCACGGGCGTCTTGCCCGTATAGGTTTTGACCAGGTGGGCAATCTCGATGCTCATTGGTCCACCGCCTTTCAAGCAGACACACTCAGATGTCCTCTTGCTGAAATAGCTATGACGTTTGACACATAATTTTTTTAGCTATGCCTAATTTAGGGTAAAACGCGAGAAATGTCAACGACCTGTTCCTCCAGTGGATTGCCTTGTCTGTCTGCTGTATACTGGCAGCAAGAAATAAGGCCGCTGGCACTTCTCGAAGGAGGTTCGCATGATCTTTCATAGCTCGTTCCCCGAAGTGAGTATCCCTGAAGTTCCTTTTGCGCCGTTTGTTTTGCGGCAGGCAGAGCGGCTGGCCGGGAAGACCGCCTTGATTGATGGCGTCAGTGGCCGCGCGTACACCTATGGGCAGGTGGCGGAGATGACACAGCGGGTCGCCGCTGGCCTGCATCAGCGTGGCTTTGGCAAGGGCGACGTGCTGGCGATCTACAGTCCCAATCTCCCAGAGTACCCGATTGCTTTGCTGGGCGCTGCCCTGCTGGGAGGCATCACCACCACGATCAATCCACTCTACACCGTTGAGGAACTGACCTTTCAGTTGAATGACGCCAATGCCAAATTCCTGCTGACGATCCCTGCCAACCTGGAGAAAGCTTCAGAGGGCGTCAAAAAATCCAGGGTGCAGGAGGTGTTTGTCTTTGGCGAAGCGCCTGGCGTCACGCCCTTTGCGGCGCTGCTTGAGAGCGATGGCGTGGTCCCGCCGGTTGCGATCAACGTGCGCGATGATCTGGTGGTCCTGCCCTACTCCAGCGGGACGACAGGATTGCCCAAAGGGGTGATGTTGACGCATCACAACCTCGTGGCGAACCTGTGCCAGATGACGGCAATGAGCCTGATTACCGAGCCAGATACGTCCGTTGGGGTGCTGCCCTTCTACCATATCTACGGC
Organism: Ktedonobacterales bacterium; assembly: GCA_046704085.1. Classification (GTDB taxonomy): domain Bacteria; phylum Chloroflexota; class Ktedonobacteria; order Ktedonobacterales; family DATBGS01; genus DATBHW01. The sequence goes on along the minus strand of JBJKSJ010000015.1, from coordinate 1,354 downwards.
TTGATGGTCATCTTGAGCCTGGGCCTGACAAACGGCGCGACCATCGTCAGCCTGCCACGCTTCGATTTCCCGCAGTTTTTGCAGACGCTGCAAGACTATCGCGTCACTGTTGGCTATATGGTGCCGCCCATCATGCTGGCGATGGCAAAGCAGCCGATTGTCGAGAACTATGACCTCTCCCATATGCGGGTCGTGCTTTCCGCCGCCGCGCCCCTGAGCAAAGAATTGCAGGAAGCCTGCGCCGCGCGCCTGGGCTGCCACGTCGCGCAGGGCTGGGGGATGACCGAAACCAGCCCGGATGTCACGCTGTGCCCGCTCAATCCCCCGCGCATCAAAACAGGCTCGGTTGGCGTCTGCATCCCCAATGCCTCGTGCAAAGTAGTAGATATTGTGACGGGCGCTGAACTGGGGCCAAACCAGGAAGGGGAGATTTGCACCTTTGGCCCGCAAAACATGAAAGGCTACCTGAACAACCCGACGGCCACCGCCAATATGATTGACCCGGATGGCTGGCTGCATACTGGCGACATTGGCTACGCCGATGAGGACGGCTTCTTCTATATCGTGGACCGGCTCAAAGAGCTGATCAAATACAAGGGGATGCAGGTGGCGCCAGCCGAGCTAGAAGCCGTCTTGCTCTCGCATCCCGCTGTTGCTGACGCCGCCGTCATCCCGATTGCCGACGCAGAGGCGGGCGAGGCGCCCAAAGGCTTTGTCGTCCTCAAGCCAGGCGCAACAACCTCTGCTGAAGACCTCATGGCCTACGTTGCTCAACGGGTGGCGCCACACAAAAAACTCCGCCAGATCGAGTTTATTGACCAGATTCCCAAGTCGGCCTCCGGCAAGATTCTGCGCCGGTTCCTGATTGAACGCGAACGCGCGAAGCAGTAGTACCCCGGCTTCCGTGCCGGGCCGCCTTGTACCCCCGGCTTCCAGCCGGGCCGCCCTGGGGCGTTGGGGCGAACCTGCGCGCGCCCCATCCCCCCGCCCCTGCCTGCACGGAGGCCGGCGGTACAAGCCCCCACCCCTGCCGGCGCGGGATGGGGCGCGGCGCTCACGACATCTACCGACCAATATCCTTACGCATAAAGCGTATCGACGCGAGCGCCAGCGCCACCACCGCGACGGCCAGCACACCCAGCATGTTCCAGAGCGGCAGGCCGTTCAGCAGCGGCGTGCCGTAATAGTGGAAAGCGGAGAGTTGCTGCACCCAATCCGGCCAGTTCAACGATTCACCAATGAAGGTGATGGTAAACCAGATCACCAGCAAGAAGCTCAGCAGCCCGGTGTCTATGGCCGTGCGCAGCCAGCCAGCGAAGAGATAGCCCAGGGCAGCCATCAGCAGCCCCAGCGG
>JBJKSJ010000014.1:0-4683 GCA_046704085.1 Ktedonobacterales bacterium | reverse complement strand
CCCCACGCCCGCGCCCATCAGCCGGTGCAGGCTGTTCACGCGCCCCTGGTATTCGTCCGGCGTAATCGCCAGCCGGTAGCCAATATTGACAATGCTGCCCACCGATTCGACCACAAAGAGTCCGGCGGTAATCAGGCCCAGCGTCCAGGGGTTCGGCGCCAGCGCGTAGAGCGGCCACAGCGCGGCCAGCATCCAAAACATGGTCAGCATCACCTGCCCGAAGCTGAACCGCTTCTGCACCCGGTTGGCGAAGAATGAACCAATGATCCCTCCAATACTGCCGATGCTGAAGATCAGGCCAATCGCCGCGTCCGACACGCCCTGTCCTTTCGCCAGCAGCGTCACGATCAGGACGTTTGTCGCCAGCACAAAGGTCAGGCTGAGGTTGCCAAACGCCTGGAAGCGCAGCACCGGATGCCCCCAGATGAAGCGGAAGCCTTCGCGCACTTCTGGCAGCAGGCGGCGCGTGCGCGCGGCGCGCTGCCCCTGAAAATCGACACTGATCCAGAAGAGCGCGACCACATTCGCCAGATACGAGATGGCGTCGGCCAGAAAAGGGAGCGTCCGCGCCACGCTGAAGAGGAACGTTCCCGCTGGCGGACCGATCAGCGCGGCGCTCTGGCTGCTCACGTAGTCAACGCCGGTAGCCTGCGTCAACTGCGCTTTCGGCACGATGCGCGGCAGGCTCGCTGTCGCCGCGATATTGAAGAACGTGCCCAGTGTTCCGCTGATCAGCGCGTTGACGTACAGTTGCGCCACCGTCAGATGTCCCAGCGCCAGCGCCAGCGCAATGCTGGCGAGGTTCAGCCCTCGGCCCGCGTCGCAGAGTATCAGCACCCGCTTGCGGTTCCAGCGGTCGGCCCAGACGCCCGCCGGAATCGCCAGAAAGAAGAACGGCAGCGCCCGCGCACTGGTAATCAACCCGGCCTGCGCGGGCGAGCGCGTCAGTGCCAGCGCCAGCAGCAGAAAAGCCAGCGTCGAAATATTCGTGCCCAGCGTCGAGACCGTCAGCCCGCTCTCCAGCAGCCAAAAATTGCGGTTGCGCCACAGCGGCGCGAGCCGGACCTCCGCCATTGGCGCCGATTCCAGAGACACATCATCCCTCCTTGTGCGCAAAAGCGCGCATGAGATGCGGCACGCTATTCTAGCACACAGCGCAAAGGCTTGACAAAGCCCTTGTCAAGATGTGAACGGTGAGATACAATAGGGGGCGTGTGTGCGCGTCAACCGCGCGCAAGAGACAAGAAATCAGCGTAGTGCATGAACCGAAACGCGCAAAGAAGCGTGTGCCATAAAGAGACGACGCCTGTTGTCGCAGATAAAGAGCAGTTTCTAGCGGCTCCTCCCGGCGCATGTTCACCTGCTTGATAGAGGCATGGAGAGTACACGATGCTGAGCGATATGGATGCAGCCCTGCCCATATACCCCACCTCTGGCGCGTTTCCCTTTTCAAGAAGTCTCTCGGTTGCCGAGGCCGATCCCCTCGCGCAGAGCGAGGCGCGCTTCCGCGCTCTGGCTCAGGCGACCGGGCAAATATACTGGATCGCTGATGCCCAGGGCAATTTGACCGATTCGACCTCGTGGTGCGCCTTCACTGGGCAGACCCCTGAAGAGGTCGCTGGCGATGACTGGACCACTGCTGTCCATCCTGACGACTGTGAGGACGTTCTGACCACCTGGACCGCAGCAATTAAAACCAGGCGGCCATATTGCCACGAGCATCGCGTGCGCCACAGTGATGGGCAGTACCGCTTGATGCTGGCGCAGGCGTATCCAGCCCTGGCTGCCGATGGGACCGTCAGCGAGTGGGTCGGCGTGGATACTGACATCACGCTCCTTCAGGAACTACGCGCGAATGTGCAGGCCAGCCAGGAAGAGTTTCGCACAACCTTCGAGCAGGCAGCAGCAGGCATGGCCCATGTGCGCCTTACTGATGGGCGCCTGCTGCGCGTTAATCAGAAGCTCTGCGAGATTCTGGGCTATTCCCCGAGGGAGTTACAACGTCTTTCCTTCCAGGAACTGACTTATCCCCCGGACCTCGATACCAACCTGACGCTGCTTGAGCAAGCGATGGCCGGAGAAATCGCCACCTACACCCTCGAAAAGCGCTATATTCGCAAAGATGGCAGCCTGGTCTGGATCAGTCTGACGGCCTCGCTCAAGCGCGATTTAGCTGGTATCCCTGAATACGGCATCGCGGTTATCGAAGACATCAGCGCGCGTAAAGCTGCCGAGGAGGCCCAACAGCGGCTGGAAGAAGAGTTGCACGCGCGGGTCCAGGAGTTGGAGGCTGTCTTCACCGCGCTGAACGATGGGCTGCTCGCCTTTGGGATGGATAGGCGAGTCCTGCGCGTCAACCCCGCCTACACCGCCCTGGTGGGCTGGCCCGTTGATTCGAACTTCTACAGCATGTCCTGGGAGGAACGCTGCCAGGTCTTGCAGATTCGGAATAGCCAGGGGGAACTTCTTCCTGTGGAGGCGCTGCCCCTGGCAAAGCTCTTTCGTGGGGAGACGCTCGATGAGGAGCACATCCTGCGGAGGCGGGATGGCCGCGATGTCTTCGTAAGCGTGGGAGGCGCGCTGCTGACTGACGCGGCGGGGAACACCATGGGGGCTGTTCTGGCACTCCATGACATCACCGAGCAGCGGCGGCTGGAAGAAGAACTGCGCGCGCGGGTCCACGAGTGGGAAACGGTCTTTGCCTCGCTGAATGAGGGGTTGATCGTCGTTGGAAACGATGGCCGGATTCTGCGCGCCAATCCGGCCTATGAGGCGCTGGTGGGCTGGCCTGTCGGGTCGGCCTTGTATACCATGTTCCCGCAGGAGCGATACCGCACCCTGCAAGTGCGGGGTGAGCAGGGCCAGGTTATTCCCCCGGACCAGTTGCCCATGCCCCGCTTGCTGCGAGGGGAGACCGTTGCGGAGGAGCATACCCTGCGGAGCCGGGATGGCCGCGAGGTGTACGTGAGCGTGAGAGGCGCGCCGCTGACCGACGCGGCGGGCCGCGTGATGGGGGCCGTGCTGGTTCTCCATGATGTCACCGAAGGCCGACGGCTGGAGCGCGAAGCGGCAGCGCATTCCAGAGAGTTGGAGACCATCTTTGCCTCAATGAACGATGGGCTGATCGTGGTTGGAGAGGATGGACAGGTTCTCCGCGCCAATCCGGCCTATGAGGCGCTGGTGGGCTGGCCTATCGGGTCGGCCTTGTATACCATGTCTCTGGAGGAACGACTCCACGCCTTGTACTTGCGGAATGAGCAGGGCCAGCCCTTTTCCCCGGACCAGTTTCCTGCACCGCGACTCTTGCGGGGGGAGAACGTTGCGGAGGAGCAGATCTTTCGGAGAAGTGATGGCGTCGATGTGAATGTGAGCGTGAGGGGCGCGCCAGTGACCGACGCGGCAGGCCATGTGAGGGGGGGTCTGCTGGTCTTCCATGATATCACCGAACGGCGGCGGCTGGAGCGGCGTACCCACGAGGCGCTGGTCGCCTTGCTGACAATGGCCGAGGCGCTTGTCCAGGCGCCAGAACAGACGCCGCTCACTGAAGCAGGGGACATGCCCACCGACTGGCCGACCATGCAGCATTTTACCGAACTGACTCGCGGCGTGCTGGGGTGCCAGCAGGTGGGGGTGACGCTGGTGGACCTGGAGACCGGAGCGATGCGCCTGGTAGGGGTAACAGGTCTTTCCCTGGATGAATCCCAGAATTGGTACAGAAATGTAGCGGCGACAAGCCTGGAACGATCCTATTTGACTGAAGAGCAGACGGCTGACCTGTGCGCGGGAAAGGTCATTCTGCTTGATTCCGCCAGGGCGCCCCGCGACGACTTGCCCAATCTCCCGAAAGGCTCGCTTGCTGCTCCCATGCGCATAGGCGAGCGCCTGGTGGGTGTCCTGTCGCTGCGCTATGGAGACGCCAACCACGAGTATACCGCTGAAGAGATGGCGCTGGCGGGTGCCGTTGGCAAGCTCGCGGCCCTGACGCTGGAGCGCGAGCGGCTGCTGCGCGAGCGCGAAGACGCCCGCGCCCACGCGCTGGCCTTGAACGAGTCCAACCACCAGATGGACAGCTTCCTGGGTATGGTCAGCCACGAACTCAGAAACCCCTTGACAGTCGCCAAGCTGAGTACTCAGTTGATCCAGCGTCGCCTGGATCGCGCGCTTGCCGATCTCTCCGAGATGGAGGAGAACCTGCCAGCCTTCATGGCTACCCTTCAGGAACTTTTTAGCCCTTCATGGCGCCAGCTTATCCGCCTGGAGCGTCTGGTCAAAGACCTGCTGGATGCCACACGCATCAAAGAGGGCAAGCTCGAACTGCGGTTGGAACAGGCCGATCTGGGTACTATTGTCCGTGAGGTGGTGGCTGAGCAGCGCGATCTGACCCCTGAGCGGGTGATCGAGATGCAGCCTCTGGCTGACCAGGCGCTCCCTGTGCGCGTGGATGTGGACCGTATCCGCCAGGCTGTGATCAATTACCTGACCAACGCCCTCAAATATTCGCCCATGACCGCGCAGGTGCTGGTTGGCGTGGAGCAGGAGGCCGGGCAGGCGCGTGTCTGGGTCCGCGATCAGGGGCCAGGCATCCCCCTGGACGCGCAAGAGCGCGTCTGGGAACGCTTCCATCGCGTGCCTGGCATCCCAGAGCAGAGCGGCATCGCGGGAGGGCTGGGCCTGGGGCTGTAT
>JBJKSJ010000013.1:0-27842 GCA_046704085.1 Ktedonobacterales bacterium | reverse complement strand
CATTCCCGATGATCTCTGGTGGCAAGTTGAGGTACTCTATACCTTCACCACGCTGCCCGCGCCCGCGCAGGCGCCCAGGCTGCGCTGGGTGCAACTGCACTCGGCGGGCGCCAATCATCTGCTGAGCCACCCACTCTATCAGACCTGGGTCAACTTCACCACCGCCAGCGGCGTCCACGCGATCCCCATCGCCGAGTACGTGCTGGCGGTCACGCTGGCCTGGTATCATCGCCTGCCGCGCGCCCTCGACTGGCAGCGGCGCGGCGAGTGGCCGCCCGACCCGGATCGCTACCCCCTGTTTGTGCCCCGCGAACTCTGGGGCAAGACCATCGGCATCGTGGGCTATGGCAGCATTGGCCGCCAGATTGCCCGGCTGGCCCAGGGGCACGGCATGCGCGTGCTGGCAATGCAGCGCGGGAGCGATCACCGCGATAAGGGCTTCAGCCTTCCCGGCGTGGGCGACCCGGAGGGCACGCTGCCAGAACGCTATTATCCTCCCGATCAGTTGCACGCGCTGCTTGGCGAGAGCGATGTGGTCGTCATCACCCTGCCACTGACTCCAGCAACCAGAAAGCTCTTTAACGAAGCCGCTTTCCGCGCCATGCAGCCCAAAGCCTTTTTGATCAATATCGCGCGCGGCCCCATCTGCGACGAGGTGGCGCTGGTGCAGGCATTGGAGGAGGGCTGGATCGGCGGGGCCGCGCTGGATGTCTTTGAGCAAGAGCCGCTGCCAGCCGGCCATCCCCTCTGGCGCCTGCCCAACGTCATCCTCAGCCCGCACGTCACCGGCTTCACGCCCCACTACAACGAGCGCACGTTTCTGATCTTTGCGGAAAACCTGCGCCGCTACGTGGCTGGCGAGCCGCTCTTAAATCTAATAGACAAGACACGCGGCTATTAGACGCCGCCACCCGTACCCCCGGCTTCCAGCCGGGCCGTCCTGGTTCTATGAGAGGAGCCTATCAATGCCTCCATCCCCACGCGCACCGTCCGTCACCTTTGACCTGCCCAGGGCGGACCGCGAGGCGCTGGCATTGCTGCCCTGGCAGGCGCCGCTGGAAGATTGGCCCGCGCTGGGCGTGCAGGCCGTGCAGGCCCGGCGCGGCGAATCGCGCCACACCGTCCTCTTTGTCGAGGCCGATGGCCGCCGCTACGCCGTGAAAGAGACCTCCTCCGAAGTCGCCCGCCGCGAGATCGCCCGCCTGGTGGAGATTCGGCGGCGCGGCATCTACGCCCTGGAGCCGGTGGGCGTCGTCGTCGCGCCGGGGCCACCGATAGCCGTTGGTGAGGTCGCAGGCGTGATCCAATACATGCCCGGCGACCGGGGCTACTGCATCACCCGCCTGGCCCAGCGCGTCATCCCCCAGGCGCTGCTCTACCGCTATCCCTTCACCCGCCGCAACCGCGAGATGCTCTGGAACGCCATTGTCCTGCTGCTGCTGAATCTGCATGATCGCGGCATCTTCTGGGGCGATCCCTCGCTGGCAAACGTGCTGATTGACCTGAGCCAGCATAAAATCCGCGCCCTGCTGGCCGATGCCGAGACGGCTGAACTCTATCCTGGCCCGCTGGAGGAGAGCCGCCGCCAGGAAGACCTGGCCGCCCTGCAAGAATCGCTGCTCTGGACCGGCGAAGACATCCGCCAGTCGCGCGGCGAAGTGGGGCCGCTGCCCATCACCGAAGAAGACACCGAGTACATCGCCCGGCACTATGCCGCGCTGCGCCGGGCGCGCGGCTGGCAGACCGATGCGCCAGAGGCAGCGGCTGATCAGGTAGAAACGGAGCAGCCGCACTCCGAGACAGCAGCCAACGATATTCCCCTGTCCGCCGCAGAAGAGCAGGCGCCAGAACACCAGCCGGCTGACGCAGAGAACGCCCGCGCGCTCACGCCGATGGAGCGCGTGGCCGGGCAGCTTTACGAGTTGGGCTACTCCATCCTTGATCTCAGTTGGCGCGCCCTCCAGGCGACGGGCGGCCTGACCACGCTGCGGGCGCGCTCGCTGGCGGCCCGCGCCGAGACGGCGCGCCCGCGCTGGTATCAGCAGCGCATTCACGAGGCGCTGGGCGTGCGCATCCCGCGCGTCTACGCGCGCCAGTTCTACCGGCATCTGACGCGCCATCAATGGCTAATGAGCGAGCGCGCCAACCGCGAGATTGCTTTCGAGGACGCTGCCCGCGACTGGTACGAACGCTATCACCTTCCAGCGATCACCCTGCTGCGCAGCTATTTCCCCACCGAGTCCGATTCGCTGGAGGTCTATCTGGGCGTGCTGGACCGCAAATGGCAGTTGAGTCTGCGCGCCGGGTTCGAGGTGAGCCTGGAAGAAGCCGCCCTGGACTACGCCCTGCGCCACGCGCGCAATGCCGATGTCGTGCATCGCGCCTTCATGGCGCTGGCCTCTCTGGCGCCCCAGCGCGGCGAACTGCTACAATTTGTCCGAGCGGAAGATCAACAGACGGAGCCGACGGCTCCGCGAGAATAGGTGGCCTCCATGCTGGCTGCGCGGGTTATCGTCTTTCTCCTGGGGGTGATCATCGTCCTGGGGACGCTCTTCTCGGCCATTCGCACCTTTGTTTTGCCCCGCAGCGCCAATGATCGCCTCTCCAGAATCGTCTTTCTCAGCAGCCGCAAGGTCTTCAACTTCATCATGCACTGGGCACAGAGCTACAGAACGCGCGACAGCATCATGGCCTACTACGCGCCTGTCAGCCTGCTCATCCTCCCTGCCGTCTGGCTGGCGCTGGTCCTGGCAGGCTACATGGGCATGTTCTGGGCGATCAACCCGGCCTCCTGGCCCGATACCTTCAAGCTCAGCGGCTCCTCGCTCTTCACCCTCGGCTTTGCCACCCCCGATGATTTCATCCGCACCCTCTTGATCTTCTCCGAGGCGGCCATTGGCCTGGCCCTCCTGGCCCTGCTGATCTCGTATCTGCCGACGATGTATGGCGCCTTCTCCAGACGCGAAGCCACTGTAACGCTGCTGGAGGTGCGCGCCGGTTCGCCACCCTCGGCCATCGAAATGTTCACGCGCTACTATCGCCTGCAACGCCTGGCGGAACTCGGCGAGGTCTGGAGGCAGTGGGAAGTCTGGTTTGCCGAACTGGACGAAAGCCACACCTCGCTGGCGGCGCTGGCCTTCTTCCGCTCGCCCCAGCCGGAGCGTTCCTGGGTCACGGCGGCGGGCGCCGTGCTGGACGCCGCCTCGCTGGCAGCCTCCACGCTCGACATCCCCAAAGACACTCAGGCTGACCTCTGCATCCGCGCGGGCTACCTGGCCTTGCGCCACATCGCGGGCTTCTTCAAGATTCCCTACAATTCCAACCCGGCCCCGACAGACCACATCAGCATCAGCCGCGAAGAGTTCGACGCTGCCTGCGACCAGCTTGCCAACCTGGGCGTCCCCCTCAAGCCCGACCGCGACCAGTCCTGGCGCGACTTCGCCGGCTGGCGCGTCAACTACGACATCCCCCTCATCGCCCTGGCGCGCCTGACAATGGCCCCCTACGCCCCCTGGTCCTCCGACCGCCTGACCAAGCAGAAGCGGCCATCATAGCCGTGCAGGTTGGCGAGAATCAGGCTGCCCCGCTGACTGGTACATGAAGCCGCACGGCGCGCCGCGCCAGCATATCGCGCCTCATGTTTTCCAGGGACGACCCCAGGTGTGTCCAGGGCCGCAGCCAGGGCCAGAGCGCATGGACCGGCGAGAATTTCTCAAAATGGACCACCCCTGGCGTATTGGTAAGCGATCCAGGGCAGACATCGCGCTCTTCCCCGCCAATCCTGACCTTCAGCCAGGCATGGCCCGACACCCCGCCCGTCCAGGGCATCCCATCAATCTCCTTCGGAGGGAAGCGGCAGCGCAAAGCAAAAACTGGCCTGGCTTCGATCCCCAGCCGATCATAAATCTTCTTGAGCGCCAGCGCCTGCTGCTCGCAATAGCCCATGCCGCGTTCAAAAGCTCTGGAGGGCGACTCCCAGGTGTTGAGGCGGGAGTAAGTGAACTTTCGCGCGGCCAGATGCTGCGCGTAGGCCACCAGTTCCCAGCCTTCCAACCCGGAGCGCCGACACGCCTCGACCGCATCGTCAATGGTCGTCACGCCATCCAGCGCAACCCGGCCCGGCCTGGGCAGCCGTCGCAGCATCGGGATCGCCAGCAGCGCGACGACTCCCAGACCGGCGGCTCCCATGCCCCCGCCGACCAGCAGCAGTTTCTTCAGCATAGCCAACACTCCCTTGCTCACGCCATCGTTGGCTGCGCCTGGCGCGGGCTTCCGCGCCCCTCAAGCCGGGCAAACATGGCCTCGGCCCAGCGGGCGGCGTGCGCCAGTTCACCCTCCTCCAGCGGGCCTTCCCGGCCAACCACGATAAAGCTCTCCGCTGGCATGATCAGCGCGGCTCCCGTCCTCTTGACCCTGCTGGCGATCCCACGCGCCGCCGTGAAATGGGCGAGAAACCGGCCCATCCGATAGCGCGTATCAAAGGCCGCCGCCGCGCGTCCCCGCAAGACCCTGCGCGGCAGACGTTCCAGCGCGGCGCGCATAGCGGGCGTCATCGCCTGCCGGTGCGTGGGGCACCCCACAAGCAGCAAATCCACGTCCCCGAGGTCCAGCGAATCAGCTTCGGCGGCCCGGCAAAGCCTGACCGTCCCATGCGTTTTCAGCGTATCGGCAAGCGTCTGCGCAATCTGCGCGGTATTCCCAAAGACTGAATCATAGAGAATCAGCGTATTCATCGTTCCCCCTCGTTCCGAGCGCGCACGTCCCAGCCAGGCGCCCGCGTGCGCAACAATACCCTCGACTCCTCCCAACAAAGATTGTAGGTGAGCCAGGGAGCGCCAGCAGTCGCTGAGGGTAACAGGAAAGTATGCCATTCCTCCTGGCGCCGCGCCACCGAAAGAAAGCGCGAGGCACAATGAATATAAGAAATAACCCACTATGTGCAATTCTGTCAATTCTGTCAATTCTTGGAAGCGACCCCGCTCTGCGTCTGCCCTCGCAAGCACTGCCAGAATTGCAGGTAATGCAGAGAATTGGCAGCATTGTAGGGAGTGATCTTTCCCCCATCCTTTGCGCGGCCCGCATTTTCGCTCAGCGAGGCGCTTGCCGCTACGCCCCAGCCTGCGGGGCGGCATGCGAGCGTACCGGCGTGCCCGCGAAGCAGCCCAGCGTGTACGGATACTCCAGCGTCGCGTCATAGTGATACATCATCACCTGCTTCCCGTCCCACTCGACCAGGCTGGTGCGCCCGTGACGGGCATCCAGGCTGGCATCGGTCAGCAGGTTGCCCTGGGCGTCGCGCTCCACATAGATGCCAAAGCCATCCAGCGTGTGCAACCACAGGATACAGGGCCGCAATGCACATTGCTTATTCATGCCTTAGCCCGCCTCACACCACCGTTGTGCAGGCAGGGGTGGGGCGTACCGCCGGTCTCCTAACCGGCAGGGGCGGGGCATACCGAGGCTCGTTGTGTGAGGCGCTCTTAGCCCGCGCAGGCGGGCTTGGCGGCGCAGCCTCCAGGCGCGGATTTATCCGCCAGCCACGCGGCGCTCGTGTCCTGAGCTAAAACGCAAACGTCATGATCCGCCAGCCCACAGGAGGCTTGTTTGCGACGCATCCAGGTCAGATGCTAGAATGCGGGCAGCAGGAGCCTGCCCACAGAAGCGAGGAACACCTTGATACAGCAAGAACCCCTGGAATACTTTCTCGATCAGCTTGCCTCCAGCGCGCCCACGCCCGGCGGCGGATCGGCTGCCGCCCTCTGTGGCGCGCTTTCCGCCGCGCTGAGCAGCATGGTCGCCAACCTGACCCTGGGGCGCGAGAAATACCGCGACGTGGAACCAGCCATCCGCGAATCATTGGAGCAGTCCGAGCGCCTGCGCGCCGACTTCACGCGGCTTATCAACGACGACATCGCCGCCTATGGCGCGCTCTCCGCCGCCTATCACCTGCCCAAAGCCACGCCAGATGAGCAGGCGGCGCGCTCCGCCCAGATTCAGCAGGCGCTCACCGGGGCAGCCGAAGCGCCCCTGCGCATGGCCGAACAGGCCCGCCAGGCGCTGGACCTCTGTCACACGCTGGCGGACATCGGAAATCGTAACGTCATCAGCGACGTGGGCGTCGCCACCATTGCCGCGCACGCCGCGCTGGAAAGCGCCGAACTCAACGTGCTGATCAACCTGAAGGCGATCAAAGACCGGACGCTGGCTGACGCGCTGCTGGGTCGCCTGAACGCGGCCAGAGGCGGCGCGGCCCCAATGGCCCAGGACATCCTGGCAACCGTGCGCGAAAAAATGGGCGCCTGACCGCTACAAGGAGCAACCATGCCAGCGCAGATTCTCGATGGACGAACGCTCGGAGCGGCCATCAAAGCAGAACTCAAGGTCAGGGCGAAGCAGCGCGCCGAAGAACTCGGCTGGCCGCCAGGGCTGGCAATTGTGCGCGTCGGCGAGGAGGCTGCCTCCGGCGTCTACATCAAGCAGCTTTTGCGCGTGGCCGCCGAGATCGGCGTTGAGGCGCGGCTGATCGCCCTGGAGAGCGAAACCATCGACGACGACACGCTGGGCGAAGAGATCGCGCGCCTCAACGAAGACGCCCACATTCAGGGCATCATCGTCCAGATGCCGCTTCCGCCGCACCTCTCGCAGCAGGCCGCCGCCAATGCCATCCTCTCCACCAAAGATGTCGATGGCATCAGCCCGCGCAGCGCGGGCAACCTCTTTCTGGGTCTGCCCTCGCTGGTCCCCTCCACCTGCGCCGCCATCATCGAAGTGCTGGACCGCGCGGGCATCGATCCGGCGGGAATGAGAGCCGTCGTCGTCGGGCACAGCAACGTCGTGGGCAAGCCGCTCTCGTTCCTGCTGCTTCAGCGCAACGCCACCGTCACCATCTGTGGCCGCCACACCCGCGACCTGGGCGCCATGACGCGCCAGGGCGACATCCTGGTTTCGGCAGCCGGTCAGGCTCGCCTGATTACCGCCGAGATGGTCAAGCCCGGCGCGGCAGTCATCGACGTAGGCATCAACGTCAAGACGGAGGGCGGCATCACTGGAGATGTAGATTTCGAGGCAGTCAAAGAGATCGCCGGAGCGATCACGCCCGTGCCCGGCGGCATCGGTCAGCTTACCAACCTGATGGTGATGAAGCAAACCATCGCAGGCGAGAGGTAGACCGGCGACTAAAGTCGCGCCTACGGGCGCTGTGGCGCCACGAAACCCGCCTGCGCGGGTTAGGACGAACGCCACTTGTAGCGTCGGCGTCCAGCCGACAGGGGTGGAGTGGGGAGTCCGCGCAGGCGCGGGTGCGCGAGCGACCAACGGGAGCGAGAGGGCTGCCGCCGGGCGCCCGCACTCTCGGCTGCGCCTCGCGGGCCGCTGCCCAGCGTCGTCCAGCACCCGCAGCCGCAGGCGGACTTGGTGGCGGAGCGCCCGTATGCGCGGGTTTACCCGCCAGCCCGAAAGCGCGCCCACGCCGCCTCAACCTGCGCGCGGGTTGCCTCCAATGTGCCGCTGTTATCAATCACCTCATCCACCAGCCGCAGCTTCGGCTCAATCGGCGGCTGCGCGCGCAGCCGGGCGCGCGCCTCTTCCTCGCTGAAACTGTTGCGCTCGATCAGCCGCCGCAACTGCTGCTCCTCATTACAGATCACCAGCCAGCGGCTCTTGCAGAGCGCGCCCAGCCCGCCCTCCAGCAGCTTCACCGCATCCAGAATGAGAACCGCATCCGCTGGCGCGGCCTGAATCTCGGCGGCAATCGCCGCGCCCACCGCCGGATGCACAATCGCCTCTAACCGGCGCAGCTTTTCCGCATCATTAAAGACCAGATTGCCCAGCTTGCGCCGATCAATCGCCCCCTCCGGCGTCAGAATCTCCGCGCCAAACGCGGCGACCACCCCGGCATAGATCGGCTGGCCCCGCTCGTAGAGCCGATGCACCACCTCATCGGCATCGATATAGCGCGCCGCCCCAAGCGCCAGCAGCATCTGCCCCACCGTCGTCTTGCCGCAGGCAATATTGCCCGTCAAGCCCAACAGGATCGCCATAGAGGTATCTCCGTTTCATTCAGCCAGCACCATGCTAGCGTCGTAAGATGAGACGAACGCCAGACGCGCTTGGGGCGTGGAGTCCGCGTAGGCGGACTTGGCGGCGCCCGCAGGCACCTCTAGCCGCGAATTTATTCGCCTGGGTGGGGGACCGTCCTGGCGCCCTTCATCAACGCATCGCCCGCTGCAAAAACGCCTCCAGGCGCCGGTTGAATGGCTCGCCCGCGCGATGAATATTATGATACCAGCCGGGCAACACAAAACGCTCCGCGTGCAGCCGCGCGGTGATGACATCGGCAATGGCGTCCATCGCCGGATTCCACGCGCCGCTCACCACCAGCTTTGGAAAGGTCGTCTGCTCCAATGCATCCAGCGGGATATGCACCGTCCAGGGCGGCGCTTCGGCCATGTGCGCCTCCACCGCCTTGCGTTCGATGGGCGATAGCTCAACCCGCTCCGGAACCGACTGGCCCATCAGCCGCCGGAAATCTTTCCAGAACTCCTCCGGGGTCTTTCCCAGCGGCGGCGGCTCGAAGCGGCTCAGCCCATCCACCTGCGCGCCTGCCGCCGGATGACCCCGCGCCACGCTCAGCGCGGGCGGCTCGATCACCGTCAGCGAGCGCACCAGTTCTGGCCGCCGCGCCGCAGCAACCATTGTCACAATCCCGCCATAGGAGAACCCCACCAGATGCGCGCCCGCGCCCATTAGCCCCAGCAGATCGCCGACATCCCCCTCCACATCGGTCTGCGGCCTCACAGGCCGATCCCCATAGCCCCGGCGCGTCACGATGATCAGCCGATAGCGTTCGGCCAGCGGGCGCTGCCTGGCCCACATCTCGCTGATCGGCGCGGGCGCGCCGCTGCCATGAATCAAAATCACCGGCTCGCCCTCGCCCCACACCTCAACCGGAACAGTATCCATTCGTACCCCTTACGTTGGTTGGTTTACACTCCATAGAACTCCCAAAAATCCTGAAGCGCGCCCTGGGTCATCAGCACCTGATAGGGAAAACAATCGGCAATGCCTTCCATCGCTTGCAGGCGCTGAACCCGCTGCAAAAACTCGCCAGCCATCTCCTCATTCACCTGCCAGGTGTGCCGGAGGAACTGGCCCCACAGGGCGCGGAATTGCACATGGAGGAGCGGTGAATCAACGCTGGCCGATTGTCCAAAAGCTGGTGGAAAGAGCCGCCGATAGGCTTCCCGGTTATAGAGCCACGAGGCGCCCTTGACCCACTTTGCATCGGGGTGCGCGCTTTGTATCTGCTGAAACATGACGCGCAGTTCCTCCAGGCGAACCTCTTTCCGCTGATGGCTCAACGCCCCGTCTGGGGAAGTATCCTGATTGGAAAAATGCAGGCGAATCACCTGCCGGTCAGGCAGATAGTTGTAGGCGAAACAGCCCCAATGCGGGAAATCAGTAAACTTTGGAATGCGCGGATAGCGCGTGAGATAGGTCTGATAGCTCCAGGCCGCATCCTGGTCTGTCCCCTGCAACCCCTGGAGATGGGCTTGCCAGTCTGGCTGCGCGGCGTCAAACGGCCCCTCTATCCCCAGGATTCGATAGATGGCCGTATAATTCAAGACCGCTTCGGCCAACGGTAGCTGCGCAAGATCGGCAACTTTCTGCGCAAAGAGCAGTTGCACCGCGAAATAGCGTTCAGGATACATCTGCGCCTGCGGTTGCATCTCCGGCTCCTCGCGCCCAATCGCGCGGGCAAAGCGCCTGCTGCTTGTTACTCGCTCAGCGCCGCCCACTCTTCATACAGATCGGCCAGCCGCGCCTTCTCACGCTCGTAGTCTCCTGCAAGCGTGGTGATGCGCTCCACATCGGCCTCCAGGCTGGCCGCCGAAAGCTCCGCCTCCAGCGCGGCCACGCGCTGCTCCGCCGCGCCGATCTCTGCCTCCACCTGGCTGACCTGTCGCGATGGCTTGCTCCCATTTGCGGCTGCCTGGCCTTTTTTGCCACGCGCCTGCGCCGCCTCCGTCTGCGGCTCCTGCCGCCGGGACTGGACCGCCGCCCGCGCCGCCGCTGCCGCCTTGCGCGTCCGATAATCGGTATAATTCCCTGGATGATTGATCAGCGTCCCATCCTGCACCATCCAGACGCGCGTCGCCAGCGCGTCCACAAAAAAGCGGTCGTGCGAGACAAAGAGCAGCGTCCCGTCGTAGTCCGCCAGCACCGCTTCCAGAAACTGGCGCGAGGGCAGGTCCAGATGGTTGGTCGGCTCGTCCAGCACCAGGAAGTTTGCGCCCCGCAGCGTCAGCTTTGCCAGCGCCAGGCGGCTGCGCTCGCCGCCGCTCAGCGCGCTGATCGGCTTATAGACATCATCGCCGCTAAAGAGGAAGCGCCCCAGGAA
Organism: Ktedonobacterales bacterium; assembly: GCA_046704085.1. GTDB lineage: Bacteria > Chloroflexota > Ktedonobacteria > Ktedonobacterales > DATBGS01 > DATBHW01. Next base: position 17,443 of record JBJKSJ010000013.1, on the reverse strand, counting down.
CGTGCGTGTACTCTCCTCGCTAAAGGGCGTCGTCTGGCGAATCTCATCCAGCACCGTATTCTGTGGATTCAGGTCGTCGTGCGTCTGCGCGTAATAGCCCACCAGCACGTTATGCCCCAGCGCCACGCGCCCCTCCAGCGGCGCAAGCTGCCCGATGATCGTCCGCAGCAGCGTCGTCTTGCCGCTGCCGTTCTCGCCGAGCATGCCGATGCGCTCGCCGCGCTGCACCTCCATATCGGGGATCGTCAGCAGCCGCGCCGCGCCATCTGACGCAGCCTTATTCGCCCCCGGATAGCCGACGACCAGCTTCTGCGTCGCAAGCACCACCTGTCCGCTCTCCACCTGCTTGCCCAGCCGGAAGCGCATCTCCTGAAAGTCCTGCGGGCGCTCCAGCCGCTCCATGCGGTTCAGCAGTGTCTGGCGGCCACGCGCTTCTTTGCTGCGCTGCCCGGCTTTATAGCGCCGGATAAACTCCTCAGTGCGCGCAATATACTCCTGCTGCTCCTCGTACTCCTTGCGCCGCCGCCCCAATCGCTCGGCGCGCTGTTCCAGATAGCGCGTGTAGTTACCCTTATACTCCTCCACGCGCCCAAAGGCCAGTTCCAGCACGCGCGTCACCACTTTATCGAGGAAATAGCGATCATGGGCCACGACGATGATCGCGCCCTTCCACCCGCTCAGATACTCTTCCAGCCATTCCAGCGCAGCCAGATCAAGGTGGTTCGTTGGCTCGTCCAGCAGCAGCAGGTCCGGCTCCTGCAAGAGCAGCTTGCCCAGCGCCGCGCGTGTCTGCTGGCCGCCGCTCAGGCTCGTCGCCGGCAGCGCCTGCTGCGCTTTCGTAAAGCCCAGGCCATCCAACACCTGATCGACGCGCGCCTCAATCGTATATCCGCCCGCGTGTTCAAAACGCTCTTGCAGTTCGGCGTAGCGGTCCAAAAGGCGCTCGTATTCCTCGGCGTTCTCGAACGACTCCGGCGTCTCCATGCGCGCCGCCAGCGCGTGCAGTTCCTGCTCCCAGGCATGTGCCTGGGCGAAGACCTGAAGCAACTCCTCGCGCAGCGTGCGCGTCGGCACGAAGCCCGCCGTCTGCGTCAGATAGCCGATGTGCAGGCTGCCGGCGCCCGCCAGCGTCCCCTCATCCGCCTCCTGGCGGCCCGCCAGAATATCCAGCAGCGTTGACTTTCCCGCGCCATTTGGCCCCACCAGCCCGATGCGGTCGCTCGCGTCCACGCGAAAGCTGACGCCAGAGAAGATCACCTCCGCGCCAAACGATTTTGTCAGATTTTCAACTGATAGCAGTGACATAGCGCCAGCATTGTACGCGATACCGCCGGGGTGCCGCAAGCAGCAGCCTGGATGGGCCTAAATATCTTTCCAGAGCTTCGCCTGGCTGAGCGGGACAGCGCAATTTCCGGCGCTGGCTTGGAATGAGCCATCATGCTAAACGGCCTGGTATCGGGCAAAACAACCCTACTCATCAAAAAGGCTCCGCGAGGAGAGCCGGTCCTCTTCAAGCGCAGCTTTCACTTTAGGCCAGGTTTCCTCATCGTAGCCAGATTCATCCGTCAGCCACTCAGCCAGATGGTGAAATAGCCGCTCAGTTTGTTCATCAGGGTCGTTCTGCTCAGAAAAAGAGTTTGTTGTAGGTTTCATGCGTACCAATCCAGAACCATGTCACAGTATCGCCTTCGAGATAGCCTACCGCGCGATAGTGAGCGCCAACACGCGCTATAAAGCTGCGGCTCTTTGGTGTTGATGCGCTTGAATTGCAGGCCGCCATGTCGAGGATCCTGCTGGAAAAGTTCGTAGGCTTCGCGCGCCTGGTGCTGAGCATCATCAGGGAGCGCGGCCAGCAGCGCATTAAAGCGTTTATCGCGGCGTGAGCGTAGCACTATCCACCACCCCCCCCCTCTTCTGTCTCCCCGCGATTGTATGCCTCTACCGCCTCTTGCGCCATGCGGTGCAAAACCTCCAGCCCGCGCGGGTCGCTCAAAAGCTGCTCCCATCGCTGATCTGCCAGGAAGTCATCAAGCACCCGCTGAAATTGCGCCGCAATTGCCTGCCGCTGCGCCGGCTCAAGCTGCTTGACCTGCTCGATCACCTGTTCAAGCGTTGTACTCATCGGCTGGCCTCTCTTTCTGCTGTGACTGGCGCCCCCCTGGTAATACTCACACCTGCCGTGTAATTTTACCATCTTGCTGCCTGTAGCATAGCACATGATGTCGCTCCCTTCATCGCTGAACAACGCAGCAACCACCAGCACTTCTCCTCGCGCAATGCTGGCTACCCACTTCAGGAGGAATACAGCACACTTGCCATGCTGGCAACAGCATCCGGCGCAAGATAGAATAGGAGGAGTAGGATACGAAAGAAGGGAAGGGCAGACAGCCATGAGCGCGATGCGCACCACCCCCGAAGCAGAACTGGCAACCCTGGTTGCCGCGCTGCGCGCCTGGGGCGAACCGGCGGGAGAGAGCTAAGATGATGGAGACAACGCTATCCACTGTACTGGCAGAACTGGTTGCCGACCTGGAGCAGCGCGCGCCCTACGCAGCGGCGCTCTTGACCAGCGCCAGTGGAACTGGTGTCAGCATCGATAACCGCGAGCAAAGCGTCAACCCTCAGGACCCCAGCCAGGGCGTCGTCTTCACCCTCTTGAGCGGCAAACACCTGGAAGAATGGGCCACCAGCGATCTTGATCCCGACCATCTGGCGCGCGGCGTGCGCGAGTGGGCCAGCGGCCTCACCAGCGCCAGCCGCCAGCGCACAGATAAGCACCCGTCTTCGTCCCAGCCCGCGCAGGCGGGCTTTGTGGAGCCTCTGGCTCCTCCAGGCGCTGCCTTCAGCCGCCAGCCGCGCGCCTCTGCGGGCGCCAATGGCCTGCACACGTTCGCCACGTCCTGCCAGATTCCACCTGATAGTCTCTCGCTGCCCGAAAAGCTGGAGCGCCTGCGCGCCCTCCAGAGCCGCGCGCGTGGCTTTCACAAGCAGATCGTCAACGCTGAACTCACCTACAGCGATCAGCAAGAAACCAAACTCTTTATCGGCGGCGGGCGCCAGATGCAGCAAGAAATTACGCGCACGTCGCTCTTCCTGACCATCATCGTCTCGGACGACGAAACGATGCAGTATAATTGGCTGGCCCACGCCGGAACCGGCGGCCTGGAACTCGCCGAGGTCAGCGAGGCCGAACTGGCCGAGGTATGCGAAACCGCCCTGCGCCTGCTCTCTGCCGAAAAGATCGAGCCGGGGCTGTATGATGTTGTCACCGACCCGACAGTATCGGGAACCATCGCCCATGAATGCTTCGGGCATGGCGTCGAGCTTGACCTTTTCCCCAAGGGACGCGCCCGCAGCGCCGCCTATTTCGATCAGCGCGTCGCCGCCCCAGGCGTGGAGATGTACGATGATCCCACCGTGCCTGGCGCCTACGCCACCTATTTCTTCGATGACGAGGGTCAGCCCGCCGCGCCAACGCAGATTCTGCGCGATGGCGTCCTCGTCGCCCCGCTGAGCGATCTCATCTCGGCCACGCTCACCGGGCGCAGCCGCACTGCCAACGGGCGGCGCGAAAGCTACGCCCGCAAGAGCTACGCCCGCATGTCCAATACCTTCTTTGGGCGCGGAACCATCCCGCCAGAAGACCTGATTGCTAGCCTGGAGCATGGCATCTATCTGCGCCAGGCCAGCAGCGGCATGGAAGACCCGCTGGCCTGGGGCATTCAAGTCACCGCCCATTACGGCGAGGAGATCGTCAACGGCCAGCGCACCGGGCGCCTCTTCGCGCCCATCGGCATCACCGGCTACGTTCCCAACCTGCTGCGCAGCATCTCTGGCAGCGGCAGCGACTTTGCCCTGGATGGCGGCTGGTGCGGCAAGGGCCACAAAGAATGGGTGCCCGTCTCCTCCGGTGGACCCCATCTGCGCATGAAAGCGAGGCTGGGATGATGCGCCCAACCGATCCGCTGGAGATCGTCGCCCAGGCATTGCAGAGCCAGCCCGGCGTCTCTGACTGGCAGGCGCGCCGCACGCTCCAGCGCAGCGCCCAACTCTTCCTCATCGGCCAGGAGACCGAAACGCGCCGCCTGGTCAGCACCGATCAGGTGCAGCTGCGCGTCTACAACGACCACCCGCCGCGCGACCCGACTGATCTCGTATCTACTGTGGGGGCCGGGGTAGTCCCTGACAAGAGACTTACTGGCGGCACGCCCTTAGCGGCGAATTCATTCGCCGACGCTGCTGGCGACCTCAATCGCCGCAGAGGCGCCACCAGCCGCATCTTGCTGGCCGAAGAGATCGCCGACCCGGCCAGGCTGGAGCGTGCCCTGCAAGAAGCCGTCTTCATCGCGGGCCTCACCGATAACCCGCCCTATCGCCTGCCAGCACCACCAGCGGCAGGCTATCCAACCGTCGAAACCGTAGACTCCGCGCTGGCCGTATCGGATGAGGCGCGCCTGGCCGCGCTGGGCGCGCTCCGAGAGCGGCTGCTGGCTGCCGTCGCCGCTGAGGCGGACATCCCCCTCAGCAGCGCCGAACTCTTCGCCACCGTCGGCCAGATCACCCTGCGCAGCAGCCGGGGCATCCAGGCCAGCCGTCTCGAAACCGAAGTCTTCTGCGATCTGGTGCTGATCGCCAGCGACGGCGCGCAGGCCGCCGAGTATCACACCGCCCCGGAACGCCGACGCCTGACCGACCTGGAGATCGAAGAGATCGTGCAGCGCGCGGCGCGCGGCGCCCGCGATAGCCTGCGCGTCGGCCAGACGCCCAGCCACGCGGGGCCAGTCGTCATCAGCGGCGAGGCGCTGGTTGATCTCTTCTCGCCGCTCATCTTCCATAGCTCGGCGCGCGCCGCCTGTCAATCTATGAGCCGCTTTGCCCTGGGCGCGTCGATCAGCGGCGATCAGGAGATACAGGGAGACCGCCTGACCCTCATCAGCAACGCCCTGCTGCCCAATGGGCAGGCCAGCGCGCCCTTCAGCGAGGAAGGGCTGCCCGGCGAACGACTGACCATCATTCAGGACCATCAGCTTCAGGCATGGTGGGCCGAGCAGCGTTATGCAGACTATATGAATATCCGCCCAACCGGCGGCTTCGCCAATATCGAGATTCCCGCTGGCGCGCATCCGGTACAGGACTTGCTGAAGAACGCTGGGCCGCTCTACCATCTGGTTGCCTTCTCCTGGATGAATCCAGATGAGCTAACCGGCGATTTTGTCGCCGAGATCAAGCTAGGCTATCGTCTGGTGCGCGGGACGATCACACCGATCAAGGGCGGCTCGCTCAGTGGCAATCTGTTTGACGCGCTCGCAGAGGCTGCCTTTTCACGTGAAACACAATGGACCGGAGGCTATCTTGGCCCAGAGGCGCTGCGCTTCGAGCATCTTACCGTGTCTGGCGCATAAGCGCCGCTGTTGGCTTCGTAAGTGCAGTATGCTATAATGCAGCGCGCGACATCACCCTGGCCCGGCGCACCGATGCAGATGGGAACCAACTGGTGAGACGCTCACGAGCAGCGGCGCTCCCGATCATTGGCTGCGGCTTACGGCTGCTTCTCAACACCCTGGGACGGGAAGAAACGCATGACAAAAGAACAATCGCTTGACAATCTCTGGCTGGCGCAGATGCTCTTCGATCTGGAGGCAGTGCAATTCGGGAACTTTACCATCAGTGAGACCACCGTCAGTTCGCCCATCTTTGTGAATCCCAAGCTGCTCATTGGGAATCCAGGGGCGCTCCGCGTAGCAAGCAAGCTCATTCAGCAAGAAATCAATCTGGCGCAGTCGATGCGCCGTCCCAAGGTCCATCCCTTTGAACTGGTCGCCGGGGTGCCAGTGGGCGGACTGCTGCTCGGAACCGCCTACTCGCTGGAAACCAACATCCCCCTGATCTATCCGCGCCTCCGCCCGGAAGGCACGGGTAAGCGCGGCATCGAGGGCCGCTACTGGCCCGGCGCGCGTGCTATGATCATCGACGACCTCATCACCAGAGGCGGCAGCATCCTGGACACCGCCCATTTTCTTGAAGCGCATGATCTGGTCGTCAAGGATGTCGTCGTACTCATTGATCGGGGGCAAGGCGCCGCCGAGCGGCTGCACCAGCACGGCTACAACCTGATTAGCATCCTGCGGCTGGATATTATGCTCAACTACTACATGACCAAGGGTCTCATCAAAGAAGATGACTTCCGCCGCAGCATGGAATACATCCAGACCAATCAGGTCAGCGCCAAAAATCATCACTACCCTGAGAGCGAAGCCAGCGCCGACTCATAGGTGGGATTCTTGGGATTCCAGGGATTCTTGCGCGCAAGACGGCTCTGGACGCGGCTTCACACCGCCAACAAGAATCCCACCTGCTCTGCGGGTGGGATTCTTGTTGCTGTTCGTCAGAACTGCGCTTATTCGCTCCGCGCCCGCCGAGGCGCAGGCTCCATCTCTGGCGCCTTCAGCGTTGGCTCCATCGATGGCGCTTTCAGCGCGGGCGGTTCAATCGCCGCCGTCTTGAGCGCATCCAGCGGGTGCTGTCCGTTGCTCACATGCGTCAGGAAGCCCGCAATATCGGTCAACACAATCGTGGAGTTCTTCTCGGCGGCGATCTCCGTCAGCGTTTGCAGGTAGCGCAACTGGAGCGCGGCTGGCGCGCTGGCGATAACCGAGGCCGCCTGGGCCAATGTTGCCGCGGCCATTGACTCGCCTTGCGCGTGGATAACTTTCGCCCGCTTCTCGCGCTCGGCTTCGGCCTGCTTTGCCATCGCGCGCTGCATCGAGGTTGGCAGTTCCACATCCTTGATCTCCACCACCGTCAGCTTCACACCCCACTTCTCTGTCTGCTCATCGATGATCGCCTGGAGCTTGCGGTTAATTATCTCGCGCTCGGCCAGAATCTCGTCAAGCTCCGACTGCCCCAACACATTACGCAGCGTTGTCTGCGCAATCTGCGCCGTCGCCCGGAAGTAGTCCATCACCTGCACCACCGCCTGCGACGGGTCCACCACGTAGAAGTAGACCACCGCCGTTACCTTGATGGTCACGTTATCGCGGGTAATGACTTCCTGGGGCGGCACTTCCAGCGTGATGATACGCAGGTCCACCCGGCGCATCTTGCTGATAAACGGCCAGATCCAGAAGATGCCCGGTCCCTTCGCGCCCTGGAGCCGCCCAAGGCGGAAGATGACGCCGCGCTCGTACTGCTGCACCACGCGCACGCCCGACCAGACAAAGATGAGGCCGATGAAGACAACGGCAGCGGCAATAATAATCGCCGTAACAAGGGCATCCATATCAAACCGCTCCTTTTCTCAAATGAAGGGATACGCATCATTCAAGTATCGTTTTACGCTCCGGGCGGCAGTCGCCTGGGCGACTGCCGCTCCTGCAAGCGCAGGTCACGCATCAAGGGAGGAATCTCGCTGTAATCCGGCTCGACCAGGAGCGTCAAGCCTTTCACCGCCACCACACGCACCCCCTGCCCCGCCGCGATAGGCGCATCCGCCTCCGCCACGTTCTTTGCCGCCCAATCTTCGCCCAGCAGCTTCACCCGCCCGGCTGGCGCCAGCGCAACCGTCACCGTCGCCACCTGACCGATCAGACCCTCTCTGCCGTTCGTCACCGGCAGCCGCAGGGAGCGAATGACGCCCAACAAGACCAGCCCGGCAATCCCGGCCACCGCTGACAGCATCAGCGCCAGCACCCAGGGACTGACCGTGGGCGCGCCAATATTGCCCGTCGGGTTAAAGGCGAGCAGCGACCCCAGCGCCAGCGCGACCAGCGCGCCCACCGTCAGCGCGCCGTGCGACGGCAGGCGCACATCCAGGATCAAGAGGACAAAGCCGATGACCACCAGCAGCAGCCCGGCCAGGTTCACCGGCAGCGATCCGACTGTGAAGAGGAACAGCACCAGCGCAATCGCGCCAACGACGCCGGGGACAATCGCGCCGGGATGCGATACCTCCAGATAGATCCCAATCCCGGCCAGCATCATCAGGATAAAGGCGATGTTGGGGTCCAGCAGCAAGTCGATCAGACTTTGAGCCATAAGACCACCTCCTGCGGTTTCGCAGGACTTGCCGTTACCTGTTCCACCACTTAAAAGTATAGGACTCCTATAGCACCTCGTCAAGATCAGCGGCAGAGCCTTCTGGGCGATCTACTGAGCTGAGGATGAGGAAATGAAGGTGTGATAGCATGAAGGCAGGGGAATATCACTGAAACAGGGCTGGCGGGAAGGGTGCCGGTACAGGTCTGAGAGTTGAAAGAGCAAATGGAGCGACACATGATATTCAGCAAGACACGTGATCGCCGGCTTGTTACCGTGCGTCGTGGCGGCACCTTACAAGATGCTGATCATCGCCTTCTTGCCATGTGGGCTGCTGATTGCGCGGAGCACGTGCTGCATTTCTTCGAGCAAGCGCAACCCGGAGACGCCCGTCCGCGCCAGGCGATTGAGCAGGCGCACGCTTGGGTAAGAGGTGAGATTACGATGACTCAAGCCCGAACCGCCGCCGGACACGCCATGGGCGCTGCCAGAGCGTTGAGCGGCGCGGCAAGAGAAGCGGCTTACGCCGCCGGACAAGCGGCGGCGGTGGCTCATGTGGCAGCGCACGAACTGGGTGCAGCGGCCTACGCAATCAGGGCCGCACGCGCGGCGGCTCCCGAAGCTACACGTATGGAGGCTGGTCACCTGGAGTGCCAGTGGCAGCGCTCGCAGCTTCCCAGTGAAATCCGAGCACTCGTGCTCGACGACCAGCGATTACGCAATGAGTTTTGCTGGTTCGTCTTCGATTGCTGACCACCTCGCCCGATACGGCTCGTAAGTATGCGGTCTACACCCTGGAGCGCTGACCTTCCCCTTTGGGGAGCGGCCCGTGCGGGAACCCAGTTCTCGCAGTCTCCCTCGCTGCGCTCGGTCGCGGGCCGCTGCTGGGACTCCGGCCTGGACCGCTTGGCCTCGCCAGGCTCGGCCATTCTCGCTCCCGTTGGTCGCTCGCGCGCTCCAGTCCTTGCAGCCCTGCGGGCAAGGCCGCTTGCGGGAACGGGGTGCCCGCAGTCTCGCTCCCGTTGGTCGCTCGCAGCCTTACTTCGTGGCGCCGCAGCGCCCTTAGGCGCGGCCTTCAACCGCCAGCCCGGCTACACCCGCCAGTACACCCCCCCCTCGCGCTGCATCAGATGCGCGCCAATCAACTCGCGGCGCAGCGTAGCCGTATCGGGATGAGAGCGTTGAATGATCTCGTTCACCTCCGCCTCGGTATAGGTTCGACCTGTGTCGAACTGCGACGTCAGCCAGGTGAGAACCACCATCCGCTTCTTGCGGCTCGCCGGAATCTCCTTGAGGCGCGCCCCCTCAAAGAAGTCGCGCAGCACCTTGCGCTCCCAGACGTTGCTGTCCTCAATTACTACCAGCGTCGCCACGCTCTCCGGCGTTAAGAATGCTTTGTTCAGGCCGCGCAGACCTTCGGCATTCAGTCGATAGAGATGGGTATTGCCCTCAGCCTCCATCACCACCAGACCAATTTCCCTCAGCTTGGTCAGGTGGTGCGAAACCGTCGGCGCTTTCAGATGCAGCAGTTCGGCCAGTTCCTCCACGCTGCGCTCCTGGTTTGCCAGCAGCCCCAGCATCTTCAGCCGGTTCTCATCCGCCAGCGCCTTAAAAAATTGCAACAGCGTTTGTAATTGTTCTTCAGGCATAGCCCTTATCTCCTTCGATTGACATCTAATTAGAAGTATATCTAATGAGATAGGCATTGTCAAGCCTCACACCGAGGACGGGGAAATGAGCGCCACGCAAGAAGAGCTTTGACTTACAGATTGCTTGCAAGAAGCCGCGCAGAAGCTGTATACTCAGACCAGCAGACGCCAGTGAAACGATGCATCAAACAAAAAAAGGATAGTAAGCTCTATGGGAACCTATCACATTGCCGTGCTGGGTGGTGATGGCATCGGGCCGGAAGTGACCGCCGAGGCCGTTCGCGTGCTGCGCGCCGTTGGGCAGCGCTTCGGCCACACGTTTGCACACACCGAAGCGCTCGTCGGGGCGCGCGCGGTGGAGCAGGAGGGCGCGGCCATCTCGGATGAAACGATGGCCCTCTGCCAGCAGAGCGACGCCATTCTCTTTGGCGCCGTCGGCGGCGGCAAACCCGGCGACCCCAGTTCGCCCAAACAACCAGAAAACGCCCTCTTTCGCCTGCGCAAAGAATGCGAACTCTTTGCCAACCTGCGCCCGATCAAGATGCGCCCTGGGCTGCTGGATGCCTCCACGATCAAGCCCGATGTCCTCAAGGGCGTCGATCTGATCGTCGTGCGCGAACAGACCGGCGGCCTCTACTACGGCAAGCCCAGCGAAATCCGCGAGGGGCCGGCGGGCGCAGAGGCAGTCGATACACTCATCTACACCGAGCAGGAGATCGAGCGCGCCGTGCGCATGGCCTTCCATCTGGCGCGCGACCGGCGCAAAGCAGTGACATCAGTCGATAAAGCCAACGTCCTTAGCTCCTCGCGGCTCTGGCGGCGCGTGGCCGAGCGCGTGGCCGCCGACTACCCCGACATGACCCTCAGCCACCTGCTCGTGGACGCCTGCGCCATGACCCTCATCAATCAGCCATCCAGCTTTGATGTCCTCGTCATGGAGAACATGTTTGGGGATATCCTCACCGATGAAGCCTCCATGCTCGTCGGCTCGCTGGGCATGCTGCCATCCGCCAGCCTGGGCACGCGCCAGACCGAACACGGCGTCTTTGGCCTCTATGAGCCGATTCATGGCACCGCGCCCCAGATCACCGGGCAGGGCATCGCCAACCCGCTGGGCGCTATCCTGAGCCTGGCGCTCTTGCTGCGCTACTCCTGTGGTCTCAGCGCAGAGGCCAACGCCGTTGAGACAGCCGTTGACGCCGCGCTGGCCGCAGGCTACCACACACCTGATCTGCGCGGCGACCCATCAAAGACGGTGGGCACACGCCGCATGGGCGACTTGATCGCCGAACAGGTGATGGCATAAAAAAATCGGCTGGCGGACTCTACCAATTGTCCGGCCAGCCGCCGACTGGGTGGCGAAACGCCCCTAGCGGCCATTAAAATGGCCGACGGGGCTATCCCATCTTTGCCCTGGGGTCCGGCCCCAGGCCGTGCAACCTGGCCTGGAGTTCAGCCCGACGCTGGCGCAGGGTCTCTGCCGAACCCCCCGCCTTTGTTTCCGAGGCTGCCAACTCCTGCTCCGTCCGGCGCAGTTCATCCAGCAGCATCTGCCAATGAATCTCCCAACGAATCACACCCCGTTCTCGTCCCATCATCGCAGAGTCATCCCCTTAACCTGAGACTTGCGCGCCGCGCACCAGGGTCGTGAGGGTGTTAATCAATTCCTCATCCTGATACGGCTTGACCAGATAAGCGTCCGCGCCAAGCTGCATCGCGCGCTGATGGTGCTTGCCCGCCGCGCGCGACGTAAGGACAATCAGCGGCAAATGCTTATACTGATCCTGGCTGCGCAGCGTGGCAATCAATTCGTAGCCATCCATACGCGGCATCTCAATATCCAGCAGAACAGCGGCAGGCTTGTGCTTGGCAGCCACATCCAGCGCCTCCATCCCATCGCGCGCCGTTTGCACCTCCCAGCCCGCCGTCTTGAGCATATTGCTGACCACCCGCCGCACGCTGGGGCTATCGTCCACCACCAGCACATACAGATCTTCCTGGCGCGTCATCGGCGCCGGAGACTGCCCACCTCGTCCCACCGCTGGCAGCGAAGAGGTCCATGTTGGCGCCAGCAGGCGCGTGGGCGCGGATGAGATAGCAGCGGGAAGCGCAACCCCAGGCACGGTAGGAATGCTGGTTCCCGCAGGGATCGCCGCAAAGGGAAGCGGCGCCGTTTGCGAACGCTGCTCCAGGAGTTGCAGAATGTCCAGAATGAGGATGACCTGACCATTGCCCAGGATGGTGGCTCCGACCACACCGCGCACCTCGCGCAGATGCAGGCCCAGATTTTTTGCGACAATCTCTTGCTTGCCTACGATATTATCGACCACCAGCGCGTAGCGTTGGCGTCCAATCGTCACCAGCAGCACCGATGATCGCTCATCAGCCTGGTTTGCGGGCAGGTCTAGTAAGGAAGCGAGATAGACCAACGTATACGTCTCGCCGCGCATCACGACCGCCGGAACCCCCATCACCATTGTGCGCTCGCAGTAATCCAGGCGTCCAATCTGATCCACCAGCGCCATCGGAATGGCATAGGTCTGATGAGCGACCCGCGCCAGCACGGCGCGCTGAATCTGCACACTGATGGGGAACTTCAAGGTAAAAGCGCTGCCGTTCCCCGGCGTAGATTCGACCTCCACCGACCCGCGCAGGCGCGCCACCACATCGGCGACCACATCCAGCCCAACGCCGCGTCCGCTCTCCTCAGTAATCGCTTCGGCGGTGCTGAAGCCAGGCTGGAAGATCAGGTTCAAAACCGCCTGCTCTGAGAGCGGCGCGCGCGCATCCAACAGGCCACGCGCAATCGCGGTATTGCGCACCTTCTCGGCATCAATTCCGGCGCCATCATCACGCACCGTGACCACAATCTGATTGCCCTCGTGGCTCGCGCTCAGCGTAATCCGGCCAACACGCGGCTTGCCTGCGGCCTCGCGCGCTTCGGGCGTCTCGATGGCATGCGTCACCGCATTGCGCACCACATGCAGCAGCGCCCCAGCCATCTCCTCGTAAATGCTGCGATCAACCTCGGTCTCCTCGCCGTCCACCACCAGTTCAATCTCTTTGCCCAGGCGCAGCGCGACCGCGCGCGCCGAGCGATGCAGACGCGGCACCATCGAAGCGATGGGCACCAGGCGCATCTTGAGCAACTGATCCTGGAAGGACGAACTCAGGCGCGATTCCTTGCCAAAAATGTTCTCGCACTCGCGGATGAGCGTCTCCATCTCGTTGCCCAGGGTGGTCATATCAGAGACGCCTTCACTCAAGCCGCGTGTCAGCCGGTGAAACTCGTTATAGCGGTCCAACTCTAGCTCATCGAAATCAGCCAGGTGGGCAGCAATCTTATTCGCATTCCCGCCAATAGCGCCAGGGGGCAGCGCCAGGGGGCGCCCGCCAGAGGCGATGGCGCGGTCCAGCGGCCCGCTGTTCCCGCTCGCCGCCCCGCCGTTCTCCGGGGCAGGCGTCTGCGCGCTGCGCCCGGCGGGCAACGTTGCCGCTTCAAAGCGGCTCTCAAGCTGCGCGCCAACGTCATGCAGGCGCGTGCTGCTCAGCCCCACATCCGCCACCATCCGCATCAGGCGCCCCATCCGCTCCTCCAGAATACTGCGGTTGACCAGCAGTTCGCCAAAGAGATCGACAATTTCATCCAGCTTCTTTAAGCGCACGCGCACCGTCAGGTCATTCTTTTCGATAGCCTCACCATGCGGGCCGAGCGCCACCAGATGGCTGGCCTGCTGATCATCCTGGCCGGTCTGGCGCGTCAACTCCTCGTCAGCCTCAGCTTCCAGGGCAGACAGACCCACACCAGCCACGGAGCGACCCAAAGCAGTGCTGTCCTCGAACTCCTGCCCAAGCAAAGACTGATAGCGCGGGCGCAGCGCGTCAACTACCGCCGTCTCACCGCCACGCTCGCTCGCCTTTCCCGTCACCAACTGTTCAAGCGCCTCAGACGTATCCAGGATCAGGCTGAGGATATCGCTGTTCACCTCGATGCCATCTTCCATCACGCGATCCAACAGATCCTCAAAGATGTGCGCAAGATCAGCGATATGGACAAAGCCCATCATCGCCGCCGCCCCCTTCAAGGTATGCGTGGCGCGCCGAATGCCCTGCATGGTCTCGCGGTCAGCCGGCAAATGCTCCAGCGCCGCCACTCCTTCATCAATCGTCTGGATATGCTCCTCAGCCTCCGCCCGGAAGACCTCCAGCGTCTCCTCGGATTGCTCCGTCTGGCGCTCCACTTTTTTTCTGGGCGCGCTCAGCGTGGGTTGCGGTGCGCTGACCGCCAGCCCCGAAGCAAACTCGGCGGGCGCAGGCTCACCTGGCGCGGCAGGGCGGCGCCGCTCAAGGCTAGCCAGCACCTGCTGCCGCACTTCAATCTCAAGCTCCTGACGCAGCCGCCCAGTCTCCTCGCGGCGCACCTGCTCGCGCATCTCGGCGCGCACCTGCGCTTCCATCTCAGCGCGCAGCCGCTCGCGGACCTCTTCCGCTGGCGCCCCAGCGGCGGGCGCTGACTCAGTAGAAGCTGGCGGACTCCAACTAAAATGCGCCACCGTCGCGCTGAAACCGCCATCGGACGCTGGCATTGCCAGCGCCAGCACCGATGAGATCAAGGGGCCACAGGCGCGAATGGAGGCAGACAACTGCGCGCTGGCCGCGCTGAGATCGCCATCGGTAGCAGCCAGGCTGCCAGACGCCTCCTTCAGCAGACTCAGAATCTTCTTCAGCCGCGTAGTCACCACCCACAAGACCGAGAGCGGCAGATAGCGACGCACATGGTCGGGACTCTGACGCAGATTCAGCCCCATTGCCTTCCCCGCCCAATCCTCCAGCCGGTCAATAGCGTCTTTCGAGCCATCGAGGAAGCCGCGCAGCTCGCCGCGCTCACTCTCAATGGCAGCGGCCACCGCGCGCACCGCCCCCAGTGTCTCCTTCAGTGATGTCGCTCCCTGGCGCACCTGCTCATCCTGCTCAACTAATTGCTGCCAGGCCGCCAGGCCAGAGAGCGCGCTGCCTTCTGCCGAAGGCTGCGCGGTTGAAGGCGCCATTGCCTGGGGCAGATCAGTCTGTGAAGCGCCCATCGCAGCCAGACGCTCGCGCGCCATAAGCCCTTCCCACGTTGCCTCAGCAGGCACAGAGGGATCGGGAGTCTCTGGGGGGGGTGGCGCCGCCCATTCCGCCTGCGCCTCCCACCTGGCTGGCGCCGGAGCCTCGGACCGCGGTTGTTCCGGCCACTCGCCGTCGATGGGCGCGCGAAACGCGGCCAGCATCTCGGCAAGCGATGGTTCTGGCTCATCCGTCACAGTGGTCAGCGTGGGCGCATCTTCCAGATCAGCGCCCAGAGAAGCCCACTGCGCCTCACCCTCGGCCTGCAACGGCTCGGCTTCGGAAGAGGCCCACTCTGTCGGCGCAGAAGCGTCCGAAAAGGCAGCGGGCACAGGTTCAGCAGGAGGAAAAGCGTCGTCAGACGATACCACAGGGAGCGGTTGGGTAACGCGCTCACGGAATGCCTCTCCTTGCGCGGCGTCACCAGACGCCTCAGCCGAGAATGCCTTCATCGGTGACGCAGCCACCGACGGCGCGTCGGGGCTGCCGAGCAGCGAGAGCCAATCCACCTCACTGGATGCCCCAGGCGCTGTCCCAGAGACATCCTGGCGCGTCTTCGCGCCAGGCAAGAAAGCCTCGGCAGGCCACCCCTGGGAGGGCCAGGCCCCCGCAGCCGTTTGCTCAGCAAAATGGCTGGTTCCAGGAGCGTACATAGGCATATCGGGGGTCACAATGATCGCGTCCTGCATCAGCGGATTGCCTGACGCCTGAGCCTCATGGGCCTGGCGAAACGCCGCGAGATCGGCAGCATCCTCCGCAACAAGACGATCCTCATCGGGCGTACCGTTTTTAATGGTCTCTAGCAACAGACGAGCGCGTTCGAGCGACCGACGCAGCAGGCTAATCGCTTCTCCATCAAGCGGCTGCACCTGATCAAACGCTTCGACCAGCACATCCTCCATTGTGTGCGCCACCTGCGACAAGCTGGGAAAATCCATCATCGAGGCAGACCCACTGATGGTATGCGCGCGGCGATGCGCTTCTTCGAGGGCTTCGCTATCATCGGGCGCCTGCTCTAATTTGTTCAGGTTCGCCTCAATTTCGGGGAGATAGCTGCCCACCTCGTCGAGAAAACTATCAAGAATGGCAAATTTATCGAACGAACTGGACATGCTTCACGCACCACCATTCTGGCTAGAGGTCTCAAGACCTGGAATCCAGCCCACGCTATTTCCCACCTCCTAAGAATCGCGCACCTGAGACCTGAACCATCTATTCATAAGGCTGTTGGTCCCGCGTAAAGGGGCGATTAAACGGCTGATCAGGATAGCCCGGCCCCTGACTATTGTTATATCCTTGTTGCCCAGTTGACCCATGCTGCCCATTATACCCCTGATTCGGATAGCCTTGCTGCCCATTCGCTCCTTGTTGTGGATAGTTCTGCTGGCCGTTGAAACGTGACATCCCCTGGTTCGGCCCAGGCGTCTGCTGCTGGCCGCCATTGTACGC
Organism: Ktedonobacterales bacterium; assembly: GCA_046704085.1. Lineage (GTDB taxonomy): Bacteria > Chloroflexota > Ktedonobacteria > Ktedonobacterales > DATBGS01 > DATBHW01. Next base: position 1,205 of record JBJKSJ010000013.1, on the reverse strand, counting down.
GGGTAACGCGGGCAGGTTGAAGAAGCCCGGCTCATCACTGCCAGAAACTAACCAGCCTGGGTCGATCTGATCCAGGTTGGGCATATTTAGCAGCGGGGGCAGCCCACCACCAGGGGAAGCCAGCGCATCACCTGGGGCTTGCTCTGGCAGCCGGAAGGTTGCCACCGAGGCGCGCAACTGATCGGCCATTTCAGCGAGATAACTGACATTCGCCGCAGAATCCTGCGAGGCCGCCGTCGTCTGACGGGTAATCTCCAGAATCTGGTTCATGGCGATAGCCACCGCCTCCGATGTCTGCGCGCGCTCGTTTGCTGAACGCGCGATGGCCTCAATCATCTGCGCCTGCCGATCCACCGCCGCGTAGATCATCTTCAGCGAGCGCCCGGCATCATCTGCCAGCCGCGAGCCAGCGACCACTTCCTGCGTGCTTTCTTCCATAGCGACCACCGCGTCATAGGTATCCCCCTGGATGCTCTTGACGATAGTCGCAATCTTTTTCGTCGCCTCGCTGGACCGTTCGGCCAGCGTGCGAATCTCTTCAGCCACCACACTGAACCCACGCGCGTGTTCGCCAGCCATCGCCGATTGAATCGCCGCGTTCAAAGCCAGCAGGTTCGTCTGGTCCGCGATATCTTCAATCAAGCGCACAATCTCGCCAATCTCCTGGGAGCGTTCACCCAGGCGCTTGATCTTCTTCGCCGTTTCCTGCACGTTCTCGCGGATATGCTGCATGCCCTCCACCGTTTGCGCCACCGCTTGCTCGCCACCACGCGCATTCCGCAGGGCTTCCAGCGCCGCCTCCGCGCTCATTTGCGCGTTGCGCGCCGTCCCCTGGATAAACGTTGCCAGCGCCTCCACCGCCTCGGTTGTCTGGGCAATTTGCAACTCCTGCTGCTCCGACGCCTGCGCCAGTTCCGCCGAACGGTCCAGAATGCGCCGCGTCGCCGTCGTCACCTGCATCGTCGTCGCCTGCACGCGCCCCACCACCTTGGAGAGTTCTTCGATCATATAGTTGAAAGAGTCCGCCAGCACACCCAGCGTATCGGGGGTCACTTCGGCCTGCACACGCAGATCACCATCGCCTACCGCGCTCACTTCCTGAAGCAGCTTCTCAATCTGCGCCTGAAGGTTGGCCGCCGCGCGGCCATCGCCACTGTTTGGCGCGGTGTCCATCAGCGAATTGATGCTAGCCGCCAGCATAGCGA
>JBJKSJ010000012.1:0-8326 GCA_046704085.1 Ktedonobacterales bacterium | reverse complement strand
AGGCCAGCCAGCGGCTCAAGATAGAGGTTGTCGAGCCAGAGGCCATCTATGATGTGCCCTGCGAGATTTTTGCTCCCTGCGCGATGGGCGCCGTCTTGAATGATCGCACGATCCCGCGCCTGAACTGTAAGATTATCGCGGGCAGCGCCAACAATCAGCTTGAGGAGGAACGCCACGCGGAGGCACTGCACGCGCGCCATATTCTCTACGCGGTAGATTATGTGATCAATTCGGGCGGATTGGTGAATGTGGCGAGCGAGTTGGAAGGCTATGATGAGGCGAAAGTGCGCGCGAAGACGGCGCGCATCTATGATACGATCAAGCGAATGCTGGCAATTGCCAGAGAAGAAGGAGTTTCCACCCAGCGCGCCGCTCATCTGATGGCGCTTGCAACCTTAGAGGAGTAGCTTGTGCGTGATCTGTTGATGCTGGCCGCTGAGCGGGCCATTCGGTATCGAGAAGGCGTCGGCGAGCGCCGCGTGGCGCCGCTGCCGGAAGATGTGCGTCGGCTGGCGGAACTGGGCGGGCCGCTGCCGGATGGGCCGACGGATGATGAGAAGGTTCTCAGGCTGCTGGATGAGATTGGTTCTCCGGCGACGGTGGCTATGGCGGGCGGGCGCTATTTTGGGTTCGTGAATGGCAGTTCGCTGCCAGCGACGCTGGCGGCCAACTGGCTGGCCGGAGCGTGGGATCAGAATTCGGCGTTTGTGGTGATGTCGCCTGTCGCGGCGGCGTTGGAGGAGATCAGCCTGGGCTGGCTGCGGGAACTGCTGGGGTTGCCCTCTGGCTGTGCTGGCGCGTTTGTGACCGGGGCGACGATGGCGAACTTCACGGCGCTGGCGGCGGCGCGCCACGCGCTGCTGGAGCGGGCTGGCTGGGATGTCGAGGCGCAGGGACTCTTTGGCGCGCCGCCGATTACGGTTGTGGTCGGACAGGAGGCGCATGCCTCGCTGCTCAAGGCGCTGGCGCTGCTGGGCCTGGGGCGTCAGCGGGTGGTGACGGTTCCGGCGGATGGGCAGGGGCGGATGCGCGCAGATGCGTTGCCCCGGCTGGCTGGACCCAGCATTGTGTGTATCCAGGCCGGGAATGTGAATACTGGCGCGTTCGACCCGGCGCGGGAGGTCTGCGCCTGGGCGCGCGAGGCAGGCGCGTGGGTGCATGTGGATGGGGCGTTTGGCCTGTGGGCGGCTGCCGCGCCGGAGCGGGCGCATCTGACGGATGGCCTCGCCGACGCGGATTCCTGGGCGCTCGATGCGCATAAGTGGCTGAATGTGCCCTATGACAGCGGGCTGGCGTTTGTGCGCGAGTCGGGGTCGCTGCGCGGGGCGATGTCGCTGAGCGCGGCTTATCTGCTGCAAGGCGATGAGCGCGAGCCAGCGCAGTATACGCCGGAGGCATCGCGGCGGGCGCGCGGTGTGGAGGTCTGGGCGGCGCTGCGCGCGCTGGGCCGGGTGGGAGTGGCCGATCTGGTGGAGAGCTGTTGTGGGCACGCGGCACGCTTTGCCGAGGGGCTGCGCGCGGCGGGCTATCGGGTTCTCAATGAGGTGGTCATCAATCAGGTGCTGGTCTCGTTTGGGGATGATGATCTGACACGCCGGGTGATCGCCGCGCTTCAGGCGGATGGGACGTGCTGGTGCGGTGGGACGGTCTGGCAGGGCCAGACAGCGATGCGCATCAGTGTGTCCTCCTGGGCAACAACGGAGGATGATGTGGAGCGTTCCCTGGCGGCGATGCTGCGGATTGCCGCTGAGCAGTACGGGCGGTAAGTTTGCTGGTTTTCGCCAACCAAAATTGTGGAGCAGGCGATAAGGCTCTTCAAGGACCGTACCTGAAACTGATGGTGAGGACTGAGCCTCCAGGGGGCGCTAAGGCAGCAGCGCTCTTCGATTGCGCTTCAACTGCCAGGCTGCTGGGGTCCAGATCGGTGCCAATCCAGACGAGCAGATCTTCGGGGCCAACTTGTGTTGTATGTGGCGCCCCCCCCAATTTCCAGGATCAAGATGCTGGAGATAGAATTGCTGGACCACCGCAGGGGGTCTTTGCTGGTCCAAATCCATTGCTTGTCCCCTGCCATCCCACCGAGGAAGGTGGATGAATGGTAGGACACAAAGGGCTACTCCATCGGGCAGTGGAACATCGCCAGGTAAGCCATGCCGATTAAAGAATGGGCTAGCAGAATGTGCTGGACTCAGGTAGAGCGCCCACGCCAGGACGAAACAGTCGGCCAGCACCACCAGGATGAGCAGGGGGCCAACCCACGCGCCCCGGCGCGTGGAAGGGGCGCCAGATACCGAGACGACGGCTCCCACGACCATGAACAGAGATCCAAGAATGAGCAGCCCCCAGCCTGTGGTTTGATCCTGGAAGGCGGTACTCGCAAGTGTCAGCAGGAAGCCCACCAGGAGGCAAATCAGGCCATTGGTTCTGGTAAGGAGTACCCTCGTCAGCATCGCTCTTTCCTCCAGGGAAGAGAGGGGAAGCGCCATCGTCTGGCTTTCCCTGGCTTCCTATCGCTGTTGTTTCGCCATTCTAGCACAGCAGGAGGGCTTGCGCCATATCCGGGGCGCATCGAAGAAGCGATGACATATGCCGTTGGTGATATACACGGGGAAGTGACTTTGCTCAAGCGGTTGCTCAGCATATTGCCATTTCGGGACGAGGATACGCTTGTCTTTTTGGGGGATTATCTTGATCGGGGCGAAGACTCGATAGCAACAGTTCTGGCGCTGCGAGAACTCCAGCGTTCGCATCGGGCGTGCGTCTTCTTACGCGGCAATCACGAGGATGCCTGGCTTGAATGTTGGGATGGAGCCAGGTTCTCGCACGCGCCTGATATGGATGGGGCGAATGAAGTCTGGGATCGCTGTGATGGGCATATCCCCTTTGAGGTGGGGGAATGGCTGGAGGAGACACGCATCGAATATGAAGATGAGCATGCCTATTATGTCCATGCCGGAGTGTTGCCAGGGAAACCAGTCTGGCGTACCTCTGATTTTTACAAGATGTGGGGAGCCAAAGGCTTTCTTGAGAGTACCTATGATTGGGGAAAGCCGGTGGTATTTGGACACAAGCGGTTGCCTGAGCCGCTGCTGCAACCCAACAAGATCGGCATTGATACCGGCGCTTTTCGCACTGGAAGGCTGACGGCAGTGCGGCTGCCAGATCGGCAAGTCTTTGAGGTACGATCAGGCGCAGTATAGCCTCCACTGAGCGTCTGGGAGTTTGCCGAGGGACCGCTGCCCTTCTATGAATCCAACAGCTATGGCCCGTTCAAGTGCTGGCTGGTGGAGAGTCTCTTACCCCTCTGAAGCAGTGAGCATCTTTTGGAGCGCGGCGATGTTCTCGCTGTCGGGGCGCTGCTCGGTGTGGAGGGCGCCGCAATAGGCTGCGAGGCGCTGCGCCCAGCGGTCATCGCGCCCGGCGGCAAGGGAGGCGAGTGTGCCGGCGGTGTAGGCGTCGCCAGCGCCAGCAGTGCTGACCGGATGACAGGCGGCGGCGGGCATTTCAACGATGGGGCCAGCGGCGCAGGCGAACATGGAGCCGTTCTGTCCGCGTTTGAGATGGACGCTGCCCGCGCCGAGAGCCAGCGCGGCCTGGACGGCTTCTTTTGCCTGCCTGATATGGAAGATTGCTTGCCACTCTTCTTCATTCCCCAGGGCGATGCGAGCCAGGCCAACGAGCCGCCGCACGAGTGGTTGATCCATCTGATGCACGAGCGGCGCGAGGTCAAAGACCATCTGCGCGCCGTTTGCTATCAGTCGCGCGCAGGGTTCGACGATCTGCTGCTCGGCGTCTGGCGCGAGGAGGGCATAGGCGGAGAGATAGAAGAGGGCTGATCGGGTGGGCAGCGGGCGCGACGGCAGGTCAGGGGGCACGAAGCTGATCATGGCTTTTTCGCCGTCGGGCCGGGTGAGGATGTAGACTTCGCTGATGTGCGGGGCAATCGGGCAGGCGGATGTATCGCAAAAGGCTAGCTCTCTGGATGCTCTGGCGTCCAGCACGGCCCAGAGGCGGATGCCAGGGGGCGCGGAGGGATGGAGGCCAGCCTGGGTGAGCAGATGCAGCCAGCGGGCCACATGCCCTGCGGTGCCGCCCAGGCGGCGCTGGCGGCTGGTGGCCCGCGCTTCGATGCCTGGCGTGGGGAAATGGGGCACGGCCAGGTGGGTATCCCAGACGACATCGCCGATGAGGTCGATGGTCTGTACCTGTTCAGTTGTGGCGAGATGGCCTGGCATGCGATCTTCCCCAAGACGGCCCGGCTAGAAGCCGGGGGTACAGGCGCGCTGCGGGATGCCAGGCCATCATAGCATATTTTAGGATTCACCCAGGATGATGCCGTTTGCCGGGACGGTGCCGGGCAGATACCAGTCGGTGCTGGTGATGCCATTGGGATAGTGGACGGTGGCGCGAATCAGGCCGTGCGGCAGGACAAAGTTCTGGATGGGGTGGCCGCGTTCGGCCAGGAGCATGGCATCGTGCCAGATGGGCGCCGCGCCATCCACGCCGCTGACGTTGACCATAGGCGAGCCGTTGCTGTTTCCGGCCCAGACGCCGATGACAAAATCAGTGGTGTAGCCCAGGGTCAGGTTATCCTTGAAGTCGTCGGTGGTGCCGGTCTTGGCGGCGGCTGGCCGGACAGGGCCGGTGTCGCCACGCTGGCAGCTATAGCTGTAGGGTGTGCCATCGTAGAGCATCAGCGGGCTGCACACGCCGAATTCGCGCTGGCGCGCCTGATCGTCTGAGAGGACGTTGGTAATCAGGCCGGCGATCTGAGGACTGATGACCTGCTGCCCCTGGGGCTGCTGGTGCTGATAGATGGTTTTGCCGCTTTGATCGGTGATGCTCTGGATGGCAAAAGGTGGCATGCGCACGCCGCCGTCAGCAAAGACGCCATAGGCCGAGGTCTCGTCCAGGAGGTGGGTGCCCAGGCCACCCAGCACCATCGAGTAGCCTGGGACGCCCTGGTAGCTGGTGATGCCCATCGCCTGGGCGGTCTTGAGGGAGGGCTGGATGCCGGTGTAGACCAGCGTGCGAACGGCAGGAACATTGCGCGAGTTTTGCAGCGCCTGCCGGACGGTTAACGGGCCCCAGAACGTATTATCGTAGTCATTAGGTGAGTAGGTGGGTTTGTCGCTGCCAGGGGGCAACTTAATAGTGAGAGGGGTATCACTGATGGGCGAGCCTGGGGACCAGCCCATCTCAAAAGCAGTGGCGTAGACAAAAGGCTTGAACGACGAGCCAGCCTGGCGATAGCCCTGCGTGGCGACATCAAACTGCCCATCAATGCTGGGGTCGTTATAGTTGAGGCTGCCCAGCAAGGTGAGGATGGCGCCCGTGTGAAAGTCAATGACGACCTCAGCAGCATTGCTCATGTTGTGCCAGGCCATTGCCTGAATGTGCTGGCGCGCCTCCTGGAGAATCTCATTTTGCAGAGTCAGGTTGAGGGTGGTCTGGATGCGCAGGCCGGAGCGGCTCAGATCGCTGGTTGAGATGACGTGTTCATTGATCAGCGTTTGCAGTTCCTGAAGGATGTACTGGGTAAAATGGGGCGCGAGATCGGGAGGATACCCCGGCTTCAGGAAGTTTGGCTGCTGCGCCTCGGTTTCAGCCTGCAACTCTTGCTGAGTGGTAATATACCTCTGGGCGACCATCTGCCCCAGCACGGCTTGCTGGCGATTGAGGGCGGCTTGCAGGTTCACCAGCGGGTCCAGATCGCTGGGCGACTGCGGGAGGCCGGCAAGCATGGATGCCTGGGCGAGATCAAGCTGAGTGACGGCAGGACGACCGGGTTGATCTTGCAGGTCAAAATAGGTGTGAGCGGCAGCATCGATGCCATAGGCTTGTTCGCCGTAAAAGATGGTGTTGAGGTAGAGGGTGAGAATATCCGACTTGGACATCTGGTGGGTGAGACCCAGGGCCAGAATCATTTCGCGCAGCTTGCGATCAAAGGTGACTTCGGAGCCAACAAGGGCGCGCTTGATAAGCTGCTGGGTGATGGTGCTGGCGCCAGAGACGATATGACCGCTGCTCAGGTCATCGACGGCGGCGCGCACGTCGGCCAGGAAATCGACGCCCTGGTTGGTCCAGAAGTCTTTATCTTCGATGGCAATGGTGGCGTTTTGCAGCACCTTGGGAATCTGGCTCAGCGGGACAGTGGTTTGCGAGCCGTGATCGGCCAGTTCATAGATGACGTTCCCTTGAGCATCGTAGATTTTCAGGCTATCATTAGGCAGCGCAGAGGCAATGTTGGTAAGCGCGTCTTGCTGCGAGAAATAGTACAAAAAACCCGCGCCAATGAAGCCGCCAATAATGATAATGAGCAGCAAGAGTGGGATAAGCAGGCTGAAAAAGCCCAGAACAATAATCCGTCGGTTGTGTCGGGTCGTTTCGCGCTGGCCGCGAGCGATGCAACTGCGTTTCCAGTGGCGACGCGAGGCAGTGCTGTGATAGGATGGCTTCCCTCTGGGGCGGAGGATGGGCGATGAGGCGCTGTGCAGTGGCTGCCAGACGGCTGGGAGGCCAGTCGGTGTGTGCGTACCTTCTGCCTGGGTCTCGGCTAGATTGGTCTTCGGCGGCTCGAAGGCTTCGGGGTTGGGGACGCGCCGCGCCGAGATTGTATCGTCTTGCTCTTGATCTTCATGGGTCGAGGGTTGCGGAAGTTGTGACAGGCTCATTGGCTTAAGGCTCCTCATAAGACATATCGCACGTTTTTCAGCGGTTTTTCATAGAAAAAGGCCGGTTGGGAAAATGGCTGTAAGTCCTTTTGCATAGGCTGTGCCAGAGTTGTGAGGATTGTATTGGAGCCTGATGAGGAAGGGCGCAGGAAGGTCGTTTATGCGCATCCAGCGGCTGGCGAAAGAAAATCAATCGATGCAGGGGCCGGGGAAACGGGCCTGGTATCAACGCAACAGCCCCGACCATCTGGCGGCGATCCAGTCGCTGGTGGAACGGGCGCTGGCGACCCAGGGGCTGGAGGTGATCCCGCGCGTGGCGATTCTGGGGGCGGGCGCCTGCACGGAATTGCCGCTGGCAGAGATTGCGCAGCGCGCAGAAGAGGTGATCCTGCTTGATCTGGATGAGTTTGCGCTGCAACAGGCGCGCCGCCAATTGAGTACCAGGCTTCAGGGGAGGATACGGCTGGCGCCTGCCGACGTAACCGGCGGGGTGAGCGCGTATCTGGAGCAAACGTTGATGGGGCAACGCTGGCAGGCATTGAAGGCGCAGGGAGCCGAGGCCGTATTGACGGCGGCGGCGGGCTGCCTGGATCGCTGCGAGATTCCTCAGCCGCCGGACCTGGCGGAACTGCGCCCAGGGCGCTGTGGGGTGGTGATCAGTTCGCTGGTGATGACGCAGCTTTGGAGCTATCCGCTGCTGGACCTGACGGATCTGCTGAATACGCTGGACCCGGCGCTGGCAGGGCAGCAGCATGATCATCCGCTGCTGGGGCCAGCGATTGAGCGTTTCAAGCAGCGAGTGGCGCGGGGGCATCTGCTGCTGCTGGCGCGGCTGCTGCGCCCGACGGGGACGGCGGCGCTGATTGCGGAGGATGAGGGGCGGTTGACGCCGCAGCAGGGGCAGGAGGCGCCAGGGATGGATACGCCGCTACCGCTGCTGCCAGAGGGGTTTGACGCTCTGGTTGAGGAGGTTTTCACGCCGATGGAACCGCCGCGCGGCTGGGAGTGGATTTCGGACCTGCCCTCGGCGGTGCGCGCCGGGCGAACGTATCATGTGACGGGGTATGTGCTGGCGCAGCGCCCCGGCGATTAAAATCGCGGCTAGGGGCGCCTGCGTGCGCCACCAAGTCCGCTTGCGGCGGCGGGTGCTGGACGGCGCTGGGCAGCGGCCCGCGAGGCGCAGCCGAGAGTGCGGGCGCCCAGCGGCAGCCCGCGAGCGACCAACGGGAGCGAGACGGCGGGAACCCCGTTCCCGCCAGGGCTGCCCCGCGCAGCGGCCCGCAAGGGCCGCTCCCCGCAGGCGCCGCCCCTCTCGCTCCCGTTGGTCGCTCGCGCACCCGCGCCTGCGCGGACTCCCCATCCTCAGGAACGGGCGTGTGCCCCAACATGCTGCGTCGGCTCGTTTGAGCCTGTGGCTGCTTGACCGGCGCCCTAGCTGCCAATCTGTCCTTTGGCATCAATCGCTTGCTGACGCTGCAAGATGGTTTGGGCCATGCGGATGTTGGCCGCGTCGATCATTTTGCCGTTGACGCTGATGGCGCCGCGACCTTCCGCGCTGGCCTGTTCATAGGCGTCTACGACGGTGCGCGCCAAGGTCAATTCGTCTGGAGAGGGGGCAAAGATGTGATTGGCGGTGGATAGCTGCGCGGGAT
>JBJKSJ010000011.1:0-10672 GCA_046704085.1 Ktedonobacterales bacterium | reverse complement strand
ACGTGCGCCAGCGGCGCTACTTCCCTAACCTCTTGCCCCACTACGCCCTGGCAGACTATCCACGCCTCCTGCGCGCGGAGGCGGACTTGCTCTTAGAAGTCCTGGAAACGCCGCCGGGCAAGCTGGGCGGCGCGGAATGGCAAGCGCTGCTGGCGCTGCAATGCCAGCGGCTGGGCCAGTTGTATGCCCACCTGCGCGGGCGCATCGGCGCGGGCGCGCTCGCGCTGCTTCATGGCGCGCTGGCGAATCTCGCGCCGCCCTGCGTGTAGAGAGGGTATTGAAAAACCATCTCTGCCGCCGATTATTGATAGCTTGCTATTGGCAGCGCAGGATCAGTCGAACGAACATGGCCTTGCCGTATTGATAGGAGTGTGCTACCCAACTGGTGTTGGGGTGCGACCAGGCGGGGGTATCGGGATGGCGCTCGAAGGCGGCGGATACAACCCCGTTGCTTGCGGCTTTTCCGGCCAGACAATGGCATAGACCAGGGTAGCAATGCCGGAGCAGGCGATGAGCAGCACAAACCACACCCAATCGCGCATTTTGATCGTCCGGACCAGCGCGCCAATCCAGGCAATCAGCGCAAAGATACCCGCGACGCCGAAGAGGGTCATGGCGATGATGAAACCTACCCCTAAGCTCTCTGGCGTGGCCTGACAGTTGACGCTGACCGTCCCAGTCTTGATACACACCCATTTGGCCTGCGCCAGTGAGGGGATTAAGAAGCCCAAACCAACCACAGCAAAGATACACGCAGTTATCATCTGCCTCAGAATGCTTTTCTTGCTCATAGCTGCCTCCTTTACTTGCTCCTGCTGCCCGCAAGCTCGCGCTCCTCTTCGGTAGCCCGGTTGCCCTGGGGTAATGGAGCGGGGCCGCGCTGCCCGGCCCGCCCCAGCAGGACGGCCAGCGCCATGATGAGCAGGCCAATGCCAAAGTAGAAGGGCTGCATCCATGTGAGAAGCCCTATTACTGCAACCTCAACCACTTCAAAAACCATCATGCAAAAGCCTGCTGCCAGTGAAGCGAGCGCCCCCCAGCCATGACCCGCTATCATCAACCACGCGGCAAGCAGGGAACTGCCGCCCACCAGAATTGCCAGTGCCAGTCCAGGGATGACGTAACTGCTGAACGGCGAGCCTTGCAGCCACTGCAATGGCATCCCCAATCCATTGGTCACGCTCAGCCCGATGCCCCCGACGACTGCCGTCAGAGCGACGAACACCTCCAGCACGATCAGGCTAATTCTTACGCTTTTGGCGAACATCCTCATGCTCCTTGCAACGGTGCGTCTCCTCTGGTGCTTCTCCCCCATCAAAGAGCGTAACGTGGAGCGGATGGTAGGGGTGTTGCTCCTGGTTACAGGAAGGTCTCAGTCGCGGCGGCTCTTACCGGCGCGATGTGCCGCTGATGCCAGGTGGAACTTTGGGAACTTTGGGAACCCTGGCGCTCCCTGGGATTCCAGGGATTCTAGTGCTCGCGCTGGTTGCCCGCCTGGCAGATCACCTGCCGGGCGGCGCGCCTCGTCGCTGACCCGGCAGGCTAGAAAAGACGATCAGCAGGCCACAAACGAACTCCAGGGCCAGCAGCGGCAGCCACTCCAGCGGCAGCGGGCGCGCGCTGCCAGTGGCGCGATAGACGATGATAAACGTCGCCGGAACCACCAGCGCCAGCACCAGGCCATAGATCACCTGGAGCGCGCCCAGGAGCCGGGCAAGCGCCGGACCGGCAAGCGGCGCAAAATAACTCAAGCCGATCACCGCCAGCGGCAGCAGCGGCTCGGCCAGGATGTTGCGCAGGAACGGAAGCGCGCCCTGGCTGGAACTGAGCGCCGCCAGATCGATGTCTTCCAGCGCCCGCCCCAGGCCCAGCGCGAGCAAGCCCAGCGCCACCACCAGTTCCGTGCTGTGCGGGCGTATGACCGCCCCAGCGCGGGCGTTCAGGCTGGACGCCGGGCGCGGGCCAGGGTGTCCGCTGCCCTCCAGCGCCAGTGTTGCTCCACCCACCAGGAGTAGCAGCCCGGCAAAGGCTTCCAGGAAGAGCAGCGGCTCGCCCGGCGCGGTCTGGAAAGTCCAGGGCCAGTCTCGCCAGAGGGCCACGAGCGCGTAGGCCAGATTGGCCGCGCCCGCCAGCGCCAGCAGCGCCGCGCCAAGGGCAAAGGCGCGGCCCCAGCCAGCGTTGCGCACGCCCGCCAGCAGCAGACCCAGCCCCAGCGTCAAGATACACAGCGCCAGCAGATTCAGCGCCGCGCCTGACGTAAGCGGCTGGCGCTGGACGACGCTGCTGCCCGCGCCCACCACGCTCAGCGCGGGGACGAGCAGCAGCGCCGCCCAGGCGGCTCTATCGACGCGCCGCGCCTCTGGCGTCGGTCCAGCGGCAGGCGCTGGCGCGTTCAAGATCACCGCGCCGCCCGAACGCGGCAGCGGCAGCGGCGGGCGCAGCGCCCGTCGCAGCGACGCGCCCCACAGACCCAGCAGCACGCCATGCAGCGAAACCCCGGCGACAGGAGCCAGCGGCGCGTGGGCTGGCAGAGCGCCTGGCGTCTGTCCCATGCCTGCCGCCGGAGTGGCTGACAGCCTGGGGCGCGCCGCCTCGAACCAGCCGGTCTCCAGCAAGAACGTCTCAGGGCCAGCGCGCCGCGTGAAAGGCGCGAGGCTGAAGAGCCAGCCATAGCCGCGCTCAGGCAGCCGCGCATAGCAGGTGAAGCGCAGCCGCTGGCGCGAGGTGGCGGCGCGAGCGTGGAGCATGAAAGGTGAGCGCACTGGTCCTCTGGCGGCGGGCGCTTCGCCCAGCCGTCGGCCATGCCGAAAGAGCCGCTGCAAGCGCGCCAGACGCCGCCAGAGGACGGTGCGCAGGCGCGCGCGCCTGCCAGTAAGCGGCGGCTCCGTCGCGTTGGTGTGCGCGGTGATATGCCCCCAGGGCAGCAGAAACCAGTAGCGCGGCCTGCCGGGCAGAAAGAAGAGCAGCCCCTGGCGGCCAATCGCCAGATGCAGATCGCCCTGGCGGCGCAGCCTGGTCACCTGCCAGAGCAGCGGCGGCAGCGCCAGCAGCCCCAGCGCCAGCGCCAGCAGCGGCGCGGCAATACCGATCACCAGGAAGACGCTGGCCCAGAGTGGGCGCTGTGGCGCGGGCAGCGGCAAGAGCCGTTCTCCGGCAGGCGAGGCCCGCCGAGGAATGGTTGGCGGCGGCGTATGTACCTGCGGAATCAAGAGCAAAAAGCCCAGCGCGATGCCCACCGCCATGATCCACAGCACCAGACGCGCGCGCCGCCAGTTGATCTCCTGGAAGGCGTCCAGGCGCTCGCGCTCGATGCGAAAGATCGAGGCTGATCCACTGGCGGCAACCTGGGGCGCGGGCGCGGAAACTGCTCCGGCGGGAGGCAGCGGAGGCAGCGGCGCCGGCGGTCCAGCCGCGAACGTCGGTAGGAGCGCAGGGGGCGTGGGCGCCGCGAACACGGGCGCCGATGCGGGCGGCAGTGTCGGCTGCGGCGCGAACACTGGCGGCACGGGCAGCGCGGCGGGCGGCACGGGCGGCGCAGCCGACTGCGCGGGCGGCGCGAACTCTGTCGGCGGCGCCGACAGCGGCCCGGACGCCGAGGACTCAACGGCTGGCCCGCCAGAGAGAGGCGCGCCAGCGGCGGCATCGCTCACCTGCGTTTCTGATGCCCGGTTGATGAAAGGGTTCGGGCGAGAGCCAGCAAAACCCATACGCGCCTCCTGGCAAACTCATTCGATCATCCGCTACGTGATTGTAACACAGGTGGGTTGTAAGCTCTGCGTTTTCAGCGCTTCCGGGCGGTTATGACCCGGCCTCTTCGGGCGGCTCCGCGTGAATCAGCACGGCCCCCAGCGGCGGCAGATTCGCGCGCAGCGCCCGCTCAATCTCTTCGGCCTGCACATGCACCTGCTGGATGGGCGCCGCCCCGGAAAACGTGCAGTGCAGCACCAGATCGTAGAGCGGCGCTTCGGGCGTGGCCTGCTCTTCTTCGCTTCCGTTCATCACGCGATAGACATGCACCTCGTGGCAGCTTTCCGGCCCAGCCACGCAGTCGGCGATCTCGCGCACCTGCGCCACCAGCGTCGGCTGGGTGGCCGAAACATCGCGGCGGCGCTCCACGCCAAGCTCTGGCGCCTCCAGATGCGTCGTCACGCGCCGAACATCGGGGTAGGCGCGATAGATCGCCCGCTCCAGGCGTGTTGCCGCCTCGTGCGCCGCGCGCAAGTCCAGGTCGGGCGCGACCTCCAGATGCAGATCAGCCTCCAGCGCGTTGGTCGCTCGCTCTTCCTCCAGGATGCGCACTCGCACATCATGTGCCCGCAGCCCCAACTCCAGCGCCAGATAATGAATCCCCTGCGCGGTGGTTTCGGCGGCGGTGGCCGTCGGTTCCACATGCACGACCACATCCACATCCGCCTGGGGTACGTCAACGCGCACCGCGTCGCGGGCGGCGCGCTCGACGGCCTCAGTCACGGCATGCGCGCGCTCGAAGGTCGCCGTGCGCGGCGCGCCAACGACCAGATCGGCGAAAAACTTGTTTCCTGCCCGGCGCGTTCGCACGCGGCGCAGATCCACGACCCCCTCCACGCTGCGCACCGCCCACTCCAGCGCCGATGTCGCCACATCCGGGGCGCGATCCAGCAAGGCATCTAACGTCTGGCGCGCCAGGCGGAAGCTCACCAGGATGACAATCAGCGAGACGCCCAGCGCCGCGACAGCATCAGCCCGACTCAGCCAGGGCACATTCAGCGCCTGCCCGATACGCACCGCCGCCAGGCCAAGTATCACCACAACGGAACTCCAGATGTCCGTGCGGAAATGCAGCGCGTCGGCCTCCAGTGCCTGGCTCCCCTGCTCCTTCGCCACGCGCAAGAGCGCCCGCGAGCGAGTATAGTCCACCACGATAGAGACAGCCATTACCAGGAACGCCCAGATGCTGGGGTCCACCTGGCCCTCCTGGAGCAGCAGCCTGCGCACCGCCTCATAGATCACCCAGGCAGCAGTGAGCAGCAATAACCCGGCCTCCAGAAAGGCTGAGAGGTTCTCGAACTTGCCATGCCCATAGTTGTGCGTCTCATCCGGCGGGCGGTCTGCCACGCGCACGGCGACAAAGGTCATCAGCGCGGCTACCAGATCAAGCCCCGAATGCGTCGCTTCGGCCAGGATGCCCAGACTGCCGCTGAGCAGACCAACGATGAGTTTGAAGCTGGTCAGGCCAACAGCAGCCAGCACCGACGAGAGCGACACCAGCCACTTTTCGTGCGCGCCGGACTTACGGGTCCGCGCCGCGTCGCTGGCGCCCGATGTATCAGCAGCCTCCGGCGCGGCGTTTTGGCCCCTGGTCGGTTCGTTAGAGGGATCGGTTGTAGGCGTTCGCCGCCGTGCTGGCGGAGCAGGTGGCATGGCTCATCGCCCTCCTTCACCGCTGGGCAAAACATGCTCTCAACACACTACCCCACCATTGTAAGCCATCAAGAAAAGTTGCGCAAAATCGCCCCGACTATCGCGCCGACCAGACGCGCACCGTCTTATCATCACCCGCCGAGGCCACGCGCGCGCTGTCGGACGACCAGACCAGCCGATGCACCGCCGTGCCAACATCGTGGCCGCGATAGCGGAAGAGGCGTATCCCATCGGCAGCCCGCCAGACCTGCGCCACGCCATCGCTCCCCGCCGAGGCGATCTTGCTGCCATCCGGCGACCAGCCAACCGCCAGCACAGATGGGACGCCCTGCTTATAGAGAATGTTGATTGGCACGGGGACCCCCACTCCGCTGGTGGTGGCATCCCAGACACACGCCCAGCCATCATCTCCGCACGTTGCCATCCGAGCCGAATCAGGCGACCAGGCGGCGTCATTCACCCGCAGGCCGCTTTGCACCGTAGAGGAGCGCAGCAGCACATTGCCGGGAGAGTTCGCGCCGTTGATCTGCACCGTCCCATCCTGTCCAGTCGAGGCAACCTGTTTGCCATCCGGCGACCAGGCCACCGATGTGACACCGTCCGCCTGGCCGCTGTACTGCGCCGCGTGCTTGCCCGTCAGCGCGTCCCAGACATGCAGCCCGCCATCATCGCCCCCAGAGGCAATGCGCGTGCCATCGGGCGACCAGGCCAGCGCGCGCACCGCTGCGGCATGGCCCGTATAGGTGAAGAGTACGGTTCCTGAGCCAGCATCCCAGACCTGCGCCGTGCCATCCGCGCCGCCAGAAGCAATCTTCGTGCCATCCGGCGACCAGCCCACCGCCAGGGCGGCTGGCTTGCCTGTGATGGCCGTTTTGGCGTGGCCGCGATAGATCAGCACGTTCGTGCCCGTCAGCGCGTCCCAGACCTGCGCCGTGCCGTCTGCGCTGGCCGAGGCGATGCGGTCGAGCAGCGAGGACCAGGAGAGATCGTTGACGGCAGCCTGATGGCCGCGATAGGTAAAGAGCGTCTCGCCCAACGGGGCATCCAGCGCCGGACCGCTCGCCGCCGCATCGAGGAACTGCGAGCCAAAGAGCCAGCCAATGCCCCCCAGCGCCAACGAGACTCCGGCCAGCCCCACCAGCGCCGTCCGTCGGCTCATGCGCTGCTGGAGCAAGGTCCAGCGGCTCGCGGGGGCGGGCGCGGGCGACGGGATAGGCACGGTGAGACGCGGAATCCCTGGCATCGGCGCGGACGATGTGGGCGGCTGCTGGAACGGCGCCGATGGCCTGGGCGGCAGTGGCACGGGCGCGGAGGGTCGGCCAGCCGGAGGCGCCGCGATGGGCGCCGAGGGCACGGCTGGTCTTTGTCCCTGGGGCGAGATAGTCGCTGTATCCAGCGAGATACGCACGCCCTGGCTGGCTCTGGCTAGCGGCGTACCACAATTCGCGCAAAACGCCGCGCTAGCGGGCAGCGATTCGCCACACTTCTGACAGACCACAAAATGCGGCATGCGCTCATCCTCCATCACGACAAACTGCATTGCCCGTTTAGTATACACGAAAGAGAGGGCGTTGTCACCTCACCCTCAACAAGGGGTCTAGCAAAAAGCGGGGGCCGGCCACGCTAGCCGCAGACCGTCAGGGTGATGGTGATTGGCGTCGTGCCAGAGGAGCCAATGATGGTAAGCGTCCCGCTGAGGTTGTGGCCCTGCACATTGGCCTGCACGGTCAGGGTGATCGCCGGATTGGGGTCGAGTTTGCCATGCCCCGGAGAAACGCTCACCAGCGGCGTGCCACCTGGCCCAAGGCTGGAGACCGCCATCCAATTTTGCCTGCCCTGCGTCGCATTGGTCAATTGCAAGGTTACGCTGCCCTGGCCCGCGCAGGCCATCTGAAGTTGGAGCGTGGAAACACAGAAGGCAGCGCCAGCCGGGCAAATGAGACCGGACGGCGTGGGCGTTGGGCTGGGCGTCGGCCTGGGCGTTGGGCTGGGCGTTGGGCTGGGCGTCGGAGTGGGTCGGCGTGGCGTCGGGGTCGGCCTGGGCACAGCGGGCGTCGGGATCACGTGCTGTTCGGGCGGTTCCGGGGTCAGCGTCACTGGTGTCCGCCGACCGACAGAGAACGCGGCGTTGCCCGGATTGATCGCGGGCGTCGCCTTGAAGCGGGCCAGAATCACACCCGTGCTGATGATGAAGAGGACCAGGAGCGCCATGACCAGCCCCAGCCGCTGGCGCTGCCGGAGGGCCGGGCGCGGGCGGGGAGGGCGACCAGCCCCCCAAGCAGGCTGGGCAATCACTAACCCTTCCGGCAAAGGGCTGGGCGCTTTGGGCGCACTGCCTCCTGGCGTCTCTTCGTCGGTCTCGGCGGGCGGCGCCGCAGTGTCGCCTGGCAGGTCAGTGGTCGGGATCAGCGGAAAGCTGGCCTCCACCAGTTCATCCCAACGCTGTTGCAGCGTCACTAGATCGCGGTGCAGGCTGCGCAGCACCGCGATCTCAGCGGCGTAATCAGCGAGCGGCGCCTCCGGCTTCGGCGCGTCGGCTGGCGCCGCGCCTGGCTGATCGGCTGGCTGCTCCGCCCTGGCAGGCGCCACCAGCGCGTCCATCAACTGCTGAATAAGCCCCGAATGCAACGGGGCATTGAGCAGCCGGGCAAACATCCAATCGACGCGCCCAATACTGGCCTCCACGCCAGCAGACAATTGATCCGGCAGCGCCAGCAAAACCGCGCTGATCAACTGAAGCAGTTCCAGCGTCTCACCAGCGGCCTTCGTCTGACCTTTCATCAACGCCGTCAAGGCGTCTATCGTCAGCGCGGCCTTCTCGATGACATGCCAGGCTTGCTCAGACAGCGCCCGCGCGCCTGCTGACATCTCCGGCGGCAAGGCCGCGCCGACCTCAGCAGACCAGTTGGATATATCTTGCCCAGTCGCTTCAAATGGGACCGCCTCGGCCTGCTCATCGGCTGAAATCACAGGTATCAGGCGGTGCGGCCTGAGCGGCGGTTTATACGGTGGCTCGGTCCAATTCTCTGGCATACAACACCTCTGGCAACGACTCCTCCCCACTTCAGATGTTTGGCAAGAGCCAGTATAAAGGATACGGGCACGCGAGGGGCAAAATGGCCCAGGAACCAGCCAAAAAGTCCTATGCGCTGACCTGATTGAATCCTTGGCAGGGATTCACTGAGCCTCCTCACAGGCGCTTTTTCTGTGGAGCTTTTCAGGCCACCATTTTTGGCGCAGACCAGATGCTGAGCAGCCTCACCCTCAAGCATAAGATCGCTCGTGCAGACGCCTGGCATGTCCTTTGCACATCTCATAGGGATGGGATAGCCCCCAGGAGCAGCAGCGCCTGCATGCGGGATGGCTACCGAGAGGAAGTGAGGATTCTTGTGGACCGTTGGGTGCGCGCGCGTGATGTTGGGTTGACCATCCTCATCTGGATCGCGCTCGTTATTCTCATCGCCTGGATAATCGGACACGTCGTCACCGCGTTTCTGATCTTTGTGATCTCCGCGCTGATCGCCTACGCGCTCCTCCCCGGCGTGTCGCTGCTGCAACGCTGGATGCCGCGCTTTCTGGCAATCACCATTGTCTACCTTGCGGCGGTCGCCATCATCGGCGGCGTGATCTATCTAGTCTCCAATACGGCAATCCCGCAGTTGGTCACGTTTGCCCAAAACTTGCCAACCCTGCTCAGCCCTAGCTCGCCAGGGCATACCAATCCCATCGAGCGGCTGTTCAAGCCGCTGGGCATGAGCGACGCCCAGTTCAACGCGATCCGCGATCAAGTCATCTCGCGGGTGGAAAGCAGCGCGGGGCAGCTTGCCAACAGCGCCCTGCCCATCATCACCACCATTGGGGGCGGGTTCGTTGACGCGGTGCTGGTCATCATCCTGAGCATCTATCTGGTGGCCGATGGGCCACGAGTGGCGCGTGGGCTGCGCAACGCCGCGCCCAATACCCAGCGTTCGCGGGTCGTCTTCTTCATCAACGTCCTCCAGCGAACGGTAGGTGGCTATATTCGCGGCCAGTTGTTCATGTCCACCTTCATTGGCACGCTGGTCGGCGCGGGGATGTTTGCCTTTGGGGTGCCCTATGCGCTGCTGCTGGGCATCATGGCCTTTTTCATGGAGTTTATCCCCATTATCGGCACCATCGTCTCTGGCGTTGCCTGTGTGCTGGTTGCGCTGATTGCCAAGAACTTCTTGATCGCGGGGCTGGTCGCCGGCTATTTCATCCTCGTTCATATCATCGAGGGCGACGTAGTTGGCCCGCGCGTGACGGGCCGGGTGCTGGGGCTGCATCCTGCCGTCGCCATCCTGGCGCTGGTCGGAGGGGCCGAACTCTTCGGCATCTGGGGGGCCATCTTCGCCGCTCCGGTCATTGGACTGCTCCAGGCGATCCTTGTCGCGGGCTGGAAAGAGTGGCGCGACGCCCACCCGGAGCAGTTCCAGCGCCCGCCCACCACAGAGCCAGAAGAGCAGGAACACACATCCCATCGTGAACCAACGGCCTCGCACTCCGGCGACTAGAACAGCGGTCAAGACCTCGTGTCTTCGTCTGAGGCAGCGTGAGCGTCCCTGTGTAGCGCCGACTTCCAGCCGACAGGGGTGGGGTCTTCTGTACCGCCGACGTCTCGTCGGCAGGGGTGGGGTCTGGCGCCTGCGCGGACGCGCGCCCAACGATTCACCGCCAGGGACGACGCAACACAAGGCGGCTCTTGAGCAAGACAAACATCCATCGTAAAATGCCATTGTTTTGACACACCTTTGGCATTATTCCTCCACACCTGGCGGGTATAGTTAAACACAGAAGGTCAGAGCAAGCCATGCAATGGAGGAGCAAACGATGAATACACCAGAACCAGAACTGATCATCAACGAGGGCGCCACCCAGGACCGCCGCCCGATCAATACCGACCCACGCGAGCAGCCGCCATACTGGCAGGCCATGCCACCGATGGCGCGCGGCCAGCCGCCGCGCCGACAGGGCCATCCCTTCCGCTGGTTCGCGGTGAGCATGCTGATCCTGGTCGTGATCTTTGGCGGGCTGGTCGCCGCCAGCTTTGTGCTTACCACCACCGTGACTGAAACCCGCAGCGTTGGCGGTGGCGCTCAGCCGACACTGGCCCTCAGCGATGGCAACGGCAGTGTGCGTGTGGTCAGCGGCCCGGCAAATCAGATCATCGTCGTGGCGCATAAGCGCGTCTTCTTAGGGAACAGCAGCGAACTCCCCATCCATTACTCGCAGAGCAGCGACGGCGCCGTGACTG
>JBJKSJ010000010.1:0-8979 GCA_046704085.1 Ktedonobacterales bacterium | reverse complement strand
TCGCCCGTAGTTTATGTGCGCTGCGTACGGCGCGAGCGCGTCTGCGGAGGCTCGCTCCATAGCTTCTCCGTGGCGGCGCTGGGGGTGTATCCATATATCACGGCTTCCATTGTGATGCAGTTGATCGTACCGATCTTCCCGCGCCTGGAAGCGATTCAGCGTGAAGGCGGCGAGGCCGGGCGGACCCGCATCAGCCAGTATACGCGTGTAATGACGGTTCCGCTGGCGTTCCTTCAGGCATTTGGGCAGAGGGCCATTTTTGTGCAATTGGGCGCCATTTCTGCTGGACAGTTCAACCTCTTTAGTGCCCCGACCTTCCTGCCAACCTTCGCTACGCTGGTCACGCTGACCGCTGGCACGGTCTTTCTGGTCTGGCTCGGTGAGGTCATCACTGAGAATGGCATCGGCAATGGCATCTCGCTGATTATCTTTGCTGGCATTGTTACGCGCCTGCCGTCAGACGCCGGAACGTTGCTCATCAGCACCAGCGCTGGTGGGGTGACGAACACGACGAACATCGTGCAAATTGTCGTCTTCCTGGCAGTTGTCGCCTTGATTATCCTGTCGATTGTTTTTATCTATCAGGCTCAACGGCGTATCCCGGTGCAGTACCCGACGAAACGCATGGTCGGACGTGATCGCTATGCCGGTTCAAGCCAGATGTCCTATATTCCGATTCAGGTCAACATGGCTGGCATGATTCCGCTGATCTTTGCTCAGTCGATGCTGATCTTCCCAGTCATTCTGTCGTCGTATCTGGCCTTTAGCTCAAACAAGTTCGTTGCCAATGCGGCGAATAATATTCGCGCCTGGGTTGATCAATCGCATTGGTGGTACTGGGCCATCTTCTTTGTCTTAGTGGTTGCCTTCACCTTTTTCTATGCGATGGTACTTTGGCAACAACAGAACTTGCCGGAGAATCTGCAAAAGCAGGGGGCGATTATCCCAGGCATTCGTCCAGGGCCAAAGACGCAGCAATATCTGGATGCGGTGCTGAGGCGGATCACCCTGGCAGGGGCGATCTTCCTTGGAATAATTGCGGTGGTGCCTGCCTTCTTCCTGGTCAATGGGACGCAGTTGCTCAGCGCGGCGGCGCTGCTCATCGCTGTCGGTGTGGTATTGGATACGGTCAAGCAGCTAGAAGCGCAGATGGTCATGCGCAACTATTCGGGCTTCCTGCGCTAGATGCCTGAGGGCGGAGAGTGCATCCTTTGACCTGCTACCAATGATGGTGGCTTGATAAACTCTGTGAGCATTGGCGCGCATGGGGAAGGTTAGGGGCGAGGAGCAGCACCTGTCCTGGAGTGGCCGTTTGATCGTCGCAGCGATTGAGGGAGCGACTCTGGGGCATCTCCTCCTCAGCGTTGAGCAAAGGTGGCAATGTGGACATTCTTCTGGTAGGCGCTCAGGGGTCTGGCAAGGGAACACAGGCTGATATTCTCGCTCCGAAGCTGGGTATCCCGCATGTCGCCAGTGGTGATTTGCTGCGGGAGGCGATCAGTCTGAATACGCCAGCGGGGCAGAAAGCACGTCCGTTTTATGATCGTGGGGATTTGGTTCCCGACGAGATCATGGTAGCGATGGTTCTGGAGCGCCTGGCTGAATCAGATTGTACAAACGGGGCTATCTTGGACGGCTTTCCGCGCACGATCACGCAGGCTGAGGCGCTTGATAGGGCGTTGCCCAAGGGGCAGTCGGTTAATCCTGTCATCTATCTGAAGGCTGATCCAGATGTGCTGGTGATGCGCCTGGCAAATCGACGTATCTGCCGGGCACACCAGCACCCCTATAATCTGCTTACCAATCCGCCCAGGCGACCAGGCATTTGTGATATTGATGGTAGTGAACTCTATCAACGGAGTGATGATACCGAGGAGGCTGTACAGCGACGGCTGGCGATCTTCTTTGATGAGACGATCAAACTGCTCGATTATTATGGGGCGCAGGGGAAGGTCCGCGAGGTGAATGCCGATCAACCGATTGCAGATGTGACCAGCGCTATTTTGCGTGCGCTGGGTGTGTAAGGAACGAGCGATCTTTCTATGGCAATTACGACGAAATCAAAAACGGAACGAGAGGAGATGCGCGCGGCGGGCGTGCTGGTCGCTGAAATCTTAGAAATGCTGAAACAGGCTGTGCGTCCGGGTATTACGACGGCGGAGTTGGATAAACTCGCTGCACGCGAATTGAAGCGGCACGGGGCCACCTCGAATTTCAAGGGCTATCACGGGAATCTCTATTTTCCCGGCACGATTTGCGCCTCCGTCAATGAAGAGGTTGTGCATGGTATCCCCGGTGCCCGCGTTCTAAACGAGGGCGATATTATCAGCATTGATTTCGGAGCAGTCTATCAAGGCTGGAATGGTGACTCGGCCATTACAGTGCCGGTGGGCAAAGTTTCCCCAGAGGCTGAACGGCTGCTGCGGGTGACGCAAGAGGCGTTGCATCAGGGGATTGCCCAGGCGCGCGCTGGCAAGCGGGTGCAGGATATTGGGCGCGCGGTCCAGCGTTATGTGGAGTCCCAGGGTTTCTCTGTTGTGCGTCAATACGTTGGGCATGGCATTGGACGCGAGATGCACGAGGAGCCGCAGATACCCAATTATGTGGACGAGCGCCAACGAAATCCAGTCCTGATAGCGGGCATGGTGATTGCAATCGAGCCAATGGTGAATATAGGGCGCGCGGCGACGAAAGTACTGCCGGATAAATGGACGGTTGTAACTGCCGATGGAAGCCTCTCCGCCCACTTTGAACACACTGTTGCCATTACTGAGGGCGAGCCTGATATTTTGACCTTGCCACGCGCGTGAGTGGCGCTGGTTGGGTGGCTGCAAAAGAATCTGGTGTTATTCCCTTTTGGAAGGCTTGCGAAGTGATACGCTCTATGCTATAATTTGAAGTTGGCTGCGGCTTTTGTGAAGTCAGCGGCTGCGCCTTGAGAGTTGGCGCAACAGGGAAGGGGTGCTATGCCAAAAAAGGATGCCCTGGAATATGAAGGGGTTATCATGGAAGCGCTGCCCAACGCTCAGTTCCGTGTGCAGTTGAGCAACGGACACAAGGTATTGGCGTACTTATCGGGCAAGATGCGCACCAATTTTGTGCGTGTGGTGCCGGGCGATAAGGTGAAGGTAGTGCTTTCGGAGTATGATCTGGATCAAGGGCGTATCGTCTGGCGCAACAGGGGGTAAGAAGAGGCGCGGGAAGAATAGTGGCATGGCCCTGCCTGTATGTAAAAGGGGTGAGGCAGGGCGTTTTGCATCTCATCATGTTCTTCCGTCCCGGTGGCAACCACTGTCCTTTGGTATTATCTGGCTTCTTCTGTTCATCTGATGGCTCTGTAGCTTCTGCCTGGTGCTGACAGGTCTGAACGAGAGCTATGCTCACATCTTCTGGTTGCCTATCTAGCGTCTTGTGGCGACGGGACGAGGGCGCTCTTGCAAATGAGCTGCGCTGAGCTTCAGCGTGGTGTGTAGGAAGGTTGGTTGGTTATGAAAGTGCGTGCTTCAGTGAAACCGCGCTGCCCGGATTGCAAAGTGATCCGTCGGCGTCGCATTGTCATGGTGATCTGTAGTAAGAACCCCAAGCATAAGCAAAAGCAGGGCTAATAGCTGGCCTCTCCCCTTTGGGGAGAGGCTGTGTGTCGGTGTGTCTGTGGCGAAAAAGTATGAGGTTCTTGCTGAGTCCAACGATTGAGAAGGAGGAGCCTGCCGATGGCCGGTAGCGCGAGAATTGCGGGTGTCGATATTCCGCGAGATAAGCGTGTGGAGATTGCGCTGACCTACATCTATGGCATTGGCCTGACAACCAGCAAACAGGTGCTGGAGCATACCCGTGTGAGTCCAGATACGCGCGTGAAGAACCTGACGGAAGAAGAGGTCAACCGCTTGCGCGAGTATGTTGACCGCAACGTGAAGGTTGAAGGTGATTTGCGCCGCGAAGTGGACATGAACATTAAGCGACTGATCGAAATTGGCAGTTATCGGGGCATGCGTCACCGCCGCAATCTGCCAGTGCGTGGACAGCGCACGCGCACCAACGCGCGTACTCGTCGTGGAGTGAGGAAGACCGTCGCTGGGCGCAAGAAGGCCACTGCGAAGAAATAACCTTGGGAGGAATTGCCAGGCATGGCTGATGGAAAGAAGAAAACGGCGGGGCGTCCCCGCCGCCGCGAGCGTAAATCCGTTCCGCGCGGACAGGCGCATATTCAATCCACATTTAATAATACCCTTGTCACCATTACGGATCCAAATGGAAATGTTCTTTCCTGGGGTAGCGCCGGGATGCACGGTTTCAAAGGCTCTCGCAAGAGTACGCCCTATGCCGCGCAAGTGACGGCAGAAACTGCGGCCCGCAAGGCAATGGAGCATGGGCTGCGCCAGATTGAAGTCTATGTCAGAGGGCCAGGCTCCGGGCGTGAGGCGGCCATTCGCTCGCTCCAGACGGCTGGCATTTCGGTTATTTCGATTACTGATGTCACCCCCATCCCACATAATGGTTGCCGTCCGCCGAAGCGGCGCCGTGTCTAATGTTCTGTTGGGTTTGCCATTTTGGGGGTCTGGAGAAGGAGATTCATGGCACGTTATACCGGCCCGGTCTGCCGACTATGCAGACGTGAGGGCATGAAGTTATTCCTCAAAGGCGACCGCTGCTTGAGCAAGAAATGCGCCTTTGAGCGGCGGCCTACCCGCCCTGGACAGCATGGTGCGGGGCGCGTGCGCAAGCCATCTGGTTATGCGCTGCAACTGCGCGAGAAGCAGAAAGTGCGCCGCACCTATGGTATCCTGGAGCGCCAATTCCGGCGCCATTTCGATGTGGCGGCTCGTCAGCCTGGGAAGACCAGCGATAACCTGCTGCAAATTCTGGAGATGCGGCTGGATAATCTGGTCTATCGTCTGGGGTTTGGCGATTCCCGCTCGCAGGCACGCCAGCTTGTCGCGCATGGTCATTTTGAGGTGAATGGGCGCAAGACAGACATCCCCTCGTTTATTGCCCGCCCTGGGGATGTGATTACGGTGCGTGAACATAGTAAAAACCTGGAATACTTTAAGACGCGGGCGCTGATGCTTGCCCAGAAGGGCGTGCCCAACTGGTTGCGGCTGGATACGGCTGCATTGTCTGGGCGTGTCATGGCGCTGCCAACGCGCACGGAACTTGAGCTGCCCTTCGACGAGGCGCTGGTGGTTGAACTCTACCAGCGGTAAGAGGAGGTTCCCGTGCTTGATATTGCTCTGCCTCGCATTAAATGCACGCAGTCGTCGGAGAACTATGCCAGCTACGACATCGAACCGTTGGAGGCAGGGTATGGCATGACCCTGGGTAACGCGCTGCGTCGCGTGTTGCTCTCCTCACTGCCGGGGGCGGCAGTGACCTCCATTAAAATCGAAGGCGTCCAGCATGAGTTTCAGGACGTTCCCTATGTTAAGGAAGATGTGACGGATGTGGTGCTGAATGTCAAGCAGCTTCGTCTGCGCTCCTTTTCGGATCATCAGGTGATGTTGCGCCTGGATGTTTCAGGCGAGCGCGAGGTGACAGCAGCAGATATTCTGGCCCCCAGTACGGTGGAGATTGTGAACAAAGACCTGCACATCGCCACCCTCGATAATCCTGAGGCGCATCTGGATATGGATCTGGTCGTGGAGGCTGGCAAGGGCTATGTCCCTGCCGAGTCGAAGGAAGGTCAGCCAATTGGAATCATTCCGATTGACGCGATCTTTACGCCAGTGCAAAAGGTGAACTATGCCATTGAGCATACTCGCGTCGGCCAGATGACCAACTACGATAAGATTGTGCTGCAAGTCTGGACGGATGGCACGATTACCCCCGATGAGGCGGTCCGTCAGGCGTCACAGATTCTGGTGCGGCACTTTACCCTGATCGCCGATTACCACGCAGTGGTGGCTGAGCCAGAGAAGCCCCCGCTCTCCAGCTATCCTATTCCGCCGCAGGTGTACGATACGCCCATTGAGGAGTTAGACCTCTCGGTGCGCGCGTATAACTGCCTCAAGCGCAGCAATATTACCAAAGTCGGCCAGGTGTTGTCGATGAATGAGGAGGATCTGTTGGCGGTGCGCAACTTTGGCGAGAAGAGCTTGCAAGAGCTGCGTGAACGTCTGGTTCTGAAGCGTTTCCTGCCCAATCCACGCAAGGGCGGTGGCACGATGACGCTGGAGGCAGATGAGGATAGCGACGAGGCTTCCCCATCGCCGAACGGCCTGAAATAGAAGAGATGCCCTTGGCGTTGGACGCGCCAGGGGCAGTCAGGATTACTGGGAGGATTGAGAGATGCGGCATCGTGTTGCCGGAAATCGGATCAATATGCCCGAAGCGCGCCGCCGGGCCGCGTTCCGTAATTTGATGGATGGCCTCATTCGCTATGAGCGGATCAGAACAACGGAAGCCAGGGCCAAGGCCATCCGGGGGCAAACTGAGCATATGATTGCCACCGCGATCAAAGGGACACGGGCGGCCTGGGGCCATTTCCGCTCGGTCGTCCAGGATGATGATCAAGCCAAAGAGATCTGGCTGCTGGCGCGCCGGGGCCATTTTGTGCTGGACCAGGAAGTGGAGAGCAACGAAGAGCGCGAGGCGCACGGAAAGCTGCCACTTTCTGAGGAGGGTCGCAAGTTTCGTGAGCAGCGCCTGAAGGATCGCCAGAACGAAGTACTCAAGATCATCGCGGACCGCGATGAGGCCCAGGCAGCGTTGGATGCGGCCCGCGAGGCGATGGCGATTGAATTGCATGTGCGCCGCCAGATTCTGAAGGAACTGCCTAACGAACTGGTGGTCAAGAAGGTCTTTGACGAATTGGTTCCGCGCTATATGGATCGTCCTGGCGGTTATACACGCATCGTGAAACTGGGGCGCCGGGTTGGTGATGCGGCTGAGATGGCGCAGATTGAGCTTGTCTAGATGGCCTGTCTCGACGCGCGTCGATCTGCCAGGCGCTTGCATCTATGAAGATCGCCTTGCTGGTTGAATACGATGGGACAGACTATCACGGCTTCCAGCGCCAGGCGCCAGCGCGCGAGCCGACGGTGCAGGGCGTGCTGGAGGGCGCGGTTGAGCGTATCAGCCAGCAGCACGCGCCAGTGATCGGGGCCGGTCGCACGGATAGTGGTGTGCATGCCACCGGGCAGGTGGTCCACTTCCAGACGCAGAGCCGCCTGAAGCCTGGTGATTGGCAGCGGGCGCTCAATGCAGTGCTACCTGCCGCTATTGCGGTGCGGCGGGTGGCCGAGGTAGCGGATGATTTTCACGCGCGCAACAGCGCGCTGGCGCGCAGCTATCGCTATACGCTGTTGAATGACCGCTGGCCGGCGCCGCTGCGCGAACGCTGGATGTATCGCGTGGGTCAACCGTTGGATGTCGCGGCGCTTCACCGGGCGTGCGCGGTGTTAGTCGGCGAGCATGATTTTCGCGCCTTTGGTCGCAGCCCACGCGATCATCGGTCTGGCGACCAACATTCATGTGTACGCCTGATGCTGGCGGCAGGCTGCCGAGGGGATGTGGGGTCAGGAGTGGTCTCTTTTGATTTTACGGCGAATAGCTTTTTGACCGGAATGGTGCGGCGATTGGTGGGCACATTGCTTCTTGTTGGCTGGGGCCAGCTTGATGTCGATGGCTTTGCCCAGATTCTCGCCAGCAGAAATGAGGCGCATCCTGGCGCGTCTGTCCCGGCCTGTGGGTTGTGTCTGACCCAGGTCTTCTATCCACCAGAGATGGTGGTCTGGAGCGCAGCATGAGTGTTCGCTCTGGTGAAGGGTCGGGTCGATGCGGCAGGGATGAGGGCAGCAGTGGCTCCAGGGTGGAGTCGAGCATTTGGAGGCATGTTTGTGATTAAAACCTATAGCGCCAAAGCGTCGGAACTCCAGCCTCGCTGGTATGTCATTGACGCCGAAGGCCAGATTTTAGGTCGGCTGGCGACGCAGATTGCGCAGGTCTTGCGCGGCAAGCATAAGCCGACGTTTACGCCGCATCTGAATTCGGGCGATTTTGTCATTGTGGTCAATGCTGGCAAGATTCGCGTGACTGGTAAGCGGCTTGATCAAAAGATCTATTATCGCCATAGCCAGTATCCGGGCGGCCTGAAGACCGAGACGCTGCGACAGGTGCTGGCAAAGCACCCAGACCGCGCGATTCAGCATGCGGTGAAGGGGATGCTGCCGCATAACCGGCTGGGCGATGATATGATGGATCGGCTGAAGGTCTATGGTGGGCCGAATCATCCGCATCAGGCGCAGAAGCCTGTGCCCTGGGGCGCCGCAGAGCCAGCTGAGGAGGCTGGCGTGTCAACCACCGCAGAGGCGTAACGCGCAATTCAGCGCGAGTAAGCGGGTCTTTTGCGCTTAGAGGAGGAATGAACGTTGGCTGATATTCGAGGGTCTTACTATTATGGCACCGGGCGCCGCAAGACGGCGGTGGCGCGTGTGCGGCTGTATCCGGGCGGCGATGGGACGATCATCGTCAATGGCAAAGATTCTAATCAATATTTTGGGCGTGAGGCGCTGACCTCGACGATCCGCGCGCCGCTGCGGCTGCTGGAAGTCGGCGGGCGCTTTAATGCAACGGTGCGGGTCGTTGGCGGTGGGGTAAGCGGCCAGGCCGGGGCGATTCGGCATGGGCTGGCGCGCGCGCTGGTGCGCGCCGACGAGGGCTGGAAACCTGCCTTGCGCAAGGCGGGGTTTTTGACCCGTGACCCGCGCATGAAGGAGCGCAAGAAGTATGGCCTGAAGCGCGCGCGCAAAGCGCCTCAGTACACCAAGCGCTAGAAGATCGCTCGCTCATTGCCTGGCGGGGTAAACTTCCGGCTCTGTTGCCTGAGCGTCACGCTATCAGAATCTCAGTAGGTGGGATTCTGGGGATTCTGGCCTCCAGGCGCTTCAGATTATTACAAAGCCGTGTGGTGGGCTGGCAGCCGGGGCGTCCTCCACCACGCGTTTTAAAACGGGTCGTTTTTAGGCGTCTTGGGCTCAACCAGAG
>JBJKSJ010000009.1:0-4949 GCA_046704085.1 Ktedonobacterales bacterium | reverse complement strand
GCTATGCCCTGGTCGAACAAGCCATTCGCCTGGATTGCGCCGATGGGCATCGCTCTAATGCCTGGGAACGCATCAGCACCTATCGTCCTTTGCTCCAGGCAGCTTGCATTGGCCGACAGGCAGTACGAGACTTTGCCGAGTCACGTCAGACGCTGCATGAGCAGCCACACTGGCAGCAGGTATTGGAAGCTGTGCGCAAGCCAGGCATCGACGCGAAAGAAGTTGCCTTGCGTGATCTGATCCGCAGCCTGGATGATCGCGTGATTGTCTATGTTGAACATCCAGCGACCGCCCAGCGGCTCCACAGCTTCCTGTTGCTCTCACAGCCACCCATTGATGTGGCGCTCTACCTTCAGGAACGCGACCGGCGCGAGGCACTCAAGCAATTCCGCCAGAGCAAGCGAGGCGTGCTGCTTGCCGGGCGACCTGTCGAAGAAAGCCTCAACCTGCAATTCTGCCATCTGGTCATCAACTACGACATCCCCTGGGATCCCACTCGCCTGGAACAGCGCATCGGGCGGGTCCATCGCCTGGGGCAGTTGCATGATGTCGCCATCTATTCGCTCGTCTCACATGGTACGTATGCCGAGCAGCTCCTGCACCTCTATCGCCAGCATCTGCGGCTCTTTGAACTGGAGGTAGGTGAATTAGGCATGGTGCTGGATGAGATGGACGAGAGCTTTAACTTTGAGCGCGAACTCTGGGAACTCTGGCTGAAACATCCCGACGCTGCCGGACAGGCCAGCGCGCTCGCCAGAATCGGCAGCAAACTGGCTCAGGCGCGCAGCGACTTTGAGCAATCGATGCGGGGCGCTGCCGCGATTAACGACATCTTTGAAGGCTAAGGACGGTCCAGGATATGCCCATTAACCAGATACAACTGCGCAGCTTTGTCCTGGATAGCCTGCGTGCCATTGGCGCAACGCCGGAGGAGATTACCCGTGAGATCTATCAGGCCACCCTTCCTCCCGATGCCCAGCGCATCTTCGCCAATCAGAAACACCTGCTCTTCACCTTCCAACGCGACGCCCAGGCCGACTATCCCGACGCCGAATTAGTGACCATCGGCGGCAACCTCTTGAATCGGCTGATTGATGTCCTGCGCAAACGCGCGCAGGCAGCGGCAATCATGCTGATTAGCCGTGAACCGACGCCTCCAGCGCAGTTCCCCTGCCCTTTGCCAACGCCCGGCTGCCTTGCAGCCGGGGTGGCCGCCGTGGCTGGCTATGCGCCGCTGACCCAATTTCTGCTGAAGGCAACCTACCTGACGGATGAGAAAGTTGAGCAGTTGTTTGAGGTCAGCGTCGATCAGTCAACCGGACGTCTGGAAATTGATGGCGACGAATTTGCCAAATTGCTTCATCGGCCTCTCAAGGCAGGCCGTCCCAACGAGTCTCTCTTTGCTCACATCGATGAAGCCAGAGCAGTGCGCCTGGCTTTCGACGCGATACAACCGCTGGTGCGCCAGCGCGCCCTGGCTATCGAAGCGACCATTTCGCGTCATCTGGATGAAGAACTCGCCCGGATACGGGCGTTTTATGCCGCTGCACCCCCCGTTGCACCTCCAGATGCAGACAGCGATAATACCGCCTCCGTAAGCGAAGAGGAAGCCGCTCAGCTTCTAGCAGAACAGCAGCGTTGGCAACAAGCACAGCAGCAGCAGGAGGCCGAAAAAGAACGCAAGCTGGACATGACCCGCGAACGCTACCACCTCATCGTCCGCACCAGCCTCCTGGAAGCCATTACTATCTTCCGCCCGCTGCACCGCTATACCTTCCACATCAGCGCGGACCGCTCAGCCCATCCATCACCTGCGCTCCCCCTCACGCTTGATGTTGACCCACTTAGCGGAACCACGCACCTGCCAACCTGTGGTACTTGTGGTGGCCCAATGTCCCAAATCTGCTATTGTGACCGCACGCCCCATCTCGTCTGCCAGGCATGTACTCAGCTATGCGCGAGCTGCCGGCGAGGACGCTGCACCGAGCATCCGCTTGGAGCCTGCTCTGTCGATGGCGCTGGAGTCTGCAATGACTGTCTGACCGAGGCAGAGGATTGTGGACATCATGCCTGCCCGGATCATCAATTGCGCTGCTCTGTCTCCCATCACACCATGTGCGTCACCTGCGCGCGCACCTGCGCCACCTGTGGTCGCTCCAGTTGCCCCACGCATACCCTGTCTTGCCATATTGACCAGACCCCCATCTGCGTCAATTGCGTGGTGCGCTGCGCCCGCTGCAAAGAAGTCACCTGCGCTAAAGATCAGGTACGCTGCCGCACCTGTGGCGAGATCACCTGCACCAACTGTGCATCTCGCTGCGCCGATCCCAATTGCCACCGCTACCACTGTAATATCCACCTTCAGAGCTGCGCCACACCAGGCTGCGCCGGGCGCTTTTGCCCGACCTGCCTCAAGCCTTGCGCGCAATGTGGTCGCCCTCACTGCCCGGCGCATACCCTGACCTGCCACGAGTGCAAGCAAACCGTTGGGGCTGGCTGCGCGGTCCGCTGCGTCAGTCACGGCCATCCGCTCTGCCGCAAGCACGCGCTTCCCTGCAATGTGTGCAATCAACTGGCTTGTCCAAAGGGTCTGGCGAACTGCCATGCCTGCGGGCGAGCCACCTGCTCAAGCCACACGTTGATCTGTAGCCTTGATAGACAGCCATTCTGCCCTTCTTGCGCTAGCCCCTGCGCCACCTGCAACAGCATCCATTGCTCTGCCAATCATCTGATCACCTGTCACGCCTGCGGGCGGCGTCACTGCCCCAGCCACAGCGTAGCCTGCCATGTTGATGGCAAATTCTTCTGCGTGCAACATCAAGCCATCTGCGCAGCCTCCGGACAGCACCACTGTCAGCGCCACACCGTCCTCTGCCAGATATGTAATCAGCCCATCTGCTCAACCTGCCGCAGCGCAAGAGGCACCTGTCGCCTCTGCTCCGCGTTGCGCGCCGTCCCTGCAAACGACGCGCGTATCCTCCAGGCGCATCCTTCGATCCTGGCCGCAGGAGTCCGCCCAAAATCGGCATCCGCCTGGCTCCTGGCCGAAACGCCAGAGCGGCGCATCATTGTCGCCCGGATGTTACTGCGCCAGCACCTCTTTGTGTTCCGTCCATCAGATGGCGCGCCCTTGGCGCATCGCTCTTTCGGCCTCTTCCAATGGAGTCTCTTGCCCGCTCCTTAATACTCGGAGAATACCTCAATCTTGAGCCATGCCTCCCTCAGGCGGATTCTGAAAAGCCCAAATGCGCGCGCTACTGCGCCTCAAGCTGGTTCGGAAAGCATCTGGAGCGCGCGCGCCCACTGCTCCGGCGTATTCGCGTTAAAGGGAGAGCGATGTTGCGGATCAAGAGAATCAAGCTCCTGGCCCTCCACCCAACGTACCCGAAGCCGCGCCAGAAATCGATGGACCCGCAGATTGCCAGCAGCAAGCTGCTCTTCCAGGACAGGTAGACAAGATCGTTGATAGACAGCATGCAGCGGGTGCGCCTGTCCATCCACGCGCACCACAACGGCATCGTATCCAGGCGCCAGGCTGATCAAATAGCGCAGCAGGGAGGGATTCAGAAACGGCATATCGCAGCCAACAACCAGCACGACGTCGCCAGCAAGCGAGTGAAAGGCGGTTGCCATGCCGCCAAGCGGACCCTGATTGGGTAAGCGGTCAGCAATAACAGGCACGTCAGGCGCCAGCGCGCCCAGTGCAGGCGGCCCAATGATCGCTACATCGAGAGTGACAGCGCGCACCAACCTCACCGTGCGCGCAAGCAAAAACTCCCCCTGGATCCGCAGCGCCGCTTTATCGCGGCCCATGCGCCGACTCTGCCCGCCCGCCAGGATAGCGCCGCTTACTGTTTGCGTCATCGGCTGATCCATCCTTCCTTAGTTTCCTCGGGCAGCCCTCAGGTCTACCCAGCAACCTGCTGGACCGGCGTTTAGGCACTCTCCCCTATACCACTGCGCGCCTTGCCTCCAGCCAGGCATCTATGATAGAGTCTCCAGGGAAGATGAAACCGCAAGAGCGCCGCACATCGAACGCCAACCTGAAGATCCGTGTACAATGCAAAGGAAAGCAACGCCTATGCCAGAAGTTATATTCCTGGGCACTTCAGCAGCCCTCCCTACCGTTGATCGCGGCTATACCTCGCTTGTCATCGCCGATGGACGTATCGGCATGCTCGTTGATTGCGGAGCCATCGTCTATCAGGCGCTACTTAAAACAAATACGCGCCCCGATTCCATTACCGATCTCTTTATCACCCACGCGCATATCGATCACCTTGGTGGCCTGCCCTCGCTTCTGGAATGCTTTCGCCTCGCCGGAAGGCGCGCTCCCCTGCGCCTCTGGGCGCTGCCCGAAACGTTAGAAGTGGTGGATGATCTGCTCCGCGCGTTTGCCTTCGAGATTCCTTTTCCACTCCCCTACGATGTGAGTATACATCGCCTGGAAGGAGATGGCTCCTGTCCACCTCTTGGAGATGCAGCCTTTGCCTTCACTCCTGTCCAGCACAGCATTCCAACTGCCGGTTTGCGGCTGCGCTTCCCGCGCGGCGATGGGCGAGACTGGACGGTGGTCTATTCCAGCGATACCAAACCAACGAGAAACCTGGAAACCTTCGCCCAGAACTGCGACCTGTTAATCTTGGAATGCACCTATCTCAACAGCAAGAGTACCCAGGCCGAGCGCGTGGGACATATGACTGCCGGGCAAGCGGGACAACTCGCCCAAAACGCCAACGCCAGGGCGCTGGCCCTCGTTCACCTGGGGCTCTACGATGGCTGGAACGTGGATGAGGCTCGCCAAGAAGTTGCCCAGGCATTTGCTGGCCCAATTTTCTTCCCGACTGATGGAGAGCGCCTGCATTTTTAATGGCAACTCCCCTTGCTGCCATCCAAAGCAAACACCTCTCGCGTCAGGCCCAAAGTGCGGGGGCAGGCCATGCCTGAGT
>JBJKSJ010000008.1:0-13049 GCA_046704085.1 Ktedonobacterales bacterium | reverse complement strand
TCGGCGCGCTGCGTCAGGTGATCGAGACTGAGCTTGAAACCACCTTTGATGGCGTCGCCTGGCAGATCGCGCCAGAGGCAGCAAGAGCGGCGCAAAGTCTCTCGCCGCTCTCGGCTGAAGTCCTCTTTTGCGCCGCCCGCGAAGCCATCCGCAACGCGGCCCGCTATGGCCGCAATGGTGATAAGAACCGCCCGCTGCGCCTGACCATCCTGGCAGCCTGGCAGGATGGTCTGCAACTGACGATTGAGGATGACGGTGTCGGACCTGGCGCAGCCGAAACGGCCTCCAAAGGCAGCGGCCAGGGTCTGGCGCTGCATAGCACCATGATGACCATCATTGGCGGCACACTAACCGCTGAGAGCGGCCCCGCAGGCGGAATGCGCGTCACGTTGGCGCTGCCCCTGGTTCGGTCCGATACACCGAGCATCACCGCGCCAGCGCAGCCAGATCGCCAGCCAGATCAGGCTCAGCTTGCAGCACCCGCCTGAACTCCCGCGAGGCAGCCTGCTCTGCGTCGATCCCCAAATAATCGCTGATCGCCAGCAGCCCCAGCAGAACCGACACCACACCAGATGCCAGATACGACCACAACCTGATACGGACACCGAACATCGAGATACCCTCCTTCGCTATCGTTTGCTTCTACACACATGGCCCCAGAAACTGTTACGCCGCATGATATGTTCCAGCGGCAAGGGGTAGTGGATTATAATCTAGGAGACAGG
Organism: Ktedonobacterales bacterium; assembly: GCA_046704085.1. GTDB lineage: Bacteria > Chloroflexota > Ktedonobacteria > Ktedonobacterales > DATBGS01 > DATBHW01. The sequence goes on along the minus strand of JBJKSJ010000008.1, from coordinate 12,324 downwards.
TATCATTTCCTTAGGTGAAGCTTCCGCTTCATCTCAGCCTGCGCAGGCAGGCTTGGCGTCCCCAAAGGGACTTCAGCCGCCAGCCACTCTAGAAGAAAGCAAACCGTATGCGCAATGGGGAGCGTTATCCACTATGCCAGGCGCACCGACACCGCTTGAGCAGCTAGCCGAGCGTTTCGCGCATCCATCCGTGCGCGTCATGGCACGCGAACTCAGCCAGCGCGCGCGCGATCTTGAGCGCGGCGCGCTGGTCTGGCCGCCCATGCCTCAGCTTCCCACACAGCGCGGCGCGGCCTTGCCCGGCCTGGAGAGCATCGAGGGCGCGCTGGGACAGCGGCGCTGGTTCCGGCATCTGGCCGTCGATCAAAGTGACTGGCGCCGCTTTGCCCTGGTCGTGCAGGCGATATTGCTTGCTCCAGGCGATGCTAGCCAGCAGCCAGCAGATGGAGCGCCGAATCCGGCCTCGGTGATTGCGCTCCGGCTCGTCTGGGGCGCGGAGCGCTTCGCCGAACTGCCAACGGTGGTGCTTAAACCGCCCGCCGCTGATTTTTTAGAACAGCTTGCCCATCTGCCCGCGCCTAAACGCGGCGCGCCGCCAGAGGAACTGGATCAAGCCGTCGCGTCATGGCTACAGGAAAGCCTGCCTGCACTCGAACAGCAGACGCTCCTGCCGGTCGATGATCTCCACGGCTTTGTGCGCGTCGTGGCTGCCTGCCGCGTCGTAGGCCAGCTTCGCCACGAACTAGCCCTGGAAGACGTGGCGGCTGGCTATCTCGCCTGGGCGCGTCTGCTCCGCGCCAATCCTCAGCAACTTATCGACATCTCCAGCGGCTGGTGGTCCTCTACCGATCGCCAGCCCGGAAGGCGGCTAAACAGGTAGAAAGTACAGCCTTTCCTCTCCCATCTTGAGAACAGGGATTATCTCTCTTTCCAAGCCGCACTCATCCGCGAATCTGCTTTTGGCTGCGCGTTTCTCTTGATCAGATGCGGCTACACAAGCTCAGATGAAGGAGAGTCCTTGCCATGATTACGCAGATTCACGGTCAGGCTGCGGAGGAGAACGACAACGATCCTGTGGAGGTGCGACGCTCGCAAATTACCGGATCGGCTTTAGGCTATACCCTGGGTTATCCCCCTACCTCGCCTATCTACTATGACTTCTATCAGGATGGCGTTGCTCAGCACTTCTGGGAATATTTCCCGAATGGCATGATTGTCTGGAGTGTCAATACTTGCGCGAAGGTACTCTACGGTCCCATCTTCGACTTCTGGGCACAGACGGGACAGTTTAAGGGTCCGCTTGGGTCTCCGGCTACCGATGTGACCCAGTTGCCCGATGGCACCTCGTTCGTCGTATTTGAGAATGGTGTGTTGTGGCTCGATTCACAAGGCACAGTTCAGCAACTCAGCCCCCTGGCAGCAAGCATGGTTCAGGCTTTCGCCCATGTTGACCCATCAATCACCGGCATCACCGCTCTGGCTCAGCAGAAGATCAGTGACCTGGCAAATCAGGCAGTGCAATCCAATCAGCAACTCAAGGATAATGTTAACTCCATCACTCCAACCGTGCAATTTGACCATGCAGGCAATGGGGGCTGCACGGGAGCAAGCTTTAACAACCCTGGAACCTCGCTGGCTCGCTCGCATACGTTTAACGTGCATCTCGACATCAGTCTGAAAGGATGCGCGGGCACATTTGGCGGCGCATCGGCTGATATGCACGTCACCATCCGGCTGCACGTCACGCCGCCCAACGTTCAGGCATTCTTAGAATCCTATACCATCGATCAAGTTGGCAGCCCCTTCGGCGCTGGTGACAATGACATCAGAAATGGGCTGACCTCCGCCTTGAATGCAGAATATGGGCATGATCTGCTTGGTGTGAATATCCCATCGGGAATCACCCTCCTCGCGGGACTGGTTGATACGGCGGGCAATGTGAACTTGTTTATGGAGCCACTCTGCACGCCAACAACCTTGATGAGCAGTTCTCCACAGTCGAACACTCAGGGATCACTGGCCCAGATTCGCCGTCTACGCGACGAGCAGCTTTTGCAAACGCTTGATGGGCAAGATTTCGCCCAGGTCGTCGAGGTCTTTGGGCCAGTCCTGCTGCACGCCATCCGCAGCCAGCCAGATGGCGAGCGTCTGAGCGAGGCGATCACGCAGTTCCTCCTGGCAAACTTTCATGACCAGGCTGACGTGCAGCAGATCGCCCTTGAGGTCGCCTTTCCGGCCAACCATCTGGTGAAACTGCGCGCTGTCGTATCTCGCAAACGCGCGCCTGAATTGATTGATCCGCTCCTGGCGCGCGCCATCGCTTTCATTCGCACCCACCTGACAGCAAAAGCCAACTTTTCCGCCGTCATGGTGTCACTTGCCGAACAGCTAGATGAAGCGATCAAGTATGCCGAAACGTTTGAGGACTATCCTGGCCCGCTCGTGGAAACGCGCGCTCGCCAGAGTGGTAAATAAACTGGCCGGTAAGCAGGAGCAAGCTCCCCCGCGTGCAATCTCATACTGGTATCTGAACCCGTTTGCCTGGAGCGCGCTCCTGCTCATTGCCTTCTATAAGCGGCGCATCCCAGACGAGCGCAAGCCAGCATGTCGGTTTACCCCATCCTGCTCGACCTATATGAGCCTGTCCATCCGCAAATATGGCGTCTGGCGAGGGGTGCCGCATGGCTTGCGCCGCCTACGGCGCTGCATCGGCTTCGTCCCTGGCGGCGAAGACTGGCCGTGACCCCTTCGTAGACGCCCGCAACATTTAAGGACGGCTGCTGGCATCTCAGGATGCCCCGTGCCGATCAGCCCGCCGCTGGGATTGATCGGGGTGCGCCCGCCAGGCTCAATAGCGCCCTCCTCAACCGTCTGCCAGCTTGCCCCCGGCGCGGTGAGCCAAAATGATCAATTGCCATATATTCGGTGATCGTGAAGCAATCGTGCGTCTCAATAGCATCCACGTCGCCAATACGCTCCGCGTCACTGAAGCGTACCTGGCGAACAACAAAAAATCAAGGGGGCATTACGAGCCTTCAGCCAGCGCAGACGAAGGTCCGGCTTCTTGTTTGCTGGTACGGCTGGCTTCTCTTGCCTGCGTTGCAGCCCGATGGCGCGCCTCAATCTGCTTACGCCAGCGGTCGCCCAACTTCATCCCCGGTCGCTCCACGAAGGCATAGAAGAGGGCACAGAACGGCACGATCACCACTACCACCCAGACCCAGCAGAGAGCATAGGCGAGATAATAGTTCAGATTCGGGAAGAAAACCGCCTGCATATGGACCTGAAAGAACACGATCAGCGGCAAGTGCCAGATATACAGGCTGTAGGAGATCAGGCCGATCCAGCGCAGCGGCATCCAGCGAAATGGCCGTTGCAGCCCCCGCGGGCCAAATAGGATCGCCAGAACACACAGGCCATAGCCCAGGGCCAGAACGATGTCGCTCAGCCAGTTGTAGTAGCGCATAAGTGGCTTTAGGAACGGCCAGGCCGGTTCGGTTGACTGGAAGTGCCACATTGCCGAAAAGACCAGGATCAGGATGCCAACGCCCCAGAGCCAGCGGCTGCTCTGGCGCAGCCTGCGCCGAAAGCGATGCTCGGTCGGCAGGCGAAGTGCGTAGATGTAGCACAGGCTGACCAGCATGCCCACCGCAAAATCCTCGGTATACTTGCCGATGATCCCAAAGCAGAAAAAGAGGATCACATTGAGGACAGGTCGCGAGACCAGCCAGGTGAGCGTAGGATGCTCCAGGTAATAGAAACCGAAGTGGCGTACCACCAGCCCACCGGCAACAATGCCACAGAGGCAGCAGGTCATGGCCCACAGCCGATGGTGGATGGGCACGCGCCGGACCAGGAACAGCACCCCCAGCGTGAGCCAGGGCAAGATCATATAAAATTGCCACTCGGTCGCCAGCGTCCAGTACGGTCCATTCAAATGCCGGAACGTCTGCGGGGATGAATCCATGAGAAAGGTCAGGAAAAGGCCGAGTTCTCCCAGGTGCGCGGACTGCACATATTGAGGCGCTGTCAAAAAGATCAGAATGAACAGCGAGAGATAATACCCCGGCATGATACGTAGCGCCCGGCGCAGGTAAAACGTCCTGGCGAGCGGCCAACGCTCAGCAAAAAGCAGCGCCTTCGCGTAGGGCAAGAAAAGCAGGAAGCCAGAGAGGACGAAAAACAGCGTCACGCCCGACCCTCCGGCAGTCGAGAGCGAGGAGATGAGTGGGTTGGTATGCCAATCCCAGATCTGATCATGGTTCGCTCGATTGACATGGAATGTAATGACGAGGAGGATCGCGCAAGCCCTCACGCCATCAAGTATGGCGATAGAATGATTCTGATCGCCATGCTTCTCTTCTCCAAACGCCCCCTTCAACCAGGAACCGATCCGATGGGGAACAATGTTCATCTTACCTCATGCCTGTTTTGACCTGTTCGCGCAGTTGCTGCTTGAGAATCCTGCCAACGGGATTACGCGGCAGCGCCGCCAGCAGCATCAGCCGTTCCGGAAGATTGAACGGCGCAACCTTCTTTTCTTCTCGCAGGAATAAGACCAGTCCCTCAGTGTCAGCGTCTCGCCCTGGCGCGGAGCCAGAGCCCATCGCCTTGATCGAGCGACTATCCGCATTTGCCAGCCCAGCAACAGGAGGTGCCCGCGAAATCGTAGACGCTGGCTTTGCTCAACCTCCTCAATTGGTCCGTTTTCTGGTATCATCCTGATGGTGAACTGACGCCGGAACACCTCTCCGAAACACTCACCACCATCTTTCTGGAGGGGGCAAGGGTCCAATAGAGGATGTGCTATGTCAGCACCGCTGATTACCCTGACAACCGACTTTGGGCAGGCCGATGGCTACGTCGGCATGATGAAGGGCGTGATCTTGAGCCGCGCGCCCCAGGTCCATATCGTTGATCTGAGCCATGAGATCGCCCCGCAGGACATTGCGGCGGGCGCCTTCGTCCTCTATCGCTCCTATCGCTATTTCCCGCCGGACGCCATCCATGTGGGCGTCGTTGACCCCGGCGTGGGTACGAACCGGCGCGCCCTGCTGCTCGTCACCGACCAGGGCCGCTTTATCGGCCCGGATAACGGCCTCTTCAGCTACCTGCTGCGCGAGGCCATTGCCCAGGCCGCCGGTTGGAAGGGCGAGCCAGCCGACGTGCCCGCCGTCTGGCATCCGACCTTCGATCTGGACTCCGCGCTGGCGACCACCCCGCGCGAGTATCTGCCCGCCGCCTACGCGCTCACCTATCCCCCCTACTGGCTGGCGGGTCCAGGCGCCACCTTCCAGGGACGTGACCTCTTCGCGCCAGTCGCCTCCCATCTGGCAAATGGCGTTCCGCCAGCCGACCTCGGCCAGCCCGTCGCGCTAGAGAGCCTGGTCTTGCTGCCGGCGGCGGCGTCCGTCCTCTCGCCAGACGTGATCGAAGGGCGCGTCATTGCCGTCGATCACTTTGGCAACCTGATCACCAACATCGCGGCGGGCCTGCTGCCCGCGCTGGGGCCGCTGGAGATGCTTCAGGTATCGCTGGGCACGCATCGGCTGCGCGGCGTCCACGCCGCCTATGGCGCGACGCCGCCTGGCACGCCGCTGGCGCTGATCAACAGCGCGGGCCTGCTGGAAATCGCTGTGCGCGATGGCAACGCCGCCCGCCAGTTAGATGGGCATCTTGGCGATACGGTCTTCTGCTCCCGAACCTGAAATGCTCGATCAAAGAGGATACCGTCAATTCTGTCAATTCTTGAAGCAGAGACAAGGTATCTTCGCTGCTTGCGATCCAGGCTTCTGCATGGCTAGCCTGGCTCATGCTTCTTCTAAGAAGAAGAGTCTACAGTACCCACCCTTTTTTCTCAAATGTCGGAAGAGACCACAGAGTCTACGGGGGAGAGGGGAAAATCACGAGGCTGGAGGTGCATGGGTGTTGCCGAGGTGGTAGGCTGAGGAGACGAACACTGGTAGTGCGCTCGTGAAGAGCGACAAGCAGCAGCGAAAGGAGCAACCCATGCCGGATTCCAACAGCACAGCAGGAGACGCGCCCAACAAGGCAAGCAGCGATCCATCGCAGCAAGCGCAGACGCCCCAGTTCACCCCGATGACGGAGGAGCAGCTTCGGGCAAGCACGGTCGGGGAACTGACGCCCCTGGCCGGGCAGATTCACCTCGCCGACTACGATCCCCAGTGGCCCCGACTCTTCGAGCGCGAGGCCGAGCGGGTGCGGGCCGCCCTGGGCGACCGCGCGCTGTTGCTCGAACACGTCGGCTCGACCTCGGTGCCTGGGCTGGCCGCCAAGCCAAGAATAGACATGCTGCTCGCAGTCGCAGACTCCGCAGACGAGCCGACCTACGTCCCAGCCCTGGAGGCGGCTGGCTATGTCCTGCGCATCCGCGAGCCGGACTGGCACGAACACCGCATGTTCAACAGGTCGGACACAGCCCTCAACCTCCATGTCTTCACGGGAGGCTGCGCGGAGATCGAACGCAAGCTACTCTTTCGCAACTGGCTGCGCGCCAACGAGGCCGACCGCCAGCTTTACGAGCGCGCCAAGCGGGAGTTTGCGCGCCGCGACTGGAAGTATACGCAGAACTACGCCGATGCCAAGACGGCGGTGGTCGAAGAGATTCTCGCGCGAGCGCAAGCGACGCCCTACCCGGATCGCGCCTAGAGCAGCAGCCACGAAGCCTGCCTGCGCAGGCAGGCTTCGTGGCGCCGCAGCGCCTCCAGGCGCGGATTTATCCGCCAGCCACGCTGACTGGCGTTCTAACAAATGCGCGGCAGCGGGTCGCCCACCAGCATATCCAGCACGCGCATCCCGCCAATATCGGTGCGCAAGAAGACCATCCCCGGCGGCTCGGCCTGAACGGAGCCGATGATCGCTGCCTCGCGCCCCAGGGGATGGGCGCGCATGGCCGCCAGCGCGGCCTCTGCCTGCTCTGCCGCGACAATTGCCAGCAACTTACCCTCGTTGGCAATCGTCAGCGGGTCCAGCCCCAGAATCTCGCAGGCGCCGCGCACCCCTGCGCGCACCGGAACCGCCTGCTCATCCAGCGCGATGGCGACCTCCGACCCCAGCGCCATCTCGTTCAGCGTGGTTGCCACCCCGCCGCGCGTCGGGTCTTTCAAGCAGTGAACGCCCGCGCCCGCTGCGGCCAGCAGCGCGGCCACCAGCGTGTGCAGCGGCGCCGTATCGCTCTGCACGTCGGTTTCAATATCCAGCGATTCGCGGGTGAGCATGATGGCGATCCCGTGATCGCCGACCGGGCCGCTGAGCAGCACCCTATCGCCCGGCTGCAACTGCGTCTGCCCCAGCGGCCAGGTAGCGCGGATCAGCCCCACACCTGCCGTGTTGATGAACACCCCATCGGCCTTGCCGCGCTGCACCACCTTGGTATCGCCAGTCACGATAGCAACGTCGGCTTCTCTGGCTGCCTCTGCCATCGAGTCCACGATGCGGCGCAGATCGCTGATGGGAAAGCCCTCCTCCAGAATAAAGCCCGCCGAGAGATACAGCGGCTCCGCGCCAGCCATCGCCAGGTCGTTAATCGTGCCATGCACAGCCAGCTTGCCAATGTCCCCGCCGGGAAAGAACAGCGGACTGACCACATAGGTATCGGTGGTGAAGGCCAGGCGCTGCCCGGTCCCGTCGATCCCAAAGCTGGCCGAGTCGTCCATCGCATCGAGCAGCGGGTTGGAGAAGGCAGGCGCAAAGACGCCTTCGATCAGGTTATGCGTCGCCTTGCCACCGCTGCCATGACTGAGCGTGATCTTCTCGTCGCGCAGGTAGAACTTGTGGCGGCGCGCCGCTCTGGTGCGCTCGATCTTCTTCAGCACCTCATCGATAGGCCCGGTATCGCGGGGGATTGGCGTGTCCATAGCTGCCTCCTTAAAATGGGATCGATCAAAACCAGGCGGCCAGTAGCATCAGCGCTCCCGCCACTTACTCGACCTTCGCGCTGGTGGTCGGCAGCATGTTCAGGCGCGTTCGCTCTGACGCCATCGAGAAGCGGCCATAGTTGAAATACGCGGCGCAGGCGCCCTCCGGCGAGACCATGCAGGTGCCAATCGGCGTCTCCGGCGTGCAGGCTGTGCCAAAGACCTTGCACTCCCAGGGCTTGATCACGCCCTTGAGAACCTCGCCGCACTGGCAGGCTTTCGGGTCGGCCACGCGCAGCCCCGGCACCTCGTAGCGCAGTTCGGCATCCCAGTCGGCATACTCCGCGCGCAGCTTGAGGGCGCTGTGGGTGATGAAGCCCAGGCCACGCCACTCAAAGAAGGGGCGAAGTTCCATCGTGCGCGCCATCGCTTGCAGCCCCTTGACGTTGCCCTCTGAACGCACCACGCGCGCGTACTGGTTCTCCACCTCGGCGCGACCCTCGCTGATCTGCTTCACGATCATGTAGATGGATTGGATGATGTCCAGCGGCTCGAAGCCGGCGATCACCACCGGCTTGTGATGGTCTCGTGCAATGAAGGTGTAGGGCCGCATGCCAATCACCATGCTCACATGGCCGGGGCCGATAAAGCCATCCAGGCGCAGATCGGGCGAGTCGAGAATGGCCTTAATCGCCGGAATGATGGTCACATGATTGCAGAAGACCGAGAAGTTCTTGATGCCCTCGGCCTGCGCCCGCAGGAGCGTGACCGCCGTCGAGGGGGCTGTGGTCTCGAAGCCGATGGCAAAAAAGACCACCTGGCGGTCGGGGTGCGCCTTGGCGAGCTTGAGGGCATCCAACGGCGAATAGACAAAGCGCACGTCGGCGCCCTCGGCCTTGGCATCCAGCAGGCTGCCCCTGGAGCCAGGCACACGCATCATGTCGCCAAAGGTAGTGAAGATCACGCCCTCGGTGCGCGCAATCGCCAGCGCGTCATCGATGCGCCCCATCGGCAGCACACAGACGGGACAGCCCGGCCCATGCACCAGATCGATGTTGCGCGGCAGCACATCCTCGATGCCGTGCTTATAGATCGTATGCGTATGCCCGCCGCAGACCTCCATCAGCTTGAGTGGCTGGCCCGCGCTCACCTTCGCGATCTCTTCGGCAACACGCTGTGCCAGTTCTGGATCGCGGTATTCGTCTACATACTTCATGCTCATCGCTGGCCTCCTCTTTTAGCAATAGCCCAGAGCATCAGTCAAGCAAACATATATTCGTCTTAGCCTGCGTAGGCAGGCTTCGTGGCGCAGCCTCCAGGCGCGGGCGCACGAGCGACCAACGGGAGCGAGAATGCGGAAACCCAGTTTCCGCAAGCGCCCGCCGCCGTAGGCGCAGCCTTCAGCCGCCAGCCCATTACTCTGGTGAGCGTCCGCCACGCAGCAGGGCATGGATCAGTTCAATCAGCGCGTGATAGACAGTCGCCTGCGCCTCCTGAATGCGCGGAATATAATCGCTCGGCGAGATGATGCAATAATCCACCGCAGGGGAGCGGGCACACTTGCCGCCATCGTAGCCCGCCAGCGCCACTGTCAGCAGCCCTTGTTTCTTTGCCTGCTCCAGCGCCAGCAGCAGATTGGCGGAATTGCCGCTGGTCGAGATGCCCACTGCGATGTCGCCGGGACGCCCGAAGGCAATCACCTGGCGAGCAAAGACGTTCTCATATCCAACATCGTTGCCGACCGCAGTCACCACCGCAATGTCGTTCGTCAGCGCAATCGCCGACAGCGGCGCGCAATCGGGCAGCGGCGGATTAAGCAGATCAGTCACCAGGTCCTGCGCGTCGGTACAACTGCCGCCGTTGCCAAAGGCCAGCAAGGTTGCGCCGTTCGCAAAGGCGCGCGCCATCGCCTTGCCAGCGGCAATGATCTGATCACCGGAGCGTTCCAGCGTGGCCCTGCGCAAGGCCACCACCTGATGGCACTTCTCCAGCGTCGAGTGGCTCACCTCGGCCAGCACCTCCTCGGCGCTGGCTTTGCCGCCCTCGAAGAGATACGGATAAAAGAGCCGGTCATACTCAGAACCTTCACTCTGAGGCATGGATGGCCTCCCCTAGCGAGGCGATGGCGACCCCGCCATGCACCAGCACCCACTCGCCGGGCTTCAGCGCATCCACCAGGGTCACATCAATCTCGGTGGTCATATCCCCCGCCTCGACCAATGCCAGCCCTGTCTCCTGATCGACGCTCAGCACTCTGGCAGGCGTGGCCTCATCCGAGCAGGTGATGCAGTGGCCCTCCGCATCTAACTGGCAGGCGCTGGAGGCTAAAACCCCGCCAGCATCGGCGAATGAATTTGCCGCTAAGGGCCAGCGGCCAGTAAACCTGCCTTCGCGGGTTCCTCCAACTCCCTCTGCCCACGCGCCGCTCTCGCCTGTTGATCGCTGCTCGTCGTTCATGATAGTAACCCCTCATGCTCAAAGAATACATGCACCAGTTCCCAGAGGACGTGATAGAGTGTCTCGTGCGTCTCCTGAATGACCGGCTGGTCCTGCGTGGGAACCACGAAGGCGAAATCAAGGTCCAGTTGTGCCAGCGGGCCACCATCGCCACCAGCCAGGCCCAACGTCAGCAGGCCCATCTGCCGCGCGACGCCAAGCGCCGCCAGCACATTGACGGTGCGCCCATCCGGCGAAAAGCCGAGCGCGATGTCCTGGGGCCGGGCCAGCGCGCGCAGTTGGCGGGCAAACGGCGCGTCCGGGTCGCCCCCAGCCATCAGGCCGCTGATCGTGGCGCTGTCGTTGGTCAGCGCCAGCGCGGGCAGCGCGCGCTTGCCAACAATCACCGGATGCACAAACTCCACCGAGACATGCTGCGCGTCTGTCGCCCAGGCGCCATTGCCAAACGCGAGCAGCCGCCCGCCCTGGTGAAAGCGCCGCGCCATTGCCCAGCAAGCTTCGGCGATACGCCCGGCTTCGGCGGCAAAGAAGGCCTCCGGCACAGCGGTGCTTTGCTCGAAGCGCGCGGCGACCAGCGCGTGCAAATGTCGTTCATCCAGTTCTGCCATCATCACGGCGCCTCACTCTATCTGGCTTTGATGCAGCAGCTTCAATTCATCTGTGTAGAAATCCCCTAATCTGTTGAGCGCCTTCATCGTCTCGCGCGCCTCCTCCTCATCAATCTTGCTCATCGCAAAACCAACGTGAATCAAGACCCAATCCCCCGGCCCAAGGCCGTCTGGCCGCACCAGCGCCACGTTCACATTGCGCTTCACGCCAGAGACCTCCACTTTGGCAATGTCATTGGCGTCATCGACAAACTCGACGACCTGCCCAGGAATCCCCAGACACATGTCAGACCCTCCTATCCTCGTTGAAGCCGGGCCGCTGCAATGGCAAGCTGCCCCAGACTTAACCCGCCATCGTTGGGTGGCACGCGCCGATTGAGCAAGACCTGCAAGCCTTGCGCCTCCAATCTCGGCATTAGTTGGTCAAGCAAGAGCCGGTTCTGGAAGACGCCGCCGCTGAGCGCGACGACGTTCAGCCCGGTCTGCTCGCGCGCCCTGGCGCACCCCGCCGCCAGCAGACCGGCAATCGAGCAGTGAAAGCGCCAGGCAATCTGCGGGACGGGAACACGCTGCTGAAGATCGCCGACAATTGCCTGCATCATCGGCGCGACATCGAACCGCGCGGGCGCGCCAGAGGTGATCGTAAACGGATAGCTTTCTATGCCGAGCATCTGCGCTTGCGCTCCGCTGCCTGCGGCCAGCGTCTCCAGTTCGATGGCCGCCTGACCCTCGTAGAGGACTTCACCGCGCAGGCCGATCAGCGCGGCCACCGCGTCAAACAAGCGTCCCAGGCTGGACGTTGGTGGGCTATTGAGGCCCTTTGCAATCATCTGCGCCAGCGTCCGCCACTTCGCGCGGTCAAGCTGGCGCGCAAAGGGAATATCCAGGTCCAGGAACGCGGCGCCATAGGCGTGCGCCAGATAGGCCGCCGCCACGCGCCAGGGCTGGCGCACGGCCTGCTCGCCGCCAGGCAGCGGCGTATAGCCCAGATGCGCTAGCCGCTCGAATCCGAGCAGATCAGCGGCCAGCACTTCGCAGCCCCAGATCGCGCCGTCGGTTCCATAGCCGGTGCCATCGGCGGCCACGCCGATCACCGGCCCTGTCAGCCCATGCTCGGCCAGCACGCTGGCGATATGCGCGTGGTGGTGCTGCACGCCGATCTTCTGCGGGATGTCCGCATCGAGCGCGGATTTGGTCGCCAGATATTCCGGGTGCAGATCGTAGGCGACGGCTGCGGGGATACAATCAAAGAGGTGCTGAAAATGCTCGATCCCTTCGTGAAACGAGGTCAGCGTCTCCAGGTTTTCCAGGTCGCCGATATGCTGGCTGAGAAAAGCTTGCCGCCCCTTTGCCAGACAAAATGTATTTTTGAGATGGCCGCC
>JBJKSJ010000007.1:0-19655 GCA_046704085.1 Ktedonobacterales bacterium | reverse complement strand
CAGTTCAGGCGCGGGATCGTGCGATCATTCAAGACGGCGCCCATCGCGCAGGGAGCAAAAATCTCGCAGGGCACATCATAGATGGCCTCTGGCTCGACAACCTCTATCTTGAGCCGCTGGCTGGCCTCCGCCAAGACGTGCTGGCGAACATCCGAGCCAATCACCACCGCGCCCTCTCGCACCAACTGCTCGGCCAGGCTCAGCCCCACCTTGCCTAAGCCCTGAATAACAACGCGCACCCCGGCCAGCGTCTCGCGTTCCAGCGCCTCCTCAACCAGCGCCCTGATCCCGCACATCACCCCATAGGCCGTCATCGGCGAGGGATCACCGCCGCCGCCCTCTTCGCGCGGCGCGCCCAACACAAAGCGTGTCTCGTGCCGCGCCTGCGCCATATCCTCCGGCGTCGTGCCCACATCCTCAGCCGCAATATAGCGGCCTCCTAGCGCCTCGATATAGCGGCCCAACACCCGAAAGCGCGCCGCGCGCAGGGCCGGATTTTGCTCCTGCCCATCGGCCAGAATCACCGTTTTCCCGCCGCCGAAATGCAGCCCGGCCACCGCCGCCTTGTAGGTCATCCCTTCCGAAAGGCGCAGCACATCCAGCAGCGCCGCCTGGACGCTCTCGTAGCGCCAGAGACGAATGCCACCCAGCCCCGGCCCGCGCCTGGTATTGTGCAGCGCGATAAAGGCGCGCAAGCCCGTCTGCGCGTCAAAATAGCTCACAACCTGCTCATGTTTGTGTTCGACGCTGAACGTTATCGGGTCTACCATAGACACCTCCTGTTTATCATGCGGCAGTTTGCGCCAATCCGCATCATACTCACGCATCTGCTCGATATACTGCGGGACATGCTCCGCATAGACTACTTCGCATCAGCCAGGCGTTTGCTCATCTCCAGCCCCACGCCCGCGCTGAGCGCATCCTGGCTCTTGCTCAGTTCGCTGGCAACGCGCTCCTGCTCGCTGGCCGAGCGGTTCTGGCTCATCTTGAACTTGCCCTCCAGCCGGGTCATCTCCATCTCAAAGCCCACAATCCCCTTCAGCTTTTGCTGGAACTCCTTCTCAGACATATCCAGTATCCAGGGCTGCTCAAAACCAGCCTCGAAGGTCTGCACGCTGGCATGCAGCAGCCTCTTGAGCGTCTCGGCATCCTCAATCACACGCGGCTTGCCATACGCATGGACGGCGGCATAGTTCCAGGTGGGCACATTCACCCCCGGCTCATACCACGACGGCGTGATATAGGCGTGCGGCCCCTGAAAGATCACCAGCGCTTCCCGCGCGCCATCGAAGCCGCGCCATTGCGAATTGGCCCGCGCCATATGCCCGATCAGCGTCCCATACGTGCCCCGCTCGCTCTCCAGCAGCAGCGGCAGATGAGTGGCTATAGGAACGCCATCCTCCTGCGTCACCACAATCGCAAAGCTGTAATCGCGCATCAACTGGTGCAGCACCGCGAGATCATCCTCTCGAAACGCGGGCGGAATATACATACGTCACCTCACTACGCTGGTGTCCAGATTCTGAGCATCTTCTGTCTCCGCAGACACCTGTTTCGTATCGGCCACTCGCCAGGTCTGATCTGGCATCTGCTCCATCGGCGCGCGATCCCCAATCTCAAGCGGAATCGTGACGCCTCTGACCTTCAAGTCAAATACATCGGCGCGCCCATAATGCCCAACGGCATCGAAGCCACGCCGCGCCAGCAGCGCCTCGGCGGGCGCCGCATCCGCCAGCAGCATCGTCTCTGTCCCATGCGCCGGGCCAGCCACAATGTTCCCCAGCGGATCAATAATCACGCTGTCCCCTGGATTGATCACCTCGCCCGGCGCGTAGACGCCCAACGCCGCCAGATCGCGCGGCAGATCGGTCTCGCGCAGCAAGATACCCACACTCACCACCCACATCCGGCCCTCGGTTGCAATGTGGCGCATCGCCGCCAGCCACCGCTCGCCGTCATCTTGATTCGGCGCGACATGAATCTGCTCACCTTGCGCGTAGAGCGTCGCGCGGGCCAGCGGCATATAATTTTCCCAGCAGATCAGGCCGCCCAGTATGCCTTGCTCAGTCTCAATCGTCCGCAGCGTCGTCCCGTCCCCCACGCCCCACACCACCCGTTCCGCAAACGTCGGAACCATTTTGCGATGCCGCCCAAGAATCGCTCCATCCGCCCCAAAATATAGCAGCGTATTGTAGAGCGTGCCAGACCGCGCCGGGCGCTCGGTCACGCCGATAGCCGCCATGATGCGATCTTTGCGGCAGGCATCAGCGATCACGTCGGTTTCCGGACCCGGCACCGTAATCGCCTGTTCCAGAAAGCGCTGTTGAAAGATGGCAAACGGCTCGGCACTGGGGCTGGAGCTTCGGGCCGGAACGCGCCAGACCCAATCGGGATACCCTGGAATATACGACTCCGAGAACACCGCCAGCCAGGCGCCTGCCTCTGCCGCAGCCGCGATATGCTCAGCAGCCCGCCTGGCAGTCGCCAGCGCATCAAAGTAGCTAGGCGGCGCTTGAATAGCCGCAACAATGCCCATCAAATAACCTCGTTAGCCGTCATACTCCAGACAGCCCTCGATCCACTCAGTCACCAGCTTCACAAAGCGTTCCCACACCACGCCGATAGCGCGCTGCTGTTTCATGCAGCAGGCTCTAAGACCAGTTCAAAGAACACAACCCCTTCAATGGGGTTATAGGCATATGGCTCGATCTCCTGAAAGCCCAGCGAGCGATACAGCCCAATGGCTTCGGTCAATTTAGGCAACGTATCCAGGCGCAAGCGACTAAAGCCAATCTTGCGCGCCTCGGCAATAATCGCCAGCGCCAGGTTTCTGCCGACCCCTTTGCCGCGAACTGCTGGCCGCAGATAAACCCGCTTCATCTCCCCAATGCCGTCAGCGATCTTGCGCAGCGCCGCACATCCAACCACTACCTCGCCTTCTCTGACTATAAGAAGAGCACCATCCGGTGGCACATACTTTCCCGGCAAGCACGCAAGCTCTTGCTCAAAACCTAGCAAATTAAAATCAATTCCCAGCGAGTCCGCGTACTCCGTAAAGAGGACGCGGACCGCCGCTATCTCTTGCTCTGATTGAGCCTGAACGATCTCAATCATCTTCAGCGCCTCAAGCCTGCCCTACCAGCCGCGCGAAGCCATCAACTCCGTGGGAGGCAGCGTCTTCACATCCAGGCCGCGCATCGGCTCACCCAGCCCGCGCGACACCTCCGCCAGAATCGCGGGATCGCGGAAATGCGTCGTCGCCTTCACAATCGCCTTGCCCCGGCGCAGCGGGTCTTCAGACTTGAAGATGCCCGACCCAACGAAGACACCATCGGCCCCCAGGCGCATCACCAGCGCCGCGTCCGCCGGAGTCGCCACGCCACCAGCGCAGAACATCACCACCGGCAGCCGCCCCAACTCGCGCACCTCGCGCACCAGTTCATAGGGCGCGCCCAGATTCTTCGCCTCCGTCATCAACTCCTCTTCGGGCAGACCCTGAATCTTGCGGATGCCATCGGTAATCGCGCGCAGATGGCGCACGGCCTCCACAATATTGCCGGTGCCAGCCTCGCCCTTGCTGCGAACCATCGCCGCGCCCTCGCCAATCCGGCGCAGCGCCTCGCCCAGATCGCGCGCCCCGCAGACAAAAGGAATCGTGAAGGCGCGCTTGTTCACATGAAACGCCTCATCGGCGGGCGTCAAGACCTCGGACTCATCGATACAGTCAATCCCCAGCGACTGAAGAATCTCCGCTTCCACAAAATGCCCGATGCGACACTTCGCCATCACCGGGATTGTGACTGCCTGCTTAATCCCCAGCACCAACTCCGGGTCGCTCATGCGCGCCACCCCACCCTGCGCGCGAATGTCAGCGGGCACGCGCTCCAGCGCCATAACGGCAGACGCGCCCGCCTCCTCGGCAATCTTGGCCTGATCGGGCGTGACGACATCCATGATGACGCCGCCCTTGAGCATCTCCGGGAATGCTCGCTTGATCTTCTCTGTCCCTACCTGTTTCCCATTCTGCTGGGCATGATTCTCTGCCATGGTCTATCCCTCCTCATAAAAAATATCTTTCGCGTGTATTGCATCAAACAAGCGGCCTTCTGGCGGCAAGGGCTGGCTGGCGCTCCTGTCGGCGGGATCGCCGCGCCAGGCGTTCCAGCGCCAGGCCCAACCGACGCGCCCCCTCCTCCAGCGCCGCCTCATCAGGTCCGGTAAAGTTCAGCCGCAGATGCGCCTCGCCACCAGGGCCAGCGTAAAACGCATCGCCAGGCACAAAGGCCACATCAAGCCGCGCCGCCTCATCCTGTAAATCTCGCGTGAGCAGTCCTGCTTCCAGCGCGCACCAGAGATAATAGCCACCCTCTGGCGTCTGCCAGTGCAGCAGCCCGCGCCCCATCGCCTCTAGCGCGCCTGCCAGCAGATCGCGCTTCTCACGATAGCGCACGCGCACGCGCGCCAGATGGGCATCCAGCAGCCCCTCGCGCAGAAAGCCATCCAACACCGCCTGCGAGGGCGTATTGGCGTGGAGATCGATATATTGGCGCAGCAACCCCAACTGCTCAATTACCGGGCGCGGCGCGGCAATCCAGCCCAGGCGCGCGCCGGGGAAGAGCATCTTGGAGCAGGTGCCCAGATACAGCACCGAACCACTCTGATCGAGCGCCGCCAGGGGCGGCGGTGGCTCCTCCGCATAAAACAGTTCGCCATAGGGGTCATCTTCCAGAATTGGCGTCTGGGAGCGTTGCGCCAGGTCCAGCAATAGCCTGCGGCGCTGCAAGCTCATCGTCGTGCCACTCGGATTCTGGAACGTAGGCAGGCAATAGATCAGGCGCGGCTGGTAGCGATCCAGCGCACCCCGCAGCGCCTCTGGCAGCATGCCCTCACGATCACACTGAACCCCCACCACGCGCAAGCCCGCTGCCGCAAAGACGCGCAGCGCGCCCAGATATGTCGGCGTCTCCACCAGCACCGTTTCGCCAGGAGCCAGCAGCCCCCGCGCCACCAGCCAGAGACCCTGCTGCGACCCCGAAAGGATCATCAGATGCTCTGGCTCCAACGGAGTAGTCTGCCCTATCGGCTGTTCACTTTGCTGGAGCAGTTCCTGCCAGCGGCGATTGAGCCAACCTGCCAACGAGGCTCGCAGCGTTTCCAGTCCCTCAATCGGGCAATGCTGGAGCAAGCGCCCGCCATCGGCGCGAAGCTGCGCCGTCAGCAGGGTACAAAACGCATCGACGGGATACAGCGCCGGATCAGGTGTGCCAGCCGCAAAGGAGATCACATCCGAGCGCGCGCAGAGCGCCACCACATCGGCCAGCAGCGTATCGCCCTGGCTAATCTCCAGGCGACTGGAATGGGGCATCGACGCGAGCGCGCCGACCGTAGCCCTCTCTGTTGTCGCGCGGGCGTCCGCTTCGCGCAGATAGGGCGCCCAGGGAAAAGCCACTGGCAAGCGCGAGCCATTCCTGCCAGCAAAACGTATCGTATCCTGGGCGCTCAGTGTCTCTTGAGCAGCCTGCACCATCGTGCCACGCCCCACATGCGCGTGGACCAATCCAGCCGCAGCCAGGTCACTATAGGCGCGAACAATGGTGGTTCGGTTCACATGAAGCGCATCGGCCAACTGGCGCTCTGGCGGGAGTCGCGTGCCCGCGCTCAGATCACCGCGCCGGATGAGCAACGCCAACCGCTCGCGGATTTGCACATAGAGCGGGACTGCTTGCGGCCCACGATCAAGTTCAATGCTTGGTAGTTGATTCATTCGTTCCCGTCCTCTACCGCATGAAACCGAGTATCTGCCTCTATTGTACCCGTCCAATCTGAGATGTCAACATCCAATCGGCGGTGTTGTTGTCATCCAATTTGGTCCTGTTCGTAGCAACAATGGCCTCCCCAGAGCCAGGAGAGAAGGCTACCCCCTATGGGGTAGGGCTGGGTGTAGGTGAAAGGCTCGGATTTGGTGTGGGCGTGGCCGTTGGGGTGGGACTGGGCGTGGGCGTCGGACTGGGCGTTGGTGTCGGCGTCGGTGGCACATCATTGGCGACCGGCGATGCCCCAGGCGTCACCATAAGGATCACCTGGCCGGGCGCCACCGGCTGGGAACCAACGCGAAAACCAACGGCTACGCGCACAAAGAACACCAGGCAGATCAGCGCCAGCAGCGCGCTGGCAAGAAACATTGGCTGATGAAGAAGTGGTCGGTTGGAACTTATGGGCACACGCCCCAGATACATCAGCATCGCCATACCCCCAGCGCCCACGAGCAAGAGGATGAGCGCCAGCAAAACTGGCCCGGCATAAGGCCAGGGCTGGGTTGTCATGAAGATCAGGCATGGCTTCTGAGCAAAAGAAGGCGGAGCGCCAACATAGGCAATGACCCTGGTCGGATTGAGGTAAAGCTGACCCAACGTATCGTGCTTGATTGCCGCGCTGCATTCAAGCGTCTGATCGGCGTAGACCAGCGCCGAAGCCATCGCGCAATCGATCAGAGAACTAGCGGGTGTCACGATTTGATTTGCCGGGTGCCCGCTTAGTCCAGGCGGTGCGGGCTGAGCATCTGGCATTTCGGCCCCCGGCAGCGCGGCCACAATCGTCATCTGAATATTGGTGCCTACAAGCAGCGGATCAACAGTAGCGCCAAAGAGATTCTCAGGCTGCGAAACCGCTGGAATCTTCGCATCAAGCTGGAATGATCCATCTGGGAGCGTCGCCATCTGCCCACAATAGGCCGAAGGGATGCCTTCCGCCGGGCGGCGCAGACAGCCCCAGAAACTCAAGCCGTGATCATAGGCGCCGACAGGATGGAAGACAAAATGCACCGTCTGATCATCAGGAATACGGCCATCCATCGGCACTTCGATCTCATCATCGGCGGCGCTCGCGGTAATTTCGCTCGACAACACGACACTCGAGCTCAAAGCCAACGGCTGACCATTGGGACCAGCCTGTTCCCGGTCATGAAAAATATATTGGGTAGTCAAATCGAGCGTGTGGGCAAATTGGTCAGGCATCACGACCTGCACTGCTTGTGTCCAATACGTAATATCGTTTGATTGCAGATATCCATTATCCGCAGGAAGGATGATCGGGCTATAGTCAGGCTTGGCAGCCTGCAACACAAAGCAATTGCCAAAATCAGCGGCAGATGAGTGAACCGTAGCAAACATCGGGTCTACGCAGGCATCCAACGTGCCCAGATAACGTGAGGAAGGAGGATCATAATTGAGCCAGAATGGGCGTGAGCGCAGGTGAACCTGAAACTGGATGGTGACAACCGGGCCTGAATCAGCTTGGGCAGCATGAGCAGGCGCACTGCTCATACCCAGGGCCATAAGCCCCATGATACCAAAGAGCAGCGGCGCCCAACGGAGGGCGAGCTTGCGACGGACTGACATCGAGCATATCCTTGACTGAGAGAATCAACATTTGCAACGACAAAACGCTTTCCTCAGTCGCCATTGTACAGCATCTGAACGTGCCTAGGCTGGTCTTACATAAGACCGACCAGACGCAGAATCAGGTTGATACACACCACCTGTCTCTTCCATGAGCGCTCTTGACGCGCCTACTCCTGAACGCGCGCGATGACCTCCTGGGAGACAAAAACCAGACGGGCATGGTCAAAGAATCGACCAAGGAGCTTGCCAATCAGTTCATTGATCTCCCGGAGCAAAGCCATATTGATAAATCGAACGCTGTAGCTGGTGCTGCCGAGCAGCAAAAGCTCTCGCGGATTGGATGGCCGCCAGGCAGGCGCCAGAGAATCCAGATGCTGACGCCGCGCTGTATTGAGGCCCGGTCTGAGCGCATCACGCACAAACCCCCAGAGGACCTGCACATCACGAGTATGACGCCCATCACGCGCGCCTTCTGCATCCGGGACAAAACGGCGAAGCTCCGCTGTCCACATCGGGTCATCGATCACCTCTGTGAACAAGTCACTATTGGACTCCGTTTCTCCACTACTTTCATCTTCTTTTTCTGGCGCCGATGCTATCTCTTCCTCGCGCGAAGGATAGCCACCAAGAACTACAGTACTCAGCTCACTCCCCAATTCATCCTGAAGATCGATGAGATCGCGCAAATTGCCACGATCATCCATCAGGAATTTGCAGTTCACCTGGATTTCAAACGTATCGTCTGGCTTGCGCGGAATCTCGCTATAGCCATTGATGACCCCAGACGCGCGTAACTTTTCTAGCGCTTTTACGAGCGAATTACGTTGCAACGTCACATTAGCCGTCGTGATCCCAGCCCGTTCGAGGGCCGTTTTCCGGCGGAGACGCACCAGCACGTAGCCTTCCGCTGGAGGCACGGTCTGGTTATTGGCGCGCATCTCCTGCAAGCGATAATGGGCGTAGAGCAGGAGCCGTCGGCGCAGGCGCTCACGGGTTGCTTGATGCTGCGCGTGCCCCCGCCCTGGCTGAAGGCGCTCAGCCGGCACATAATCAGTCCCTGGGCGGCCATCCAATTGGCGCACGCCCGTATACCAGCCAAGCGCAACCTTCACATGCGACGGGGCGCGCCGACGCCCTTCCGGGTTATCCTTGTGTGGATACGTGCCGCCGAAGAGGAACACCAGCGGGCGCTCAATTGTATCATCAGACATGCTCCCATCAGGGTGACGAATCGTACGCACAATCTCGATAGAGACTGTTGAGAGCGCCCGCATCGTATTCCAGAAATCTGCCCGCGCCTCGCTCCGATGGTATTCACGCGCCACCCCATCGTTATCCACTTTGACCTCTGGTTTGCGCCCCAACTTGGTCAGAAACGCATTGACATCCAGATTGAAGAGGGGCGACCGCCAACAATCATTCGCCGCTTCATACAGCCCCAACATAATCTTCGCCGCCCATTCACCTACCATCATCAAGGCGACATCAACCGCAGTCACCAGCAGCGCCTGCGTGGAGAGATCGGCAATCGCCACCCCTTCGCGCTGGGCAGCCGACTCAATCTCATCCTGGATACGATCCAGGGCGATCTCCAGCCGAAGATCGCCCTTCCGCGCCACCCATCGCTGGCGACCGATAACCTCTCCCTTGGGCATCGGGCCAACGTGGAGATCGGCTTTGCGCGTATAGAGGCCATCAACCGCAATCACTCCCCGGCGGGCCTCCATCAAAATACGGGCGCGAAAGCGACGCTCCTCTTCAGGATCATCGGCACGGGTGCGCGGAACCACCCCATAAAATTCGATCAGATCGCGTCCAGCGCCATCGGCATGAGCCTCCACCGAGGAGATAGGCAAAGCCAGCACAGGAACAGAAGGAGGCAATTGGTTCGACGAGTCTGGCACATCCGGGTTAGGGGGCCAGGGAGGGAAAGGCAGATCCCAGAGTGATGGAGCATCAAGCAGTGGATCAGTATCTTCAGCCAGGCGATCTACCTCAATCATCGCCTGCTCAGCAGATTGCAGAGCAGGATAGCCTATCCGCGCTGGCTCAGCGTTTGGCCCTCTTTCGGCTATAGGAAGCGATTTCCCACCGAGCGCAGGAACTGGCGCGCTATTGCTGCCCGCTGAAACAGCAGGCGCTGCTGTTCCTGCGGGTGAGGTCTCTGGAAAGAGGGAAAGTGGTTCCGTATCGCGCGAGGCAGCGCGTTTGCGCCGTCGTGGAGTCGCCGCTGGACTCTCCTGCCAGGTTTTGGATGCTGTCGATGGTTCCTGGCTTCTATCAGTTCTTTTCGACTGAGAGATCGTGCGCTGCTCCATATCGACCTTCCTTTCGCGGGTAGGACTAAAGATTTTCGCGGGTAGGACTAAAGCAGATGCCCCGGATGATCTCGAGATCATCCGGGGCATCTGCTTGCACTGCTTCGTTTTCGCATCGCGTAAAGTTTTTCGTGGGTAGCGATAAAGGCGGAGAGCGGTCTAGTATAGCCGCGCCAGTCGTTCCTATGCAGGTAGCCTCGCTGGGGGCTATTTTCCCATAAGCCGATCTGCCTCTGTCCTTACTGCTCAACAAGACGTATTGAAATTGAAAGACGCAGAAGTAAGTATACCACGAAAAAAGAGAGAAGACAACAAGCCGGTACTTTTGTACCAGAAGGTTCATTGAGCAGCAGAGACAGGATTGATTTTTTTCGTTTTTTCCTTCATTCAGCCCTTTTATATACAAAAATTATTATACAAGTAATTACTATACAAATATATTACTATACAGAGAGCCAACAACAGGCCAGGAGACCAGCCTACAACTGGTCTCGTGCGTCTCACGAAATTTAGTCCTACCCGCGAAAGAAATTTAGTCCTACCCGCGAAAAAAACGCCTCTTTCTTTAGTGCTACCCGCGAAATTCGGTCATTTTTCTTTAGTGCTACCCGCGAACGGAAATGGCTGTTTTTAGTGCTACCCGCGAAAATCTTTAGTGCTACCCGCGAAAGCTGGTGAAGGATGCTGCTCGACTTTAGTCCAACCCGCGAAATGCCAGAAAAACGGCTCGAATGGCGCCTTCTCAGCAGAAATCTTTAGCGCTACCCGCGAAAATCTTTAGTCCTACCCGCGAAAAAGGCTTTCGAGAGGACGCTTGTTTTTAGTCCTACCCGCGAAAGCCTCACTCTAACAACTCTGCTTTGCTTAGCGATCAGGGCCAATGTTAACTGAGATCGCTCGCCCATTGGAAAACGCTGGAATACAACTGTTCCAGGGCCACCCGCAGTTCCTGGCGGTCAATGCGGGTATCGGTAGCAAGCTGCTCAATCGTGTGCAGAATGCGATCAGTTTGCTGGCGGAGGCGATCTATCCCCTGGATTGGCTCGCGTTGCTGGTGCAGAGGCGTATTGTTGGTTCCTACCACGATCTCCTCTGCATCATCATCGCCTGGCTCATATGCCGAAGACGTATCAGCCGGTTCACTGAGCAAACCAAGGGCATACTCGACAGCCAGCTTCGTTTCCTGATAATTCAAGCCTTCTTGAAGCACCCTATTGGTGGTAACAGCCCGCAGAAGAGGGTCTTCAATGCGCCCCAATTCACGGGCATGGCTGGCTGAGAAACTCTCCTCAGGCGTTGTACGGAGGACCACCTTCAGATCTTCTGATAGCTGGGCTGTCTCGATACGGTTGCGCACATAGCCCTTACTTTTGCCAAGTCGGGCCGCGATTTCGCGCTCGCTGAGGTTGAACTGCTCCTTTGCGCGCAAGAGGGCTTCGCCGACCTCCAACTGGGTCAGGTCGCTGCGCTGCTCATTCTCTACCAGCGCAATATTGAACATATCCTCATCGGAAAGCTCGCGGATCTCCATCGGGATCTCTTGCAGCCCCGCCATTTTCGCTGAGCGTATCCGGCGCTCACCGTAAGCAAGCTCGATATGACGATGCTGGCGCCTGCCAAGCAATGCGCCGAAAAAGCCCATCGCTTTCATCACCTCGGCCAGTTCCACCAATCCCTCTTCGTCAAAATCGCGGCGAGGCTGAAAGGGGTTGGGTTGAATCAGGTCGATAGGAACGTTCTCAATCGTCCTTTCCCCCTCGGCGGTCGTAGCCCCCTGGGCAATTTCTGCCAGGATCGGGGAACCAACGTTCAGACCCAACTGGTGTTTTGCAATATCTGCATTCAGGCGCGCTCTCTGCTGGGGCATCTGTCCTTACTCCTCCTGACGACCGGCTGCCTTTACGGCTGGGATAGGAGAAAGCCTCCCTGATTCACGCTCAACTTCTTCCGCAAGCTGCCGATAAGCCATGGAAACATTTGCATGCGTATCGTAGGCTAGCACACTTTGGGCAACGATAGGCGCCTCTTTCAGGCGTACATTACTTTTAATGACGGTGTCGTAGATTGGCACCTGACCAAGCAACGTTTCACGGGTAGAGGAGATTACATCACGGCTATGGAGGGTGCGTGTATCAGCCATTGTTAGCAAGACACCGCCAACACGCAGCCCTTTATTGATCTTCTTGACCTTCTTAATCGTGTTGAGGAGCAGCCCCACCCCTTTCATCGCCAGGTATTCAGTCTGCATGGGGATCATCACAATATTGGCTGCTGCTAGCGCATTCAAGGTCAGGATGCCTAGCGAAGGCTGGCAATCGATCAAGATGTAATCGTAGCTCCGCCGCGCCGGTTCCAGGAGATCGGTCAGAATGAGTTCGCTCAGTTGCGCGTGATACAGATCAAGTTCTGCCTGGCACAGTCCGATGTTTGCAGGCGCAAGATCAGGCCCGATCTTTGTCGGAAGAATAATATCTTCCAAACAGGGTGATGGCTCATCTTGTGCCGAAGCCATCAGTGCTTCGTAGATCGTCTGTTTCAGACTCTCAGGATCAATCCCGATTGCCACCGTAAGACTGGCTTGGGGATCCCAATCCACGAGCAAGACACGCCTTCCACGCTCATGTAAGGCTGCTCCCAGATTCAAGGTCGTGGTGGTTTTACCAACGCCCCCCTTCTGATTGGCGATGGCATAGACAACACCGTTCGCTTCTACTGTGGTGGACATAGGGCTATAACCCTCTCTATAACGGAATGGCTCCGTCAGCATCTCGCGCCAGTTTATCAGATCATCTGGCTCTCTCCTGATCACTGATCCCACTGAGACAACCCGATAGGGAGAAGAGAACCAACCTGATGAGGCGAAAGGAGCAATCAAGTGACGCTCAAGTGGTCTTATATAAGACCAGCTTTTCATATAGACATGTTTGAGTGGTCTTACGTAAGACCACCTCATCCTGAACCTATGGTAGCACACGCTGATTGAAAGCACAAGAGAAAAAACGTGGTTTTGCTTTTGTGCTGTCCTGATATGCTCAAATTGATCTAGACCCCCACGCTGTCCTCTGGCGCTGCTATCAAACAGATGTGTCTCTGCTAATCGCCTGGTGCAGCGCCTCCAGCGAGCTATACCCCGATTCCTCTAGCACCCGCAGCGTCGATATATACTGGCGAGCGCCATTGGGCGCTGTCGTTGGAAGCGCCGTCACTAACTCCGCCTCAACCAGCGCGTGAAGCGGTTTCTCACTATCCACCCCTCGATACCGCTCGATAGCAGCCCGCGTAATCGGTTGGTGCATAATTACCAGCGCCAGCACCTCCCGCTGGGCCTGGGTCAGTTGCATCGCCCTGCGCGGCGCTAATCCAATGGCTGTCAACGCCAGGCGCAGGACTGGACCGAGCGTCCCATCAGAAGCAAATTGATATTCTCCATTCATCTCCTGGAGGACGATCCCATGCCCGGCAAGCTGTTGGCGCAGCGTCTGGATAGTCTCTTCAAGCTCAAATAAGCCGCAATCTAAACCGGCGGCAAGCTGCGCGGCGCTCAGTCGGCCACAGATCAACAACAGCGCCTCCGCAAGACGCCAACGCTGCTGCGAAGAGAGGGTTTCCTTGGGGAGAGTGTCCTCAGCAGATGAAGAGAACGCCACCCCATCCCTGGCTGGCCGCGCCTCGCCGGTCCCCCAGGATGCCAGCGCCGTTCTCGATAGCTGCTCACCCCCCGGCGCCGGAATATTCAACGCCCCACGTAAGGCGGCTATAACGAGCCGTGTCGGATTCTTGGCGTCGGCATCTCCACGCTCAAGTTTTGCCAGATAGCCAAAAGAAATATCCGTCAGTTCAGCTAACTGCTTCAACGTCAGCCCAAGGTCGCGCCGACGCTGGCGAATAGCCTCGCCCCATCGCTGCATCTCCTTTGGACTCATAATCTCCTGCTTGCTGGAGGCGTGCCCATTACCCCCCTCCAGCAGCTCATCAGGACGTTCCGCCTGCTGCGGCCCCACTGCTAGCGCCCCGCTCTCCTTCCGATCTGGCCCCATGTGCCCCCGCTTTCTCGAAGGTCTCTTCGTCAGGCTTCAAGGATCACCTCGAAAAATTGTCATATACGACAACTCCAAGTATAGCGCGAAATCTCCGACTCTGCCATTGGCGCCTCGATGAATTTCAGGAGACGGACGAAAAGAAAAAGCCAGAGGAACTCGCACACCCTTGTACAAGTTCCTCTGGCCTCTGCTCGAAGAGAATAGGAATAAATCTATCAGTCTGTTGCCTGCTGCTGAAGAAGCCGCTCTATGGTATGCGTATGCCCGGCGATGGCCGCCACCTGCGTACCATAGCGTGTGTAACGCCCGCGTGCCAGATCGGGCTGATTGGGGAGGCGTTCTGAGAACACAGCCGTCTCGTAGCTCCAGGCATTATCCGCTTCGGGCAAGGCCACTTCCAGAAGGCGTCGCGTGATGACATGCCAGACTGCTGGACCTGCTGTGACGCGATGGTGCAAGAGGACATTATGGCGTGAATCAGACAAACGCTTTACTGAGGCATGATCATCGAAATCTGGGAGATACTGCGGGCTACTTACAAGATGATCGGTTTCCTGCATGGGGTCTTCCTTTCTCTCATCGACCCAGCCGTGTCGGCGCCTGTGCATTTCGTCTGGGTATACATCTCAGAAGGATGAGACTCCCTTGTCTCCCTGATTCTGTTTCAGGTAGTGGGCAAGGCGCCTGGTCATACTAGCTTGCCCCTCTCCTGCCGATTCAGTATCGCACAACGAAGCAGCAAATGCAAGGGAAAAAGATAGCGCCCCTAGCTCATTGCTAGGGATTGCGCAGGGCTTGCTCAAAGAAGTCGGGCGCGCACATCATCTGGAATGGCCCCGAGTTCGAGCTTCCCTTCACTGCTGCCGTGCGCGTGGACCCAGGCGCGCACTTCATAGCCAGCGCCTGTGACCTCCTCGCCGCGCGAAACACGATGCTCCAGCCGGAAAGCATGCGTGCGTACCTCGGTCACGGTCGTTTCAATGGTCAGCAGATCATCAAAACGCACGGGTCTTTGGAAGCGACAGCGAGCCTCGATAATGGGCACTTGCGCCTGATACTGCGTCAGTAAAGTATCCAGTGAGAGACCCATTGCGCGCAAAAATTCGTGGCTCGCCCAATCGAACCAGCGAAAATAATTGGGATAGAACGCAATGGCGGCGGCGTCAGTGTCACCCCATTGCACCTGATAGTGCAGTATATTCTTGCTCATGCAAGCGTTCCTATTGGTCGCGTCTTACCCGCCTGGCGAGGGACTCGGAGTGACGCTGGGCGTCAGATCGACCACACTGAAAGAGGTCGCATTCTTTTCCACAATATCGGGGATACCAGGGAAGTGAACCGTCACGTCGATGCTGATGGGCATATTGAATGGCAGACCACTATAACCAAGATAGAAAATGGCGTACCCATCGGCGCCCGTCGCTTTTGTTCCAGCCTCCCTGTTCAGCCCGTAAACGCCGCTGCCGTCAGCATTGTAATGGAAGTACAGGCTGACCTGCCCGCCAGCCTGGGGCAGTTGCTGGTGATGGAAAATAACATAGACAATAATATTTCCAGTGCTGCTGGTTGGCGTGTTCGTGTTCATGTAAGCGCCAACCAGATAGGCCGGCGCAGTCGGCGTGGGGGAAAGATTGGTCTGTGTATTGTTGATGCCGATAGTTGGCTGCGTGCTTGGTGTGGTACTCAGCCCAAGGCAGGCGCTCAGGCCAAGCATCAGCGCGAGGCTAAGTGTCAGCATCTGGGGCAATCGGCGCCTGGATGACTGCTTCATCAGAATGGACGGCGCTGAACCTCGGCTTTCAGGTTGTCGGGGAGCGCCAACCTCCTTTGTGAAAGAAATAACCTGCTTGCAACCAGCAGGGAATCGGGTGGCCCTCATAGAGACCGGCTGATTTGCCGCGCACGCGCAACAAGGATAGAGCCATTGTAGCAGCAATAGCTGGGTTTTGCCAGTTTTTGTGCCAGAGAAGTCAGGGAAGCCAGGACCAATAGGTTTCCGCGCGAGCGATCAGATCTTCCGATTCCTCTCGTCGAATGGCTTGTGACCAGGCCAGGCCATGCTCGTAACTGCCGAGCAAGGTGGTCGTAATCTCCAGGGCGTCGCCTGGGGCGGCTGCTTTCGTATAGTCTATTGATCCGCGATGCATGAACGCGCGCCTGCCTTGTGATCCCTCTGGCTGTGTCTGAACTACCTCGACTGGTAGCTCGTTAAGCGCGACTTGAACCGCTTCCTCCAGCCAATCGCTATAAATCGTGTTATTGATATGACCCATAATATCGGCCTCATAGCGGCGGGCGATCAGGCGCTGGCGAAAGCTGGGCAGATCACCTGAGAGCGGGGCAATAGTGGGCAGTGAAGAGAAAGCAACGATCTGGGGATCAGGAATCGCCTGTTCGGGAAGATCAGCCGGAAGCCGTATCGGCAGACCCCGCTGTCGGCCGACGTAGACCCAGTGCGCGTGGGCGCGGGCCAGAGAACGCCCATCGCTCTCGCTGGAGACCAGATACTCGCGGTATGCCTGGATGCGCGCGTATTGGGAGGGCCAGGTGTCGAAAGCGAGTGCGTCGGTCAAGACGATGGGACGCTCCACTTCCAGGTTCATCTGCCGAACCACCCAGGCGGAGTCGTGTTCATCATACCAGGAGCGCGGAAAGCCAGCAGCGGCAGAGGCTTCGGTAGCGACGTATTCAAGATAACGGAGCAGCGTTCCTGTCGAGATAATCCCAGAGCGGCCAATTTCGTAACTGCGCACACCAAATGAGGTACGATAGTGACTCAGACCCATAGAATCTCTTCCTCAGAGCGGTAACTTAAGAACCTTCCTGAGCTAGAGTACGTCTCAGTGGCCTCATGTGTCAAGCCTGCTTTAACAAAAAAGAACCTCGCGTTTCCCACTAGCGTGAACCCGTCCATCTGCTGTATGATAGGGGCCAATGACCATTCTGGCATGCAGCATGACTGAAAAGGAAGAACATTCATATGGCCGAGCAAGAACAGCCCCGGAGGGACGGTCAGGCCAGCGAGGCGGGCGGCGCCCAACAGCCCCAGGGGCAACCCCCCGTGCCACCAATGGCGCCTCCACCCGCTGGGGCATGGCCTGCGCCGCCCCCTCCTGATGTGTTTCGAGAGTTTAGCGCGGGCGGGTGGTCCCCACCCCAGCGCCCGATGGCGGGTCCACCGCCAGGATACCCTCCGCAGTTTCCCGCCGGAGCTACCCCTCCTGGCGCCCCAGGCGCGGGCTTTTGGGGCCAGGCTGGGGCGCCACCCTTTGGGCCGGGCGTCCCACCGGGCGCGCCAACACCCCCGCGCAAGCCTGGCGCCGATCAGCCGCCAGCGAAGACCTCGCCTTTCTTGATTCTGGCGTTGGGTGGGCTGGCGCTGGTAGTGATCCTGGTTCCGCTGGTCCTTGTCCTGCTGTCGTCCCATTCGCCTTCTACCGCGTCGAATACCCCCCAGGCCACCGTGACGCCAGGAGGTTCAACCCCTGCGCCCACACCCACCACTCAGGGAGCGGTCTTTACGCCAGCCGGAACAGCCCCCACCAGCCAGGATTGCATGATGCGGGCTGGTGCGCCGTGCTATAGCCCGGAGCAGATGCAGCAGGCATTCAGTCTGAACTCGCTTTATCGGCAGGGCTATAATGGCAAGGGCCAGACCATTGTGATTCTTGGCGCTGGCAACGCGCCGAATATCCAAAATGATCTGCATCAATTTGACCTTGCCTGGGGTTTACCCGATCCGCCACGTTTCAATGTCATCCAGCCGTTTGGGCCGCCTGTGCCCTATACTTGCACTGGTGGTGAAGATGGTTTGCAACTGGAAAATACACTGGATGTCGAATGGACTCATGCCATCGCTCCCGGCGCCAACATCGTCCTGCTGATCGGCTCCAATACCGAACAGATCTATCTGCCTGCGCCCAGCAATGCGTCCAAGTGTGGCCTCTATGATCTGGAGCAGGGTGTCAAGTACGCGCTCGATCATCAACTGGGCAATATCATCACGATCAGCTATGGGGGCAGCGAACTCGGCGCCCGGACTGATACGGCCACTGATAAGGCCAACGAGCAGAAAGAATATGACGCGGCGCATGCCATCTTCCAACGCGCTGCAAGCATGGGTGTCACGGTGATGTCCTCGGCTGGGGATACCGGGGCAACCAATGGCGATGATAACGTTGATCCGTCCAAGCTCTGGGACAAACCCAATATCTCCTGGCCTGCCTCTGATCCCTATGTGCTGGCGGTGGGTGGGACGACGCTCACACTCAAGGACGCTGCTGGCGATTATGAGAACGAGGTGGTTTGGAACGACGCGCTTGGGTCTACTGGTGGCGGACTCAGCGCCATCTATAACGAACCAAATTATCAGCAGAGCGTGCCGAATCAGAGCATGTTCCAGGGGAAGCGAGGCATCCCTGATGTCGCCTTCCCCGCCGAAGATTTTGACCTCTACGAGACGGCTGATCCTGGCGGGATCAACGTCGCCAAGTGGCAGCATTGGGACATCATTGGCGGCACCAGCGCCAGTTCACCCTGCTGGGCCGGGATTATTGCCATTGCCGACCAGATGAGTACCCAGGCGGGTGGCAAGTCCCTGGGATTCATCCAGCCGGGGCTGTATAGCTTGCAGGGCAAGGATATGCACGATATTACCCAGGGCGACAACAGTTTTGTAGGCGTGCAGGGCTATCCAGCGGGGACAGGGTATGATCTGTCATCAGGTTGGGGCACGCCGATTGCAGATCAACTCCTGCCCGCGCTGATTCAGGCGGTGCAGCAGGTAGGCAATTCGCCCTAGCTGGAGACAAGATGGCGCGCTGAAAGCGCGCCTGGCAAGAGAAGAGGAGGCTGTATGCCTATCCCCCCTTTGACGTTTTTGATCGATGTGGATAATACACTGCTCGATAACGATAGGGTCAAGGCAAGTCAGGCAGAGTATCTGCTGGGCCTGCTGGGAGAAGCGCCAGCCTCCCGCTTTTGGGAACTGTATGAGCAGGTGCGCCACGAGGAAGATGTGGTCAATTACCCACTGACGCTGGCGCGCTTCACCAGGGCGTTTGCCGATCAGTTCTCCAAAGAGACCTTCTTTCAGCTTGCTAGCTACTTCCTCGCGTTTCCCTTTCGTGACTATCTCTATCCCGGCGCGCTGGAGACGCTGGCCTATCTGAATACCCTGGGCACGACGGCGATTACCTCCGATGGCGATGCGTCGTTTCAGGGCTTAAAGATTGCGCGCAGTGGCATCTCGGCGGCGGTGGAGGGGCGCGTGGCGCTCTATCTGCACAAGGAAGCGCATCTCGATGAGATCATGGCGCTCTTTCCTGCTCAGCAATATGTTGTGCTTGATGACAAGCCCAGACTACTCACCGCGCTCAAGAGCGCGATGCAGGAACGCCTGACGACGGTGCTGGTGCGCCAGGGGAAATATGCTCGCCAGGCGCCAGCGGCAGGCGAACTGCCGCCGGACCTGGCCGTCGCGGCGATCAGCGACGTGCAGCAGTTGCGCGCAGAACAGTTCCAGGGGCGCGCAGCGAACACGCGATAGACATCGGTCAACAAGTCCTGTGTTCGTCTTAGCCCGCCTGCGCGGATGTATCCGCCAGCCCTTTCTGACCAGCGCCCTGGCAAGGAACTTCTGGCTATCCTTCGGCGTCTCTTGAATGGAAGTGGGTTCTTTCCGAAGAGAGCAACTCGCCGAAGAGATGCGGGAGGTTGTTATGCGATTAAGCCTGTCGGCTCGCCAGCGCGTGTGGCTGGCGGCGAGTTTCCTTGTTGCGTTTGTGGTGCTATTGAGTCTGGTGGCGTGCGCGTCTGCCAGCAGCGCGGGCCAGGGGACTGGCAGCGGGAACGCAAATCAGGGATCCCTCAGCGGTGATGTCCTGGCTGGCCCCACC
>JBJKSJ010000006.1:0-15563 GCA_046704085.1 Ktedonobacterales bacterium | reverse complement strand
GTCTATATCACCCTTCCCCCATGCCGCGGCGACTGATACCTGAACAGCCCTCTCAGCTAGCAGCGCTAGGTGTGTATGGAGCCAAGTATACCCTAGCAATGCTAGATTGTCAAGAGGTGCTTCTTGCAAACGTACTGCTGGGGTCGGTAGGCGGGTGAGGTGACTCACCCGCCACCTTTCAAAACCGTGCTTGCACGTTTTCGTGCACTCGGCTCCTCAATCAGATGGTCCTTTGTCACGGATACCTTGTGTCATGCTTTCTGCCATTGCGGCGTCCAGCTTGGCCGATTTCTGATCGTGGCAGTGCCGATGAAGGAGCTGGAGGTTCATCAGCTGATTGTCGCCTCCTAAGTGGTGTGGGATAAAGCGCCTTCCCACGTGATAGTCTCGCAGCCAGAAGGAAGCCTTGTCCAGGACATGTGAGCCGATGCTGCCCCAATGCCACGACTGGCATCCGTCACCAAGACGCCCCGTCCTCTCACATGGTTGAGGGACTGATGGGCGATCCATACATCAGACAGGTCCTCTCAAGACGATCTAGCCCAGCACGAAAATGGCCCAGAGCGTCACTGCAAAGGTGCCTACCTGCAAGATGACGCGTACCGTTTGCCACCGTTCAAACGTGTCAAAAACGGCGGCCAGGGCGGCCTCATCACTGAGGACCTTGAGCTGACGAAAGTTGGTCGGGGCCGCTTGAGCGGTCGCGATGGAATGCAACACCGACAACATCGCCGCGAGCAAGATAGGCATGGTTTGAGTACTTCCAGTCACTAAGGTAGCCACAGCGGCGGTGAGGGTGATGAGCGCCGCTGATATACCAAGAAAGGCATACCAGGCCACCCCATTGCGACTAAGATCGGCGGAACGGCTGTACAGGCTGAAAGCACTCACCCCCATCCGGCGTCGAGCTGGTAACTGCTTCAGCGATTGGTCAAGGCTCGCCCCAGCTAAGAGACCATTTAAAGCTGCCGCGAAAAAGGTGAGGACGACGGGAAGAGTTCCTTGCATAAAACCTGCTCCTTCAAAGACCAACAGGGAGGATTTTTGTGAACGCACCTGCCTCAAGACCATGGCGAAAAAGCCTCGCCTCGCTAGGCCGAGGTTCCGGTTAACCAGATCGCGAGCAACTCCTGGATGAAGGTGGTGGCGCGGGCTTCCCACAGATGCGCCAGAACCCGTGTGGGGGACCGAATGAGATCGGGCCGTCCAGCCTGATGGGAGGCTATAGCAACGATGATGGTGGCGGCATAGGTCAAAGCCACCTGCCTTGCCACGGTCGACCAACCATGCAGAGGCGGGTGTGGCAACTGAAAGTAGCTCAACAGGGTGAAGAGAGGGGCAAGCCCATGCGCTGTGTGCTATAGTAGCATGGTTTGCACATCTTTCTCAATCAGCAAAATAGCCGCCTTCTCTTGCCAGGTTCGCTGATCTGGACATAGTGGCAGAAGCCTTGCTATACTGCTCACCAATCATTTCTCTTATGGAAGCTGAGGCGCTCTTTACGTTATGGCAAAACAGACACACGCGCACCTTGCCAATCACTTTGCAAAACCTTCTCAGGGGGACCCGATCACCTTTCTGGGCAATGATCAACGCTTGCTCTGGGATACCTTTGTGGCTGATGCTCCGCATGGGCATCTCCTCCAGTCCTGGAACTGGGGAGAGCTTAAAGCCGCTTTTGGTTGGCGGCCTCTGCGGGCTGCTCTCTGGGATGCTGATCGGCAACGTATTCTGGCTGGAGCGCAAATCCTATGCCGCGCTCTTCCATGCACTCCTTTCTCTATCGCCTATGTTCCCAAAGGACCCATACTCGATTGGTCTGATGCCTCTTTGTGCCAGCGATTCTTCCAGGCGCTGCACCCGCTGCTGCGTGCCCGGCACATTGCGTTCTTGCGGATTGACCCTGATCTTCCTGAGAGCATCAGTGTCCTCGCTGCTGAAACTGGGGAGGATGGTGAGACGGCGCCTGCTCCCATCTCTGGACTCGACGATGCTGCCGATGTGTTTGGTGGTCTCTATAGCACTGCTGAGGGCGTCAGCGTACAGCAGTGCCTGCGAGGGCTGGGTTTTCGTGCGGTGGAAGATAGCATTCAACCGCGCCGCACGATAGCGGTTGATCTGCTCCCGGATGAGCGCGCGATTGCCCTGCGCCAGAAGCCAAAATGGCGCTATAATGTCGGCCTGGCCGCCCGCAAAGGGGTGATTGTGCGCGTCGCCACGAGTGCGGACGATGTTCAACGCTGGTATGAACTCATGCAGATTACCAGCCAGCGTGATCGCTTCGCTATTCACACACTGGCGTATTATCGCTACGCCTGGAAAGTGTTTGGCGAGGCAAACCAGGCACGGCTCTTGTTGGCCGAACACGCAGGAAAGCTGCTGGCAGGTATCTTTGTGACGCTGGTAGGGCGCGAGGGCATCTATCTCTATGGCGCGTCTGGCAACGAGGGGCGCAATTTGATGCCCAATCACCTCCTTCAGTGGGAGGCGATGCGCTGGGCTAAAGCGCAGGGCGCCACGCTCTATGATCTCTGGGGAGTTGCCGAGAGCGAAGACCCCAACGATCCAATGGCTGGCGTCTACCGATTCAAACGCGGCTGGGGCGGGAAGATGGTCCGCTATATCGGGTCATTTGATTATGTCTACTCACCGCTGATTTATCACAGCGTTACGCTGGGGCGCCACCTGCTGAAGCGTCTCGCTGCGGGGCGCGCGCGTCGCAAATCGAATACTGGCAAAGAAGAGGACGCAGGCAAGAACCAATAGCTTTACTGGTTCTTGCCTGCGTCAGCAGGTGTGCCTGAGAGAGTGCGTCAACCACCATCCCAGAAGCCGCATGCTCCCTAAACGCGTGCTTTGCGCCAGCCGCCGCTGCGGAAGCGCCAGCAGGCTAGCGAGGCTTGCACCCAGAAATCCCCTGCCATTGCCAGGCGCGCTCCAGGGAGGCCCAGCCAGGGAATCAATACCAGGGCAATCGGTAGGCGCACGCCCCAGGTTCCAGCGGCTCGCACGACGACGGGGAATTTGGTGTCGCCAGCGCCACGCAACGAGCCGTTACAGATGAAACTGATTGCCAGGGCTGGCAGTGTGAGCAGCGAAAAGCGCAGAGCAAATGTTCCGGCCTGCACAACGCTGCTATCGGCGACAAAAAGGCTCAGCAGTATCTGCGGGAGCAGCGCGGCGCATATTCCCATCCCTAGCATAAAGATGAAGCAGGGGCGCAGAGATGCCCAGGCTGAGCGCCTTGCCAGGTCTGGGTCTTTGGCCCCCAGCGCCTGCCCAACTAGCGTGGTTGCAGCGACGGCAAAGCCCAGGCCAGGCAGATTGCCAATGCTCTCGATATTGTTGATGGTCAAATTGGCCGCGTAGGTTGCATCGCCGAGGCCGACGACCATCCGGCTAAATGTGACCACCCCGAACTGAAGCACAAACAACTCTGCCGCTGAGGGCAAGCCTATGCGGAGGATACGCCAGGTGACGTTCCAATCGGGCTTGAGTGCCCGGCGCGTGAGCTGCGGGCTGACCGGATGCTGGCGACTGAGGAAGAAAAGCGCCAGGCCCGCGCCCATTGTCCAGCCTGCGGCGGCTCCGCAAGCCGAGCCGATGACGCCGAGCGCGGGGATACCCAGCGCCGGAACGCCGTTCATCAGCAGCCAGGAGGCCACGATATTGGTTCCATTGACCAGCAGCATGACAACCAACGGACGGCGAGTATCCCCCGATCCGCGCATGGAGGCATTCGCCGCGTAGGTGATACCCACCGCAGGCAGACTCAGCGAGAAGATGCGCAGGAAGGTTACAGCCAGATTAGCGACGTTCCCCTCAACACCCAGGATGTCTGTGATAGTCTGGACCAGTGGCAGCGCCAGCGCCGTCAGCAGTGTTCCAGCCAGTAGCCCCAGCAGGATAGACTGCCCGGCGCCCTTGCTCCCAAGTCCACGATCTTTGGACCCCACCGCGCGCGCTACCAGGGCAGTGGCGCCCACCCCGACTGCGAAAAAGAGGGTCAGCACCACCCAGATGGTGGTTGTGCCGACGCCGACGGCGGCTACCGCGTCGGCGCGCCCGTAGCCCACATGCTGCATGGCGTAGGCGCTCAGATGACCGCTCAGAAAGGTGTCCGAAAGCCCAACAAATAAGGCTAATAATTGCTCACCCACCGCCGGGAGGGCCAGCGCCCAGACCCGCTTGCGCAGTTGCGCCTGATCCAGTGTCGCCGCTGTAGATGACGAACTCGGCTGGACAGCCGGGGCGTCCGTACCTGCTGTGTTCGCGCTCGCCTCAGGCTTCGCCAGCACCGGGCCAGCCCCACCAGATGAGCGGGTTGCCACGAGGGAGCGCATCAGTAAGGATGCCGACAAAAAAGGGCGCGTGATTATCCGCGCCTGGAAGAACCGATCACTAAACATGCCACGCCTCAACCAATACAAGCGAATGAGACCCGCCAGAGGGACGCTTTGCAAAGGCGCTCTCGTGGGTCTTGTGCGCCTGCCTCTAACATCAGGCTCACGCACTCAGCTATTTGCTGATATGATTAGAAACGATTGCACAGGCTTAACGGTAACGTAAAAGTTGCTCCTTGACAGTGAACGGGCAGACACCTTGACAGCCAACGAGCAGACACTTAGAATGTGCCCTACCACCCAGGAACGCTACTAATAATCCTCCTACTGTGGAGCCGTTGCGGCAGGGGGAGGGAGGGTCTTTACATGCCCAGGCGCGATACCTCTGGCCGGACGTTCTTCCGGTCTTTCTGGTTAGCGATGTACCTCTTGCTGATGCTTGCTTTTTTGGCAGGCTGCGCAGGCTCACAGTCGCAAACCATCACCCCTGGTCCGGTTCCGCAAGACCAGATTAGTATGCCCGCGCTACCGCCGGGTGTTGCGCCAGTCTTACGTGTTCCAGAGGATTACCTGACGATTCAGGCAGCGGTTGATGCTGCCCGGCCTGGGCAGATCATCTCGATTGCGTCGAACGTCTATCATGAGGCTGTGCGCGTCAAGACACCAGGCATTACGATTCGTGGCCGGGATCGCAATAAGGTCATCCTGGATGGCAACTATCAACTGCCGAACGGGATCGAGATCGAGGCCAATAATGTGGTTGTGGAGAATATGACGGCGCGCCACTATGCGGGCAATGGCTTTTATTGGGATGGTGGCGAAGGCAAGTTTTACTCCGGTTTTCGCGGCAGTTATCTGACGGCGTATACCAATGGAGACTATGGCATCTATGCCGCTCACTTCCAGAACGGGGAGTTCGATCACAGCTACGCGGCGGGCAGCCCAGATTCCGGGTTTTATATTGGGGAGTGCTATCCCTGCAACGCCGTGATCGATGATGTGGTTGCGGAGTGGAACGCGCTGGGCTACTCAGGGACCAACGCGGGCGGCAATCTGATTATTCGTGATTCCGTCTGGCGCGAGAACCTGACGGGCATCGTACCCAATTCGCTCGATTCGGAACTCAATCCACCTGAGCATCAAACGGTGATCCTGAACAATCAAGTCTATGAGAACAATAATGCTGAGGCGCCCAACGACCGGCAATTTCCGCTGATTGGCGTCGGCATTGGCGCCGCTGGCGGGGTAGGGAATGTGATCATCGATAATCAGGTGCGTAATCAGCAGAATTATGGCATTTTGGTCATCGCCAGCACCGACGCCAACCTCTGGGTGTCCTCGGATAATCGGGTGATTGGCAACGAAGTCGCTAATTCCGGCGTGGCCGACCTGGCGCTGGCTGCGCCCTCTGGCACGGGCAACTGTTTCTCCGATAATACAGCCACACGCACGCTGCCCGCGCTGATCGAGCAGAAATACCCCTGCGATACGCCGCTGCCTCACCTGCAAGGCGGCGATCTTAGCATTGGACCAGTCGCTTTTGCGCGCTACCTCTATGCCAACAGCCCCAGCTTTCACCCGCGTGACTGGCGCACTCTGGAGGAGCAGGCCATCCCGGCCTCGCAAAATCAGCCGCAGATGCCGGATGTGAATGGCCCGGCGCTGCCCATCTTTCCTGATCTGGCCCTCTTCAATCTGCCCCAGGCTGCCCAGGTTCCCAATGTCGCTAGCGCAGACTTGACGCCGCTGACCTTCGGAGGTGCATCTGTGTTCCACTTTTTGCTTGGCCTCTACGCTGAATTGCTCCCCATCGCGATCTATGCCGCCTGGCTGGCGCTGGGCTTCTGGGATCTGGCGCGCAATGAGAAGCTCTCCAATGCTGCACGCTTGGGCTGGATGGCTGTCCTGGTGGCTATTCCTATTTTGGGACCAATTGCTTACTACTTCTTTGGGCGCTCCAGCTTGTCGCGCTCGTTCCGTGTCATGTTTGTGATTGGCGCGCCGCTGCTGTATCTGGCTGTCACTGGCCTGCTGCTCTGGGCGGCATCGCTCTCAGCCTGAACTGTCTGCCAGACTGAAGCGGGAGTCGTTCATCGGACGATTCGCCCGACCTTTTTCACCAGTCGAACTGACGGATGAGAAACTGCTGGCTGTAGTGGAGGAGCAGCGGGCTGCCATGTGGACAAACTGCCGGGGCCGAGGTCTGGCGCAGGTGTGCTAGCAGTTCGCGCTGCTCGCCCAGGCTGAGCAACTTGCCGCGCCGCAGCGCGGCATGGCAGGCGACAGCGGCGCAGAAACGATCTTGCCAGTTCTCTTCCTCGGCTGCCGCCTCGGCGGCCAGCGCGGATAGGTCGGCGCTCAGCCCTTCAACTCCTGCGAGCGCCGGAACCGAGCGGATTAAGAAGCTGCGCCCCCCAAAACGCTCACAAGCAAAGCCCAAGGCCGTCAGTACAGGCAGCCGCTCCGCAAGTATCGCAGCCTGACGTGGAGAAAGCTCGATAACAACTGGCTCCAGCAGGAGCTGCCCCTGCGCTGTAGCGCTGTCCTGGTCATCGTTCTGGATGCTTTCTTGTGGCTGATCGAGGTGATGGTGGCTCTCGCCTTCGCTGAGGTCATCCTGGAGGAGTTCATGCTCAGGGCGCGTGATGTTTCCAGGCTGGCCGACCAGACGATGACGCAGGTATTCATAGAGAATGCGCTCGTGGGCGCGATGCTGATCGATGAGATAGAGGCCGCCTTGCTGATCTTCAGCCAGAATGAGCGTCTGGCGAATCTGAGTCAGCGGCGTTAGCTCACCTAACATGCCTCCATCAGCGAAGGCTGGACTCTCGCCGTAGGGCTGGCGCTGCTCGGCCAGCGGGAGGCCGCGACGATGGCGCGGGAGCGGCAGCCGATATTGATAGACGTTCCCCGGCCCTGGCAGCGCCTCCTCTGGCGGCTGGAGCGCGCTTTGTCCCAGCGCGTCATGCACGGCGGCGCTGAGGGCTGCGCCTATTTCCTCTGTGCGCAGGAGTCTGACCTCGGCCTTGGTTGGGTGAATGTTGGCGTCAATCGCTTCAGGGGCAACATGAATGCTGATGGCCGCCAGCGGATGGCGGCCCTTAGGCAGCACCGCCTTGTAGCCTGCCTCCAGCGCGGCCAGCAACGCCTGCGATTGTACCCAGCGCCCATTGATGAAGAGCATCACATGCTGCCTGCTCGCCTGGCTCAGCGCGCGTGATCCCAGCACCCCGCAAACCTCGGCGTCGGCGACCTCGATGGGGCCAAGCTCAAGCAGCGCATCAGCTATCGGCAGGTTATATACTTCGGTGATGGCACGTTCCATCGACCCGCTGCCGCTGGTTTGGAAGGAGGTATGACCGTCCAAGACCAGCCCCAGTTTCAGGTGTGGATAGGCGATGGCGTAGCGCCGCGCAAGCTGCGTCAGATGCGCCGATTCCGCCCGCGCGCCTTTCAAGAAGCGCAGGCGCGCCGGAACATTCTGGAAGAGGTCGCGCACGATGACGGTTGTCCCGTGCGCGCGGGCGCGATGCCCGCGCTCGACCACTTCGCCTGCACGCAGCGTCACCAGCGTTGCTAGCCCGCTCTGCTCCGCCTCGGTAATCATGGTGATCTCGGCGACAGCGGCGATGCTTGTCAGCGCCTCGCCGCGAAAGCCCAGCGTGCGCAGTCGGCTCAAATCTTCGACCTGGCGAATCTTGCTGGTAGCGTGGCGCTGAAAGGCCAGCTCTACCTCCTCGGCAGGAATGCCGCTGCCATCATCGCTGACGCGCACCACTCGTAGCCCGCCGCCGCGCACTTCAATCTTGATCTCGCTGGCTCCGGCGTCGATAGCGTTTTCTAAGAGTTCTTTGAGGACTGACATCGGGCGCTCGATCACCTCGCCGGCGGCGATCTGTTCGGCCACCTCTGGCGGCAGGAGGGCAATGGTCTGTCGGTCAAAATGGGTACGAGTCATCATAGTGGTTCCTGAGCATGAGTGCTTTGATCATGCGAGGGGCTATCTCTGTGGTATCAACGTGTTTGCGATGACGGTTTCAATGTGAGTTATGGCTGCGCGTCGCTTGTTCCTGGGTCAGCGCGCGCGCCTGTTGTTGCAGGGCAAAGAGGCGATTAATCGCCTCTAATGGCGTAATAGCTGCTACATTGAAATTGAGCAATTCCTGAAAGAATGCGTGGGCTGCACTGTCCAGCAATCCCCCAGGCAGCGCGGAGTGATGGTTGATCGCTGGGGGTGCTTGAGCAACTGGCGCAGCAGCAGGCGCGTCCTGAGCGTAGGCTTGCTTGGGTTCGGCGACCAGCGCGAGCAGGGCCGTCGGCTCGGCGCGCAGCGGCGCGTCTGGCTTCTGCTCGATCTGCGTCAGCACCTCACGCGCGCGTTGAATCACGCCCGTTGGCATACCTGCCAGGCGCGCGACCTGAATGCCGTAGCTGCGCCCACCGCTGCCCGGCAGGATGCGATGCAGGAAGACGATCTCGTCGTTCTGCTCGTTGATCGCCATCGTGTAGGCGCGCAGGGATGGCAGCAATGCTGTCAGGCTGGCAAGTTCGTGATAATGTGTGGCAAAGAGCGTGCGCGTGCCCAGCGTGTTGTGCAGATACTCGACGACCGCTCTGGCAATCGCCAGTCCATCATAGGTGCTGGTGCCGCGTCCGATCTCGTCCAGGACGATCAGGCTGTGGCGCGTGGCATGATGCAGGATGTTGGCCGTTTCGACCATCTCGACCATAAAGGTCGATTGCCCACTGGCAATATCGTCGTGCGCGCCCACGCGTGTGAAGACGCGATCTACCAGCCCGATGCGCGCCTGCCGCGCCGGGACAAAGCTGCCGATTTGTGCCATCAGGCAGATCAGCGCAACCTGGCGCAAGAACGTGGATTTGCCCGCCATATTTGGCCCAGTCAGCAGGAAGATCGTGCCTGCCTCGCCGCCCAGCGCCGCATCGTTCGGGATAAACTCGCTGCCATCCAGCATCCGCTCGACGACAGGATGACGCCCTGCGTTCATTACGATGTCGGTGGTGGTATCCAGTTCTGGCCGGGAGTAGCCGTTGCCCGCGGCGACTTCTGCCAGGCTCACCAGTACATCCAGCCGCGCCAGCGCGCCCCCTGTGGCGCTGAGCCTGGCATAGTAGACGCCAGACTGTCGCAGCAGATCGGCGTAGAGGGTCCGCTCAAGCTCGCCGATATGCTCTTCAGCGTTGAGGATGCGCGCCTCGTGATCTTTCAGTTCGGGCGTGATATAGCGTTCGCCATTCACCAGCGTTTGTTTGCGCACGTAATCGGCGGGGATGCGGCTGCTGT
The DNA here is from genome assembly GCA_046704085.1 of Ktedonobacterales bacterium. Classification (GTDB taxonomy): domain Bacteria; phylum Chloroflexota; class Ktedonobacteria; order Ktedonobacterales; family DATBGS01; genus DATBHW01. The sequence continues at coordinate 5,915 of JBJKSJ010000006.1, read as the reverse complement.
TGGCATGGCTTACCTCCAGATAATAACCAAAGACCCGGTTATACCCAACTTTCAAGGTCTTAATGCCGGTCCGCTCGCGTTCGGCTGCTTCCAGGCTGGCGATCCAGCGGCGCGATTCGCTGATAGAATCGACCAATGTATCCAGGTCGTGGCTATAGCCGCGCCGGATGGTGCGCCCTTCGGCGTCTTCGCCGACGGCGATGGCGCGCTCAATCAACACGCTTAATTCCCGGCAGGGATCGAGCGCCGCGCCGATCTCTTGCAGCACTTCAGCGGTAGTGGTCTGAAGGATGCCCTGGAAATGTGGCACGGTATCCATGAGTTCACGCAGACCCAGCAATTCACGCGGGACGGCTGTCCCCTGGCGCAGCCGCCCGGCCAGACGTTCCAGGTCGCCCAGCCCATCCAGCAGGCTGCCTAACCTCGCGCGCAGTGCGGGGCGATCAATCAACTCTTCAAGGGCGTCGTAGCGGCGATTCAGCTCTACCAGATCGATCAGCGGCTGGGTCAATACTCGCCTCATCAACCGGCCTCCCATTGCGGTGCGCGTCTGATCGAGGACACCCAGCAGTGATCCCTTAGTGCCGCCACGCGCGCCCTCAAGCAGTTCGAGGTTACGCTGCGTGTGGGCATCCAGGATCATGTAGGTGTCGGTCGCGTAGGTGCGCAGGCTGATGAGCAGGCGCAGCAGGGCTGGATTCATCTTGTCTAGATACGCGAGAATGGCTCCGGCAGCGGCAGCAGCCAATGGCGTCTCGGCGCAGCCATACGCCTCCAGGGTGCGCACACCAAAGTGACGACAAAGACGCTCGGTAGCTGCCTCCAGGTCAAACGCGCTGGCTGGCAGGGAGGTGATCGTCATCCGAGGCGGGAGCGTGAAAGGCGTGGCCTGGTCGATAAAATGTCGCTCCTGCGCGTCTTCTGGCTGCGAGCGCGCCTCCTTGCGGAGATGCTCTTGGAGCAAGCACTCGACCGGACGCAAGCGATGCAACTCGGCCTCTAGCGCGCCGGGCAGGCTGCCGTTGGGAAAGCTGGTGACGGCAAACTCTCCAGTGGTCACGTCAACATACGCCAATCCGGCAGGGTTCCCATCGCGGCCCAGCGCCACTGCCGCCAGATAATTATTCTGGCGTGGCGGCGCCAGCCCAGGCTCAGAGAGCGTTCCGGGTGTGAGGATGCGCGTCACGGCGCGATCCACCAACCTTTTTCCTGGCGCGCTCACCTGATCACAGATGGCAACCTTGTAGCCTTTGGCGATCAACCGACCAGCATAAGTCTCCAGCGCGTGGATAGGCACCCCGGCCAGTGGAACTCGGTTTCCCGGCCCGTACTCGCGTGAGGTTAGCACGATCTGCAACTCGCGGGCAACAAGCTGCGCATCCTCATCGAAGGTTTCGTAAAAATCGCCAATCTGAAAGAGGAGAATGGCGTCTTCATGCTGTGCCTTGATTTGTAGGTATTGGCGGCGTGCGGGAGTACTCATCGCGCAGGTCTCTCGGAAGCATAGAATAGATGTTCAATCTCCAGCGTTCCTCAATTGTAACATGTTTCGGGGCAGAATGTGAATCACGCTGCTGCTGAGCGCGCTGGGGGCCACCTCTTGCTCAACTATTCTTCTGCGCACGCCTGAATGTGGAAAATGGCGCCGCCAGGTTCACCCTGATGAGCCTAACTGGATGCTGTGAGATGCCCGCTCTTAATGCGGAGTTGCCCATTCTCCAGTTCAACAATGTAGTAGCCGGTATAGTTCGTCGTCACGTCCGTGCCATTTTTGTTATCGATTGCCTGAAGCGTCAAATCCACTCTGATCGTGCCGTCGGGCTGCATCTGGGTATCTTGAATGTTTAACGTGTCCTGGACTGTTGTGCTGAAGCCGTTTTTAAAGTTCTGGCGAGATTGGGTCTGCTGGTACTCCGTCGAGAGCAGATCATAGGCGGCATCATACTGCTGATTATTGATGTCGATGTAAAACTGGTTGATGAGCGCCGAGGCAGTGTCTGGGGTGAGAACGACTGGCGTCGGGCTGGGTGTTCTAGGAGGAGTAGGCGTCATGGTGACGGTTGTTCCTGGTGTCTGCGTCGTGCCAGGATCCGCTGTAGATGTTGCTCCGTTCGCCTGGGGATTTCCACCCGATGAATGCAGCACGAGGAAGAGGCTGCCCCCGGCGATCAGCGCGAGCGCGACCAGCGCGAGCGCGAAGACCAGCGGCCAGCGTGATCCGCGCTGGCGCGGCGGAGTTCCTGGGTCGAATGGCGCGTAGGGGGGTGTCTGTTGTCCTGGCCCGCCTGGCCCGGAGTATGGAGGGGGTGTGCTGCCGATGATGAAGGTGGGAGGGGTAGCAGACGGAGCGCCTTGAGGCGCATAATTGTATGCCGACCCCCAGGCTGGCGGCTGCTGCGTGGCATAGCCAGCGCCTGAGTTAGTCGGCCCGCCAGGATACGAGGGGAGTTGATACGTCGGCGGAACAGGTGTCCCTCGCATCGTTGGCAGATCACCCAGCGAAGGGTCTGAGATGACCAGATTCTGGGCAGGGTCAACTGGCGCCCCGCAGCGCCGACAGATGCGATCCTGGCTTCCGACCAGTGTGCCGCAGTTGCCACAATAGAGTGTGCCACCTTGTGTGGCCGGAGTTGCCGATAGACCTGGCCCGCTGGTCTGCGTGGCTGGCTCATCGACCCGTGACCCGCAGTGCTGGCAGAAGAGTTGATCTGGAATCAGCGGCTGCCCGCAGGTTCCGCAGAATTGAACGGCCACCACAGCCTCCCTTCGTAAAAGGAACTCCAGTGAAAAGAAATAGCGAAATGATTATGAACGCTCACCTGGAGGCTGAGCAGGGTGAGGTATCCGCCGCAGACGCGGCTTAGGTCGCCGCAGGGTATGTCTCTCCCGCTCGTTCTCCTGATCTTTTCGCGCCGATGGTCCACCCTCCGGTCTGGTTTTCTCCTGGTCGGCTTTGTTCTCTTCCTGTGGCTGCGCTGGATGAAGCGCGACCTCAAGCGCCTGTTCCACTCGATCTACGAAGACGAAGGTGATCTGTTGGCGCACCTCTTCGGGAATTTCTTCCAGGTCTTTCTCGTTCAGCTTGGGCAGCAGCACGGTCTCGATCCCCGCACGGTGCGCTGAGAGAACCTTCTCTTTGACCCCACCAATCGGTAAGACTCGTCCATGCGTGGTGATCTCGCCAGTCATCGCCACGTGACGCCGCACGAGGCGTTTGGTCAGCGCAGAGATGATCGCTGTGGCAATGGTAATGCCTGCCGATGGACCCTCTTTGGGTTGCGCGCCTTCGGGCGCGTGGACATGAATATCGCGCCGCTCATAAAAACTCGGATCGATAGCAAGCTGCTTTGCATGTGAGCGAATATACGCCATCGCTGCCTGCCCAGACTCTTTCATCACTTCACCCAGGCGGCCTGTTAGCATCAGGCTGCCGCGCCCGTCGGCAAGGGTCACTTCGATGCTCTGGATGTCGCCACCGCCGCTGGTCCAGACCAGGCCGGTAGCGATACCCACCTCATCGGCTTCCTGCATCTGGGTGTGCAGGTGTTTGGGCGGTCCCAGGTATCTAGGCAGCTTTTTGGGGGTGATCGCTGATTTGCTCTTGCGGCCCTCTACGACCTGCCGGGCCACTTTCCGCATCACCCGCGCCAGTTCGCGCTCCAGGTTGCGCACGCCTGCCTCATAGGTGTATTCACGCGCGATGCGGCGCACCGCGTCATCCTCAATGGCAATGCGGCTGCGCGTCAGGCCGTGATCTTTCATTTGTTTGGGAATCAAAAAGGTATGCGCAATGCGCACCTTTTCCTCTTCCGTATAGCCTGGCAGTTCGACGACCTCCATGCGGTCACGCAGCGCCCAGGGAACCGAATACAGCGAATTGGCGGTCATAATGAAGATGACCTGCGAAAGATCGTAGGGCACCTCCAGGTAATGATCGGAGAAGGCATGGTTCTGCTCTCGATCCAGCACCTCCAGGAGTGCCGAGGAGGGGTCGCCGCGAAAGTCTGCGCCGAGCTTGTCAATCTCATCGAGGATAAAAAGCGGGTTGACTGTCCCGGCAATGCGCATCGTTTGGATAATGCGCCCTGGCAGCGCGCCAATATAGGTGCGCCGATGGCCGCGAATCTCCGCTTCGTCTCGAATCCCGCCCAGCGAGAGGCGCACAAACTTGCGGTTGAGTGCCTGAGCAATAGAACGCCCCAGGGACGTTTTGCCGACGCCTGGCGGCCCAAGGAAGCAGAGAATGGGACTGCGAGTATGGGGAGCCAGCTTGCGCACGGCAATATACTCGATGATGCGCTCTTTGGCTTTCTCCAGCCCAAAGTGATTCTCGTCGAGAATGCGGGCTGCCTCTGCGGGGTCCAGGCGATCTTCGGTGCGCTCGGTCCAGGGCAGGGCCACAAGCCAGTCGAGATAGGTGCGCACGATGGTGAGTTCCGGGGCCATTGCGGGCATGGTTGCCAGGCGGTCTAGCTCGCGGTTGGCTCGCTCGGCCACATCGGCGGGCATACCGCACGCAACAATCTTCTCACGGAGTTCCATGCTCTCCCGAATAGTTGGGTCATGCTCACCCAATTCTTTTTGGATAGCTTTCAACTGCTCGCGTAAGAAGTATTCGCGCTGCGATTTATCCACTTCCTGCTGAACCTGGGTTTGAATCTGATTTTCTAGTTCCAGGATGTGCAGTTCTTTAGAAAGCAAAACGCTGACGTTTTGGAGGCGCACCATCGGGTCAAAGGTTTCCAGCACCATTTGCCGTTGGGGCAGGGGTGGCTCCAGCACAGCGATGATGAAGTCGGCCAGCGCGCCGGGAGTCTCGATATTGAGCGCCGTCACGTAGGCTTCTTCATTGAGCGTGTGGCTGAGCTTGACGCATTGCTCAAAGATTGCCAGAGTCGCGCGCATCAGCGCCTCAAGAGGTGGTGTCTTCTCTACCTCTTCCTCGACTGGCTCAACCTTTGCTCGCAGGGAAGCGCCTGAGCGCAGCACGCGCTCCAGTTTCAGCCGTCGCTGGCCCTGGACAAGCACGTTCGTCGTGCCATCGGGCATTTTAAGGACGCGGCCAATCACCCCTTCAGTGCCAACCAGATAGAGGTCATCTGGACCTGGCTCCTCAACCGTTTCATCTTTCTGCGCGACCACCACCAGTGTGCGCTGGCGCGCCATCGCCTCTTCAATAGCGCGCAGAGAGCTATCGCGGCCCACAAACAGCGGGGCCACCATATTAGGCAGTAGGACCGTATTGCGTACCGGCAGAACGGGTAGCTCTCCTAACGCCACTTCAGCCAGTGTCTGCTCTTCTTCCAGAACCACCGCTGCTGCCTTCAATTTCTTTCGAGACGCAGCCCCTTTTCCCGTTGCCATGCGCGGCTTTCCTCCAATGCTAGTTGAACCCCTTGCTGGTGATTATAACGCACTAACAGAGGAGTAGCAACGGTGCGTGTCTGCTGGGGGCTGCCTGTGAGCAGTCTGGGAGATGGTCTCTGGCTTTGTCGAGGCTGAATCAACTTCCGTTGAGGGGAGCAAGCGCCCGGTTCTGTGAAATCCTTGACAAGACGCCCGGCTCTGCGCTATGATAAGTGGGCTATCAGATGAAAAATTGCATTCTTGCCGGCGTAGCTCAGCGGTAGAGCAACGGTTTCGTAAACCGTAGGTCAAGGGTTCAAATCCCTTCGCCGGCTCCAGTTGGCGCGCTAGGTATAGCCTGGCGCCTGCACCGCTGTCCCACGAGCATCGGGCGCATTGGCGGCTATCTTGGGGCGAGCGGTTGGCACGCAATGCCCCTACCTCAACGGCTGGTCCGGTGATGAGCCACCGGTCGGCGTCCCAGATGCCTTCGCTCGCTTTCTCTACCTGGCGACCGCGTAAAGGTGCCTCGGTTGCTTCAGTGGTCCCGCTTCTCGGACAGCCCGGCT
>JBJKSJ010000005.1:0-24349 GCA_046704085.1 Ktedonobacterales bacterium | reverse complement strand
TTCCAGGGGCGGAGGTCACGTATGCGCCGTCCGCCGCAGAGGTGCAGGCGGCGTTTGCCCCAAACACCAGCCCAACCTACACGGCGGGGCTGGTCGTGCCACCCGACTTCGAGGCCAGCCTGCGCGCGGGCGAACAGCCTCAACTGACCATCTACGTCAATGGCGCCGATGTGAGCGCCCAGCAGCGCCAACTTCTGGAGCGCGCCCTGAGCGATTACAGCCGCAGCGTCATCAGCCCGGCCTCGCCTGTGCAGATCACCAGCGCCAGCGTTGACCCACCCGGCGCATCCGACGGCAGTCTCTTTGGGAGCGGCTTCAGCGCCTTTTACGCCATGCTTTCGCTGATGACCTCGCTGGTCATTGGCACGTCGCTGATGCCCAACCTGCTGGTCGAAGAGAAGGAGACGCAGACGCTGCGCATGCTGCTCGTCTCGCCCGCTACGCTGGCCGACATCGTGGCGGGCAAGTTGCTGGTGGGCCTGGCCTATCAATGTCTGCTGGGGCTGGTGGCGCTGGCCGTCTTGCGCGCTTTCGTGGGGCAGGTTCCGCTCGTCTTGCTGCTGCTGCTGGTGGGGTCGTGCCTGGGCATCGCGCTGGGTCTGCTGGTGGGCAGCATCTTCAGAACGGTCAGCGCGGGGGGGGCGTTCACCGGGGCAGTGGCCCTGGTCTATTTTATCCCGGCCATCTTTGTCGGCCCCATCGGCCAGTATTTCCAGGACAACGCCATTACGCAGGCCATGCAGGCGCTGCCGACGTATTATCTGGCTTCCGGCTTGCTGGCGGCCCTGCAAGGCCAGGCGACCTCTGCCGCCGCGCTGCTTGACCTGAGCATCGTGCTGCTGACGGCAGCGGCGCTCTTCCTCGCCGCCGTCTGGATACTCTGGCGCCAGGCGCGCGTGCTAGCGCAGGTGTAGGTCTATTTCCCTTGTGAGCAAGAGAGCGGACACGACGTATCATTTCTAGCGGTACTGGATGCCGTCTCCAGTCCCTCGCTGTGAGCGTCAGGATACTCAAAAGGGGGCGCGCATGGCAGCAGCGCCTGGCGCGATTCTTGAACAGCCTTCTCCAGGGCGTCTGCTGATGCAGGAGTACGCAGAAAGAAGAAGGATGACCTATGACAGCGCCGATGATGGAGCCACCCTGGACGGCATACATTCCGCAGGTGATGGAGACGCTGGCCGAAACGTATCATGGCAAGGGCGCGGTGGAACTGGGCGATCCCTTCAAGGTGTTGATTGCCACTGTGATCTCCCAGCGCACGCGCGAGGAGCAGACGACGGCTATCTCCGAGAAGCTTTTCGCGCGCTACCCCGACGCGGCAACGCTGGCGGAAGCGCCAGTCGAGGAGATTCAGCGCCTGCTGCGCGGCTCGCAGTATCCAGAGGTCAAAGCCCCGCGCATCAAGGAAATAGCGCGCATTCTGCGCGATCAGTATGGCGGGCAGGTGCCGCAGACGATTGACGCCCTGCTGGCCCTGCCCGGCGTGGGCCGCAAAACGGCCAACTGCGTCTTGCTCTACGCTTTCGCCATCCCAGCACTTTGCGTGGATGTTCATGTCCATAGGATAAGCAACCGGCTAGGCTGGGTCCAGACGAAAACCCCCGACCAGACCGAGGTCGCCCTGGCACGTATCTTGCCCCCGCCCTATTGGCTGACCATCAATCGGCTGATGGTGCAGCATGGCCGGGCGATCTGCCTGCCAGGTGTCCCACAATGTCCACGCTGCCCGGTGCGCCAGTGGTGCCAGACGGGGACGGCCAGCCTGTAGCACTGCCGTTCCTGGCGGCTGAAGGCCGCGCCTAAGGCGGCGGGCGCTTGCCTCGGCTGGGCCTCGGCACTCTCGCTGCGCTCGTGCGCCCGCGCCTGGAGGCTGCGCCGCCAAGCCCGCCTGCGCGGGCTAGGACGAAAAGCGGTCCTAGGTGAAACAGCAAACTTCATGAAGGCGGCAGGGATAGACTGGCAGGTCGTGCGACCAGGACATAGCCAGGCGAAAAGAGCAAGGAAAAGAGGCACGCAGAGCTATGGCAGAACGACTTGACGGCACGGTGGCGCTGATCACCGGAGCCAGCAGCGGCATCGGGGCAGCAACCGCGCGAGCGCTGGTCGCGCAAGGGGCAGCCGTCGCCCTGGCTGCCCGGCGCAAGGAACGGCTTGAGCAATTGGCTGCGGACATTACGGGAAACGGCGGGCACGCGCTGGTCATCGAAACCGACGTGACCGATAAGACTCAGGCACGCTCCGCCGTCGAGCGGACGGTTGCCGAACTGGGTCGCCTTGACATCCTGGTGAACAACGCGGGCGTGATGCTGCTCGGCCCCATTGAGAACGCCCCGCTCGAAGAATGGGATCAGATGGTGCGCCTGAATGTGCTGGGGCTGCTCTACACAACCCATGCCGCTCTCCCGCATCTCCTCAAGGCGGCAGCAGACGCCCCGCGCCAGGTCGCCGATCTGGTCAACGTGAGTTCTGTTGCTGGAAGGGTCGCGCGCGCTGGTGTGGGAGTCTATGATGCGACCAAGTTTGGCGTGGTCGCGTTCAGTGAGTCGCTGCGCCAGGAGATCACCAGACGGCATGTGCGCGTCTCGGTGATCGAGCCTGGGTTCGTGGCGACGGAGTTGCAAAGCCATGTCCGGGCGGAAGTGCGTGAGCAATCCTTGCAGCGCTTCGCTGACATTGAGCCGCTCGCCGCAGAGGACATTGCCGATGCCATCCAGTACATCGTGACGCGCCCGCGCCGGATATCCATCAACGAAGTCTTGATCCGCCCAACGGAGCAGGAAGGATGACCCGGCGGATGGTCTGTCGGAAAAATGACGCCCCCTTCGGCGAATGAATTCACCGCTAATGGCGTTCCGCCAGGAAACCCGCTGTGCGGGTTGAGATCAGCCGCTGCTGGGGATGGGGCGAGGAGTCGGCTACGCCGACCTGGTGGCCGCAGGCCCGTAGCGGCGATTTTAATTGCCGACGGGCCGCCAGCGAAGAGAAAGGCAGATGAGCCATGTCTGGTGCGCATGACCAGCACGCTATGAACCATGAAGATCAGTCCTGCTGCGGGCCGGGGTATGCCTCGCCTGAAGAGGCGATGAAGGCCGAGCCGGAAAAGGTTCTCTATACAGTTGCCCTCTATGATAATACCGGCATCCGCGAGCCGGATTATCTGGCGACGGTGGATGTGGACCCCAACTCGCCGACCTATTCGCAGGTGATCCATCGCACGCCTGTGCCCAACCTGGATGACGAACTGCATCATTTTGGCTGGAACGCCTGTAGCTCGTGTCACGACGATGAGAGCAAATCGCGCCGCTTCCTGATCGTTCCAGGAACCGGCTCCAGCCGCATTCATGTGCTGGATACCGCCGACGAGCGCGCGCCGAAGTTGCATAAGGTCATCGAGCCAGAGGAAGTGAAGGCGAAGACGAACCTGAGTACGCCGCATACGGTGCATTGCCTGGCCGATGGGCACGTGATGATCTCGATGCTGGGCGATGGTGAGGGCAACGGCCCCGGCGGCTTTCTGCTGCTGGATGAGGATTTCAACATCGCGGGCCGCTGGGAGCGCAAAACCGACGGCATGCAGTTCAACTATGATTTCTGGTATCAGCCGCGCCATAACGTGATGCTGAGCAGCGAGTGGGGCGCGCCCAATACGTTCAAGCAGGGCTTCAACCTGGAGGATGTCGCGGCGGGCAAGTATGGCCGCCATCTGCACTTCTGGGACTGGAACACGCATGAGATTGTTCAGAGCGTTGATCTGGGCGAGGACGGCTTGATTCCGCTGGAGATTCGCTTCCATCACAACCCCGACAGCACGCACAGCTTTGTGGGCGCGGCGCTGAGCAGCAACATGTGGCACACCTACAAAGCCAACGGCTCCTGGCAGGTCGAGAAGGTAATCGATGTGCCTTCCGTCGAGCTAGCGGGCTGGCCCATTCCGGTGCCGGGGCTGATTACCGATCTGGTGCTGTCGATGGATGACCGCTATCTCTATTTCTCCAACTGGCTGCACGGCGACATCCGCCAGTACGATGTCAGCGATCCGGCGCATCCGAAACTGGCCGGGCAGGTCTGGGTCGGCGGTCTGCTGGGCAAGGCCGGGCAGGTGCAGGGCCACACCCTCCAGGGTGGGCCGCAGATGCTGCAACTGAGCCTGGACGGCAAGCGGCTCTATGTGACTAACTCGCTCTACAGCACCTGGGACAACCAGTTCTATCCTGATCTGGCGAAGTCCGGCTCGTATCTCTTGCAGATGGATTGCGACACGGTGAGCGGTGGGCTGAAGGTCAACGAGAACTTTTTCGTGGACTTCGCCAGAGAGCCAGCGGGACCGGCGCGCGCCCACGAGATACGCTATCCCGGCGGGGACTGCACCTCGGACATCTGGGTCTAAGCGCCTGCCCAGCGCGCGGCCAGGGGCAGCGCCGCGTGAAGCCCCGGCCTCCGGGCGTGGCGCGCACACGGGCGCTCGCCCCTGGAGCGACCCGTCGCAGCAGGCCAGCGTTCGCCGCCAGGGACGGCGGCGCTACACGCCAGGACGGCGCCGCCCTGCTCTTACTGTCGCGGATACTGCGGCGGATAGCCGGGCTGCTCTGGCGGGTAGCCTGGTTGTGGTGGGTAGCCGCCCTGCTGCGGTGGATAGCCGGGCTGTGGCGGGTAGCCACCCTGCTGTGGCGGGTAGCCGGGCTGGGGTGGATAGCCAGGCTGGTAGCCCTGGGGCGGGTAGCCCTGCATGGGATAGGCTGCCATCATCACGGGCTGCTGGCGCTGTGAAGGGCCAGCGATGGCGTAGATCAGCGTCCCAATGCCGCTAAGCAGCAGGACGAGGACAAACCAGCCCCAGGCTCCGATTCTGGCCGTCTTAATGAGCGCGCCAATCCAGGCGATCAGGTGGACAAGAATTGCCGCACTAAAAATGAGAATGCCAATGGCGAAACCGGCGCCCGCTGCGGCTGTTAGGCTCACGGTACAGTCTCCGTTATTGATCTGATCCTGACTGCATTGGTTTGCTATTGTGTTCGCCGCCGAGACGACGGCTGGTATAAAGACTACGAGGCCAACAATCGTAATAATGATCGAGATCAGACTGAGCCATAGGATGGTTTTCTTGCTCATTTCGTGTCTCCCTCTGAGGCAAGCAGCCTACTTTACTCGTTTCCCTGGATGATTCCTTTGTCCTGGCTTACAATAGCAGAAAGCGCAAGAGAACACAAGCAGTTGAAAACAAGCCTTTGCGCGCTGCTGGTCTGGTGGGCTGCTGGCAGTGCAGCCAAAAAAAGCGCCTCGCCGAGTTCATTCGGCGAGGCGCTGAAAACGAGAGAGATGCGCTCACGTTTGGGGATACGGTGGTTGATTTGATCCCCTCCCCTGGTCGGGCTGCGGATAATTGGGAGGCGGGTAGTTCTGCGGCGGGTAGCCTTGCGGTGGATTACCCTGGGGTGGGTAGCCTGGCGGCGGATAGCCTTGCGGCGGGTAGCCCTGGGGTGGATAGCCCTGCGGGTAGGTTGGAACCAGGGAAGGACGGTCTGGTGGGCCGACAATGGCGTAGAGCAGCGTGCCCAGGCCGCTGAGGAGCAGCACGACAACAAACCAGCCCCAGCTTTGCATGCGGGCCGATCTAACCAGCGCGCCAATCCAGGCAATGAACCAGAGAACAGCGGCAATCACCCAGAGGAAGGCGCCAATCGCCACCCCGACGCCTTCTCCGCCAGTCAGGGTGACATGGCAGGTTCCGGCGTTCACTTGCGCCTGCGTACATTGGTTGGCTGCTGCAACGATAGATGGCACGAAGACGGCGATACCAATAATGAAGAGGACAAAAGCACTCAGGATGAGCCACAAGATCGTTCGCTTTCGCATACGAGCGCTCCTTATCATTGCTTCTGTGGCAACCATACGAGGGACCCGCGTTGCAATCCTCGGCTGTATTGGAGATAATCAGAAAGGAACGCGGTGCAAGAAATAGGCCAGCAGGGCGGGTCTGCAACTCTGGCAGGGCAGCGTGCGTAGAGAAAGGAAACGTGTGGCTTCCTACCAGCGCATCAGAAGGAGCGAACTACCATGCAGACGCACATGAACACCGACGAGATCGAACGTGAACTGCGCGCGACCATCTCTGCCCGGCGTGAAGTCGGCTCCGCCTATGAGGACCACCTGATCGACGCCTTCATGCAGAGGCTCAACCAGCGGGCGTTAATTCCCCAGCCCCTCCAGCCACAGGCCACCCACAGCCCTTCGGGTGGGCAGCGCCTGGCGCTGGCGATTGTTTCGCTGGCGCTGCTGCTCCCGCTGATTCTCCTGGGCTTTGTCATTTATCTGAGCGTACATGGCGGGAGCGGGGTGTTTTTTACCTTCCTGGCAATGATTTGTCTGACGATGCTTGGCGTTAATTACCTGTTCAATAAGCATCGTTAGCCCCAGAGATTATCAACCACGAGGATTTCCTCCTTTTGCTGCCGCTTCTCCACTGGCGCCGTTGCGGGCACAGCTTATGCTCAGATCAGGCACAGGCAGAATCGCTCCGTCCGTCCTGGGCATGGGCTGAGCGGTGACAGAAGGAGGAGCATGCTCATGTTCAAGATCATCCTTGTGCCGCTGGATGGCTCGCCGCTCGCTGAGATGGCGCTGGAGGCGGCCACGCGGCTGGCGCTGCGCACTGGCGCGGAACTCTTGCTGGTTCATACCACTGCTCCCGATGATGAACCGGAGCGCGCTGTCCAATCAACGCGGTTCAGGGGCGCCGCCAATCCGCAGTCCTATCTCGATTCCCTGGCCGAGCAGTTACTGAACGAGGGGGTGGTTGCCCGCACGGAACTGCTCCCCAAGGAGCCAGTCGAGGGGATTGTCGATGAGGCGGCGTTGAACAACGTGGACCTGATCGTGATGACCACGCACGGGCGCAAGGGGCTGGACGCGCTGCTCCATCCCAGCGTCACCTGGCGGGTACTCCAGCAGACCGAAGCGCCGATCCTGGCCTGCAAAAGCGCCAGCAGGGATGATCCTGCCGCGCCAGCGTCGCTCCTGCCGCGCTTTATGACCGACAAGAGCGCGCCCATCCTCGTGCCGCTGGATGGCTCGACACAGGCGGAGGCGGCGCTGCCGCTCGCGCTGGAACTCGCCCGTATGTTTGGCAATCCGCTGCTGCTGGTGCGGGCTTCAGAGCAGCCCACGCCGATGTATCCAACCGGGGCGACCTGGGGGACAGGCGGCGTCGGCGATGATTCGCTGCTGATAGCCGATGCCACGCAGCAGATGATCGACGCAACATGGCACTATCTTGAGCGCAAGCAGCAGGAGCTTGCCGACCAGGGAGTGCCAACAGAGATCGCCTCTGGGCCTGGTCCGGCGGCTTTTCTGATCCAGGAGACGGCCAGGCAGCGCCATGCCGGGCTGATCGTGATGACCTCGCGTGGGCGCGGCTGGCTGGGGCGGCTCGTGCTGGGAAGTGTCGCCCAGAGCGTGCTGCGCGATGTCGATATGCCGGTCTTGCTGGCGCGTCGGCAGCCCGTTCCCGCTGAGCAAGAGTAGCCGCGCACCTTTCTTCAGCTTACGCGCTGCCAGCCCTCAACGGGACACGTCGGCCAGGCCGAAGCAGCGCGGCCAGCGTGAGCAGGAGCAGGAAAGCGATTACGATCGCCAGGCAGATCGTGGCGATGAAGAGATTGGTGGCCTGCGCGATCAGCCCAACCCCGATCACCGGGACGGTGATGCCAACGTAGGCCGCGACGAAGAAGGCGGACACCATCTCGGCCCGGTGTTCGGGCGGCGCCACCTGATTGATCGCGGCCAGGCTGCCCATGAACGCCAGGCCGGTGCCCAGGCCGCCGACCACCGCGCCTGCCATGAAGAGCGCGAGGCTGGGCAGGCCCAGGCCCAGTTCGATGAGGGCAAGCGCCAGGAGCAGCAGAACCAGCCCGGCGAGTTGCGCCATTCGGCTGGTGAGGGTATGCAGCATGAGTTGGGACAGGGTGGCCGCGCCAAAGAGCAGGAAGACGACCACCCCGGCCAGGATCAGGTTGGGTTCGTGGAGCGTGCTTCGCAGGAAAGACGAAGCCAGGGCGCTGAACAGGCCCAGGAGGGTGAAGACGCAAAACACGGCCACCGCCGCCCGCGCAAAGACGGCGCGGGTCGAGGGTGGAACCCCCAGACGTGGGCGGAGGTCAAGGACATGGTCGGGCGCCTCGACGGTCTCTGGCAGGGCGACCACGAGCAGGAGCGCGACCACGAGGAAGATCAGGTAGACAACAAAAACGAGCCGCGTCGGGTCGGGCGCCAACTGGGCGAACAGTCCGGCAACGAGCGGCCCCAGGCCCAGGCCACCCATGTTGGCGGCGGTCGCCACGCGCGCCGCCCGCTGGTGGTTGCCCGTCGGCTCTAGCTCGGCAAGGCCAGCCGTCGCCGTCCCGGTGAGGAGTCCGGCGCCGAGGCCAGAGAGGAGGCGCCCGGCCAGTAGCATCGGGACGTTCTGGGCGAAGATGAAGAGCAGGCTACTCGCGCAGGCCAGGATCAGGGCGGCGAATAAGATCGGGCGGCGCCCGAAGTGGTCCGAGGCACGGCCCAGCAAGAGCAGGGCCGCCAGCACGCCCAGGGCGTAGACGGTGAAGATGACGGTAATCAGGACCGAGGTGAACTGATATTGCTCCTGGTAGAGAACGTAGAGCGGGGTCGGCAGGGTCGTGCCGAGCATGCCATAGGCGAACACGCAGGCGAGCAGCAGATAGGCAAGCGAAAGAGAAACGCGCGGCGGCGCAGGATGGTGACGCCGGGTGACGCGCGTATCGAGATGCCCGGTGCAAGGCAGATCGCCAGTGCTGGTCCTCATGGACTGCACCTCCATCCTGTATCGCTGCATTTCCTGGCGAGCAGAGAGGTCTTAGCTCCATGAGGACTGTTGCAATCTACATACCTGCACGCTCTTCTGTATCATGGCTGATGCTGCTATGATCTCTCAAGAGGACAAAAAGTCGCTCTTGCGTTCGAGGAGGCCAGCCATGACCATCCCATCCTTTCAGGTGTTGGAGACCGCGCGGCTGCGCCTGCGCCACTTCAGCGAGGCCGATCTGCCGACGTTTCTCGCTTATCGCAATGATCCTGAGATTGCGCGCTATCAAAGCTGGGAAACGATTACCGCAGGCCAGGCGCGCGCATTGATCAGCGAGCAGCTTCATTTGCATCCTGGGACGCCAGGCACATGGTTTCAGTTCGCCATCGCGCTCAAAACGACGGATGATCTCATCGGCGATTGCATGCTCCATGTGCGCGCCGACGATCCCCAGCAGGGCGAGATCGGCTATACCCTTGCCCGTGAAGAGCAGGGGCGCGGCTACGCAACGGAGGCCATTCGGGCGGTGCTGACCTATGCCTTTGAAACGCTCGACCTGCACCGCGTGATCGCCACCGTCGATTGCCGCAACACCCCTTCGATTCGCCTGCTGGAACGGGTCGGCATGCGCCGGGAGGGCCACTTTCTCCAGGATGCGTGGTACAAAGGGGAGTGGTGCGATGACTATCTCTACGCCCTGCTCCACGTAGAATGGCCCATCCCTGGGCGCTAGCTTCCCTGGATGATGTTGCCGGTGCCCTTGTCGATAGTAATCTTGATGTTGCCCAGCGGCTGACTGGCCGGGCCAGTCAGCACGCTGCCCTGCTTCGCCGGGTCAAAGACCGAGCCGTGACACGGACACTCCAGGTGCTTGCTGCCCGCATTATACGCCACCGTGCAGCCCGCGTGGGTGCAAACGGCATCATAGGCGGCAAATTGATCGTTGGGCAGGTGAACCAGCACGCCAGGGTCATTGTTCCCGGCCACGTTAAAGGTCGTGGCGCTGTTCAGGGGGACATTCTTCACATTCCCGATGATATTGCCACCCGCGCCGCTGGTCCCGCCGCCGCTGCTGCTGGTGCTGGCCGTGCCAGGGTTCGCGCTGGGCGCGTTGGCCGCGCCGCTGAGAGCGCGCAGGCTCAAAGCCAGGATTTCGCCGACAGCCACAACGCCCGCCGCGCCAAAGACACGCAGGATGGTGCGCCGCGAGGTAAGCATATCTAGCGAGAAGCGCGGCCTGATCGGCGCGCCGCCGCGCCCGGCGGCCTCCATCGCTTCTTTGTGCGTGGAGCCTCTGGTGATCTGTTTGAGCAGCGCATCTTTGCGCTCCTCGCGGATGAAGAGCGAATCCAGGCCATAGCTGCCCCAGCCGATCAGGATCAGGGTGATCCAGGCAAAGAAGTAGATGGGGTCGGAGTCGAGATAATACTGCGCGAGGCCGCCAGAGAGGGAGAGCCAGAGCGTGGCGGAGAGGATGGCGCCCAGCACGGCAGTCACGCGCGTGAAGACGCCAACGAGCGTTGCCAGGCCAATCCAGATCTCCGCCAGGGCGATAAACCAGCCGAAAAAGACGGCGTTGGGCACGGCCACGCTTTTGAGCAGGCCGCCGAGCAGGACCGAATTGGAGGCGGCAAATTGGAGTTGATTGCCGATGTATTGCGGGCCGCCGTTGGGGTTGAAGAACGTGCTGCTGGTCACTTTGTCCAGCCCGGCATAGAGAAACGTGACGCCCAGGAAGAAACGCAGCGGTAGAATGCCCCACGTTGGGATGCGCGTCTTGGTGGGGCCAATCAACCGGCTGAGCAAGCTGTTTGATGGTGGTTTGACCGGATTTTGCTGCTTGATGGTTGGTGGCGCGGGTTCAAAAGGCTGCATGAAGAATACCTCCTCTGGCACTGTGCGGTTGTTGCATTGCGTTATCGCTAGTGTACCAGAGAAGGTAAACGCGCGCGTCGGTAAAATACTGTATCTTAGCGCGTGGTGATCTCCATGCGCGGGTCAAGCTGACGCACCAGATAGGCAGCCTCCACGCCGCAGGAATCGCAGGCGTGGGGCATGGCGCCCAGGTGGATGCCGCCGCAGACTTCGCAGACCCAGCGGCTTGCCATCATGCGGACAATATCAGCGCGGCTGACGATGCCAAGCAGCCGGTCGCCAGCCATCACCGGCACCCGCTTGATGCGATTGCTGGTGAGGATTTGGGCAATGGTATCGACGGGCGTATCTTCCTGGACGCTGATGATCCGGCGAGACATAATCTTCTCGACCGTTGCGCCCGGTTTGGTGATAATATCGGCCTCGGTCACAACGCCAATCACCCGCTCGTCCTCATCGACGACGGGCATCCCGCTGATGTGGTAGTCCGAGAGCAGTCGGGCAGCATTTTGCACGCTGGCCTCTGGTTGGATGGTGATCACATCGGTGGTCATAATATCGCGTGCCTGCATGGGATAGATTCCTCCTTCAGTGGATGAGCGACGCGAAAGCCGCTCGCGTGGCCTTTTAGAGCGTCCCCGTTGACGCTCCCTCCGCCTATGCCAATTGTACTTGACCGCGCTCGCCCAGGTAAAGATGTCGCACCATCCTGTCCAGGCGGCGGCACATGGCTGTGCCGCAAGACAGATGCCAGAGCTAGATCGTCTGACGCCTGATGGGGAGCGGCCTGGCTCTGGCTGTGGCGCCTCTGACGCAGATGTGGCATTTACTTCAGTAAATGCTTCGCCTAAGAAACTCATATCGGACTCTATATATGGAACTGGAGCGCCAGCACGGAGGCTGGCGCTCCAGTTCCATCAAAGCGTCTCCTCTGGGAGTGTAGCTCTGAGGATGTTGAGTATCTCGTCGGGAGTGGTGGTGATGATGTGGAATGTTGCCTCTATCTCGTCCCGTTTTGAAACCAGATGTCTTCGGTCATACGAGACGATGTAGGCTGCTTCTGCTGCAATTGCGGCGGCGATAATAGGCGCATCCTTGGGTTCTATGGAACGAGCTACAATCTGCACAAGAGCTTCTAGCGGGTTGACCACGTTGCTGGCCTGGCTCTTGATAAATCTGAACCCGTCTATGCCGTCGGGATTTTTACGCCAGAGATTGCGTTCTACCTCGCTAAACACATAGTCTGAAAAATAAAGGTCCAGACGCCCTCGCAGCCCTTGACTGATGAGTTCGTTACCTGCTCCGGTAAGCGAGATGGACGCAGCAAGCAGGACACTACTGTCTACAAACACTTTAAGCTTCATTGTCTGTAGCGAGATGAGGATACATCTCTTTGAGCAGGTCGCCTCGTATTTCTCGGCCTGACTCAATCATTTCCTCAAGCGTTACTCCCCTCTCGCGCAGTCCTGCGCCCATCTGATCGAGCGCCTTCGCAATTTGGACTGCCCGAAGGTCAATAAGGAGTCCTTCGCTGGTTTCCCGAAAGCCGATCAGATCACCTTCCTTAATGTCATATTTGCGCCTGATCTCTGCGGGCAGGGTGACTTGTCCCCTGTCCTGCACGCGAACCAGTTTCGTTTTGCGCTCCTGTTGTGATTTTTCTTTGGGTTCCATAGCGCCTCCTTTTTCGGAAAATCATACTTTTCGTACATTGTAGCATGCCAGGCATGTTTCGACAAGCGTTTTGCCCTGGAGCAAGCAGTTGCGGCAGGCGAATAATTGGCCGCCGAGACGGCGGCGGTACAGGCAGCAGGCGCCCACATAGGGCAACTTGTTATCTCACCCTGGCCTTGGGTATAATGGGGCGGATTGAGCCAGCAGCGCAGCGGGCGCGGGCAAGAGATCGGGTGTTCGGAAGCGAGGAACCAGGCAGCATGCAGATCGAAAAAGCAGTCGTCGTCGTTGGGGGTGGGCCAGCCGGGCTGGCCGCCGGAGCAGAGGTCGCCCGCCGGGGCGTAGAGGTCGTCATTCTGGAGCGCCAGGGCGAGATCGGCTATCCCATCCATACCAGCGGGGGAAGCTGGATCGACGAACTCAAGGCGCTGGGCATCCCCGACCATCTCTATCACCCCGTCGGCACGGCCATCTTCCTCTCGCCCAACCGCGAGGTCGCCTTCCACTATCCCGAACCCGTGACCTGCGTCATCGATATACGCAGTCTCTATCAATATCTGGCGCAGCAGGCCATCTCGGCGGGCGCGCGTATCGAACTCAAGACTTTTGCCCAGACGCCGATCAGCGAAGATGGCAAGATCGTCGGCGTGACCGTCAAGGATCGCCTGGGGAACAGCGTGCAGTATCGCTCGAAGGTGGTCATCGACGCCAGCGGCTTCTCCGCGATCATCGCCACGCGGGCCGGGCTGCGCAAAAACTTCGAGCGTTACGGCTTTGGCGCGGAATATGACCTCTACGCCCCCAACTATGACCAGGATCGGGTCTATCTGATCATGGGGTCGAAGGTGGCCCCTGCTGGCTATGCCTGGCTCTTTCCGCGCGGCAATGGGCGCGTGCGCGTGGGCGTGGGCATCCTCAAGCCCGACGCCGATGCCGAAGACGCGCGGCTCTATCTGGACGAGATCGCCCAGCGCGTGCCTGTGCTGGCGCCGATGCTGGCAAACGCCAGCCCGGTTGAGTATCACACCGGCCTCTTTCCCTCTGAAGCGCCGCCGGAGAAGATGGTGCAGCCCGGCCTCGTCGCCACTGGCGACGCCGCCATGCAAGGCTCCACGCTGGTGGGCGAGGGCATTCGCTACGCGATCAACGCGGGGCGCATCGCCGGGCGCGTCGTCGGCGAGGCGATCAACGCGGGCGATTGGTCGCCAAAGGCGCTGAGCCGCTACGAAGACGAGTGGCGCGAGAAGTATCTGCGCGACCTTCAGATCGCCTGGCGCATCAACCAGCGCATCGCGCGCTTCAGCGACCGGCAGTGGGACAAGGGACTGGACCTGCTCAAGCACCTCAGCCCGGACCAGGCGGCCTCGCTGCTCAAAGGCGACTTCAGCCCGAAGATTTTCTTCCATCTGGTCACGAAGAATCCGTCGCTGGTACGCACCTTGATGAAATACTCGCTGCACGCGCTGCTGCCTGGCAAAGAGGAACCCAGGATCGCGCGCGCCTCAGTTGCGCCAAATCCCGCCGAAGGCGCGTAGCAGATGTTCAACTTTGTATGCGTGTTGGCACAGAATCCCGACCTATGAGCAGAAAGAGGAGGCATGATGATCCAATTAATCGCCCTGTATGGTCATCCCAAGGACCCGGCGGCATTTGATCGCCATTATCAGGAGACGCACGCGGTTCTGGCGCAAAAGATACCGGGACTCAAGGGGTTTACGATCACCAAACTCGCAGCACTCAATCCCCAGGAACCATCGCCGTATTACCTGATTGCCGCCCTCTATTTTGAGAGTATGGCTGCGTTGCAGAGCGCCTTGCAATCACCTGAGGGTCAGGCAACCGCTGCCGATGTGGAGCATTTTGCGACGGGCGGCGCTACTCTGCTCGTTGGAGAGGTGCAAACCGTCACTCCAGTGTCACTCAGCTAACGTTTCTGAGGGTTCCCTGAACCTGCAAGACAGGACCAGAGAAAAGTCTAGTCCTGTCTTGCAAGCGGCGCTGTTGCGCCCGGCGCCGCCGATGGGATATAATAGCAATGTCTCTCTGGGGCTGTAGCTCAGTGGATAGAGCAGCGGTTTCCTAAACCGGAGGTCGGCGGTTCGAGTCCGCCCAGCCCTACTATCTTCCCTGTGTTACATGAATGAACTTCCCGGCGTGGCAGGCAAGGGCACGACCAGCGAGCTTGCCATTGCTGCCGCGCGGGATGCCATCCGCTGGTGGCGGGGACGTGCCTACTTCGTGTTCGCATGGGCCTCAGCAATCTGCTTGCGCCATTCATAGGCTTTCGGGCCAAACTCCCCGTGCGCCATTTCGCGCAGCCCCCGCGAGAGTTCGCCACGCGCCACCTCTTCCATGAAGACTTGCTCTCCCCGCTTGTCTCCAACAAAGCCGAGTTCCGAATAGGTCTCAAAGACCTGCCGCTCCCACCGGGCAACGGCCTGACGGTAGGTGTCCTTCTCAGGTTGCTTGATCATATGCTTCCTCCTGACGCCTCACTGGAGTGAGGCCAGGCTATCACCGGCTTCATCAGTTCTACCCGTTGGGCTTCAAGGATGGCTGTCTGCCCGTTGCGGGTGGCCTCTTCTCTGTCTAAAAGCATAGACCATGCAGGTGATCCTGGAGGTTATCGAGCGTTACAGCGAGGCAACATCCCATATTCTCTTCAGCGCCTGATGTGCTGGCGAATCATGCTGGCGCGCTCCTTGCACTGAGCCTGCTTTCAAACACATCACGCAGTCAGGAAGGGAGCATCTCCATGAACGAGGGCAAGCAATATCATCTCACCCTCCGCTGGAGCGAGGACCAGCACAGCTATATCGCCACAGTGGATGAGCTTCCCGGCGTTGCAGGCAAGGGCACGACCCGCGAGCTTGCCATTGCTGCCGCGCAGGATGCCATCCGCTGGCGGCTGGAGTCGGCTACTGAGGGCACGCGCCCGCCGCCAGCAGAGAACGAGCAGAACCCGCAGCACCCGCAGTCGGGGGCTGGCGGATAAATCCGCGCCTGGAGGCTGCGCCGCGAAGCCTGCCTGCGAAGGCTAAGACGAAAACCCGACTTTTTGACCGATGCGCTAGTCTTCATCCCACAGCGGCGCCGTGCGCCGGATGCGGGTGGTCCACAGCGCGCGCTGCTCGTCGTCGCTGGCGGGCAGGGCGTCGAAAGGCTCTTGCTGATAGGAGGCTTCCAGGCGCTCCCACATGCGCTCAAAGGTGGAGTCGTCAATCTCGCCAGCGGCATAACGCTGGCGCAGAATCTCGAAGGCGGACGTGCTTGCAGGAGCGCCAGGCGCCGGGCCAAGCATGGCAACCAATCTGGGCCGGATGTACGGAGCAAGCCAGCGCAGCGCGAGCCAGGCCAGCCAGATGAGCAAAACGATCCATGCCAGGGTGATCAGCACCGGGAGGAAGCCGCCTGCCCCTGCGGCGTGGCCCCAGTGGTCCGCGTGCGCCCAGGGAGGAGGGCCATCTCTATGCGGCATAAGAGTCCTCACTTTCATAGCATCGCGCGGCAGATACCTATCTCCCATGTACCGTTGAAGATACCAGAACTTTATGTGGAAATGATGAGAAATCTCTAAAGATTTCTCTGTGCTGCACCAGGAGCGCGCCTGGTTTTGACGAGTGCCTGGGTGGCCTGTCGGTGTCTGTCTATGTATAGCATAGCACGCGCTCACAAGACACGCGGACCTGGCGCCACGCCCCAGCCCTGCCGGCTGGAAGCCGGCGGTACAAGCGGGGCCGGCTGGAAGCCGGCGATACAGAAGACCCGGCCTCCGGGGGCTGCTCAGGCTGCCTCGCCGTCGTATTGCCACTCTACGAAGAAGCGCAGTTCCTCGCTCAAGAGCGCCCGCGCCTGCATGGCTTTGTAGCGACGCTTGAGTTCCCGATAGAGCTGGCTGAGATGTTGGCAGACCGCCAGGACGGATTGCGCCCAGGTCTCTTCGCCGAGCAGCGCGGGCGGCTGGTCCACGATGCGCAGCAGCCGCTCGACCGCGACCCGCCAGAGCCAGAGGAGACTTTCCTGCGAGAGCCTGCGTACACAATCAGCTTCATGTACAGCTACCCGAACATGATCCCGCTGGACGAACAGACGGTGCGCCGCATCGTGGCCGCCGTTGAGCCGCTGGCCTTCACGCAGTTGTACGGTGGCTGGAAGCAGGTGGTGGGCGACGCCAAAACAGCCGTCCGGCGCTCCGCCGAACGCTACATCGCGCACCTGCGGGGGGAAGGCTCAAGGTGAGCGGACGGATGGCAAGCCACAGCGACATTAGGAAACCTCGCCACGAGTCGCTTGACATATACCTGTAGGATGCTTTGCACCAAAACCCTTGCCGGGAGGCGAGCGCCAGGCTAGGGTGCTGGAAGTCTCACTGTAGGTTCGTAGCGAAACGTGGCATACTCTGCCAGCGTGTAGCGGCCATACCCGTACACATAGCAGCGCAAATCCTCCGGCAAGGCAGTGGGGATACCTTCTTGCAGATAGAGGGCGGTTTCTTTTTCCCATGAGGCGACCTTGCCCGTCTTACGAAACGCGCTTCCAAACATATAGGCACGCGGCCCTAGAAGCGCCTCATGATTCAAGAGGTCGCACCCGTGTGCGAAGAGTACCCGTATCCATGCCTTTTCATGCTGTTCTGCAAAGCAGCGCGGGCCATAGGCCAGGGCCAGACACTTCATGTTTGGTTTTTGCCCGTCCTGGCGCAAGGAAGAGAGCCAGATATGCCTGAGCGGTTCCCTGTCCTTGTACAGATGCCCTTTGAGGCGGTCTCGCGCATTTTTCGTGATCCCGATATACTTGATCTCGCCCGTTCCTGGCTCGCACAGGGCATAGATCATATAGGCTTCATTGCTGCGAAAGGTGCGCCCATCAGGCGAGCTTCGCGCGTACTCGTTCCAGTGTTGCCGCCGCGCGCATCCCGCGAGCCAGGCGCTCCCAAACGCGCGCATGGCGACATCGAGCGGCCACACATACACCCCATCGTTGATCGGAGAGTACAGGTCCCTCATGGTGGCTTGCCTTCTCCGGCTAATCACTGCCTCCTTACTCCAGTATGACATCGGCTCCTCCTGTATGGTGGTGGTTCCTACCGAATGTGGGGCATCGGACACTCCTTGCAATCCAATTACAACCTGCAACCAAGAGGGCGCATCTTGGCCCCTAGCTTATTCGATGCGAGCAGCGGATGCAAGGATTTTGGTGCAAAGCATCCTACAGGTATATGTCAAGCGACTCGTGGCGAGGTTTCGGGCATTAGTCCTTGGGGGATGCCATCCAACTGTGCCCCATACCCGACGGGCATCGACGAGGATAGCTCGGTTAAGTTTGAGCGCCAGGAAGGTAGCCCTGCCTGTTGCCGTCAAACCCACTATCTCATCCCCTTCTGGCGTCCAGGAAAAATGTTCGCTCCAGCGTTGATGCCGGGGATCAAAGAGCCGTGCCGCGTAGCTCTTGAGGAACATAGGTCTTGCTCATGGCTGTTCAAGCAGCACATCCACGTCATACCCCCGTTCCTTCAGCCGCCCCACTGCATGCGCCCGAACGAGCAGCGCTTTATCATACTGGTGAAGGGAGTCTGCCAGCCGCTGCCGCTCGTCAGCCGTCAATGTCTCGCCACGCTGGCGCTTGAAATGCAGATCCTCAATCTCCTGCGATTGCTCAGGGGTAAGCTTGCTGCTACGCGCCGTTTGCCAGAGACTCTCATCGTCCAGCAAGTCCAGCGCCGCCACCGCTTCCAGAATATCAGCCGGAATCTCATCCTCCACCATTGCTGTGGTCGCCAGAGTCAGCAATTCCTCCTCTATGCTGCGCCGCCGATACTCGGCGCGCTGCTTGAGCCGATAGTAGAAATCATCGGGGATATCGAGGGTCAAGGCCTGATCTGCCATGATAGCGCCTCGCTTTCTCTATGCTTGTTGTACCATCCTTGTTCCCCCTATAGGGCGACCTCCGCCCCCAGCCCCAACTCCTTTGCCCGGCGGTAGGCAAGCTGGGCGACGGCGACGTCCTGCACGGCGTTGCCGACGGATTTGAAGAAGGTGATCTGCGCGGCGTCGGTGCGCCCGGCGAGGCGGCCAGCCACGATCTCGCCAAGTTCGGCAATGATGTGGCTTTCGTTGATCAAGCCCTGATCGCGGGGGATGACCAGATCGCCCGCCTCGGCCCAGGCGGAGGCGCGCTGATCGACGACGACGCGCGCCCGCGCGACGGTCTCCGCCGGAATCTCCTGCATGCTCGCCAGATAGGCGCCGATGCCGTTGAGATGCGTGCCGGGGCGCAGGTCGGCGTCGGCAAAGAGCGGCGTGGGCGAGGCCGTCGCGCAGCAGACGACATCTGCCTCGCCCAGCGCCTCGGCAGCGGAGGCGGCGACGCGCACGTCGGCGGGGATGGGCGGCCCGAAGGCGCGCAGCGTTTCGGCCAACCGCTCGGCGCGCGCGGGCGTGCGATTCACCAGCCAGAGGCGCTCGATGGGGCGCGCCACGCAGACGGCCCACGCCTGGGGCAGCGCCTGCGCGCCCGCTCCAAAGAGCGCCAGGGTCCGCGCATCCTCTCGCGCCAGCAGCCGCGTCGCCACGCCCGACGCCGCGCCCGTGCGCAGGGCGGTGAGCCAGCCGCCATCCATCAGCGCCAGCGGCAGGCCGTTCTCGACATCGAAAAGCAGCACCAGCGCGTTGATCGTGGGCAGCCTGTGCTGTTCGGGGTTGTGCGGAAAGAGGGTGAGCAGCTTGACGCCCAGCGCGCCGCTCCCGGCCAGATAGGCGGGCATCACCAGGCAGAGGCCGTCCGCTGGCGACACAGCCAGATGGGGACGCAGGGGCACATCGGCCTGCTGGTTGGAAAGCTGGGCAAAGGCGCTGGCTACGGCCTCCATCGTCGCGTCCATTGGCACGACCTGGCGCAGTTCATCGGCATTGATAATGAGCATCGAAGCCTCCTGAGAGCCTCATCCCACTGATCACCCTCCAGCCAGAGGGTGATCTGGTCATTCCACACTGGCGATGGGCATCATCCTTGCCAACTAGAAGCTCATCCCAATACCGCATACTACCACGCTTGACACTTCTAGCGCCCTGCTGTAGAATGATGCCGGTCTGAATCTTTGTTGCCGCCCAGAGGGTGGTAAAGAAGCCCTGGCGCGCTCTTGCTGATAAGCTTCTGCCGCTTTGAAGCGCAGAAGAAAGCCGGTTCTATGGCTTCCGGGCCGCTTGCCTCTCCGCGCCTGCTGATCGCCGATGACGACAGCGATCTGCTCGATATCCTGCACAGCTTCCTGAGCGAAGAAGGCTACATTGTCTCTTCTGCTTCCTCGCTCCAGGCGGCGCTCGCCATCCTTGCAAAGCAAGCGTTTCTCCTGATCCTGACGGACCTCTTCAGCACGTCCGCCAAAGACCCGCTCAGTTCCGCTCTGCCAGTGCTGGAGCGATCTCGCCCCACGCCCGTTATCTTGATGACCGGCTGGAATGTCTCCCTGGCGGAAGCGCAGCAGCGCGGTTTCCACAACCTGATCAGCAAGCCATTCGATCTCAACACGCTGGCAACTGAGATTGCCGCCAGCCTGAACAGGCCACTCACCGCTCTCCAACAGCGCCAGGCAGCGGTCGTGGAGCGCTACTTCGATGCCGTGACGCAGCACGACATTGATACCGTCCTTAGCCTGTGTACCGACGACGTGACCTACTATCCACCAATGCCGCTCACCGCGTTTCCCCACGCGCGGCCTGCCTTCGGCAAAGCCGACTATCGCGCCTATCTGGAGCAGGCTCTGCGCTTCTTCGCCCAGATGGAGGTGGATGCGCTCTTTTGTTATGCCCACCCCAACGGGCTGGCCGTGCGCTATGCCTGGCACTGGACGGCGCCTGATGGCAGCCAACAGCAAACGGCAGTCCACCTGCTGTTTCAATTCGAGGGCGAGCGCATCTCCCTGATGGGCCGGGACTTCAGCAGCGAGCGCCTGCATGAGCTTCCCGAACAACAAGCCGACCAGGGAGATGCGCAGGCATAGCGCCTACCAGTGCGCGCCATGAGGAGTGGCTGGGCGCTTGATTGACAGCGCCCGTCGCCATTCGGCATAATCCTCTACAGAGAGATTCCCCAATCCACCATTGTAGAGGAGCAGCTTTTTATGGACATCCACGTTGCTACGACATCTGCCAACGCTGTTGTCGCCGACGCTGTTGTGGTCGGCATCTTTAAGGGCAGCCGCGCTGATGCGTTTGAGGGGCCAGCCGCCGCGCTCGATGCGGCGCTGGGCGGCGCGTTCGCGGCGATGCGCCACGACGGCGAACTGGCGGGCAGCGCGCAAGTGACGACCATTGTACATACGCTGGGCAAACTGGAGACGCCCCGCGTCGAGCTGGTTGGCCTGGGGCCGCGCAAAGATTTCAATTTCGAGGCGCTGCGCCGCGCCGCCGCTGCTGGCTGCCGCGCCGCGCGCAAGGCCGGGGCGCGGCATGTCGCCCTGGCGCTCTGGTGGCCGGGACTGGCCCATCTGGGCATCGGGGCAACGCACGCGGGCGAGGCGATGGCCGAGGGCGCGCTCTATGGCCTCTATGAGTTCAAGAAGTACAAGAGCAACAGCGACAACGGCGAGCGCGTCGAGCAGATCACGCTGCTGGGCGAGGACGAGACCGCGCTGCGGCATGGCAGCGAGCGTGGGAGCATCATCGGCGAGGCGGTGAACTTCTGCCGCGATCTGGGCAACGAGCCGCCCAACGTGCTGACGCCGACTGAGCTTGCCAATCGCTCGCGGGTCATGGCCGAAACCTACGGGCTGGAGTGCGAGATTCTGGAGCGCGCGCAGATGCAGGAGTTGGGTATGGGCTGTCTGCTGGGCGTGGCGCAGGGCAGCGCGCAGCCGCCGAAGTTCATCATCCTGCGCTACCAGGGCGATCCCGGCGGCGCGCCAGGGCTGGCGCTGGTGGGTAAGGGTATCACCTTCGATACCGGGGGCATCTCGATCAAGCCCGCCGCCAACATGGACGAGATGAAGATGGATATGTGCGGCGCGGCGGCAGTGATCGCGGCGATGCAGGCCATCGCGGGCCTCAAGCCGAAGATCAACGTCACGGCGCTGGCTCCGGCGACGGAGAACATGCCCGGCGGCAACGCCTATCGCCCCGGCGATATTCTGCGGGCGATGAACGGCAAAACGGTGGAGATCGTCAACACCGACGCGGAGGGCCGCCTGATTCTGGCCGACGCGCTCTCCTACGCGCGCGCCCATCACCTCGCGCCCATCGTGGACGCCGCCACGCTGACCGGCGCGATCAGCATTGCGCTGGGCAATGTGCGCGCGGGCATCTTCGCCAACGATGACGCCCTGGCGCGGCAGATTCAAGAGATCGGCGAGGAGGTCGGCGAGCGATTCTGGACGATGCCGATGGATGAGGACTACGACGAACTGATCAAGAGCGACATTGCTGACGTGCGCCAGAGCGTCATCCGACGCGAGGCGGGTTCGATTGGCGCGGCGCGCATCCTGGGCCGCTTCGCGGAGGGCGCGCCCTGGGCGCACCTGGACATCGCCGCCGTCAACGACTTCAGCAGCGCCCGCCCCTACGCCGACAAGGGCGCGAGCGGCATCCCTGTGCGCACCTTTGTGACGCTGGCCGAGCGGCTGGCAAAATAGGGACCATGCGTGTAGCGCCAGGCTTCGCCGCAGCCGCTCCGCAGCCCAGGGGGCTGCTTCTCGCTTCGCTCGCGCGGCTGCCCTTCCTGGCGGCCAGGCGATTCGCCAGCACGGAGGCTGGCGCTACACGTAGTTGTCTGTCAGCCCTGCCAGATGCACAGGTTCATCCGACGAGGGAAAACCTGGCGCGCTTAGAGAAACAGATCAGCATGCACGCCGAACCGGCGCGCCAGGTTTTTAGCAATCTCTTTGCTGACAGGTCGTCTGCCTCTGAGAATGTCGGATATTCTACTCTGCGGCGCGCAGTCTGCCAGGTCTTCCTGCTTGAGACCATGCTGCTCCATCAGGAAGCGCAGTACCTCGCGTGGCTCTGCCGGGGGAGTCGGGTAATGCGCATTCTCGTATGCTTCCACCTGCTCGGCAAGATAACCTAGCAGGTCGGCAAGGGGATGATTCTTGTTATCCCCAATCTCGTCAAGCAGGATATTCACGACGGCGAGCGCCTGCTCATAATCCCGCTCATTTTGTACTGAAGTCACCCCAACCACATCCCGCAGCGCTTCCCACGCCTGGGAGATGGCCTGTGGCTCTGGTGTTTTTACTGGGTGTCCCATTAGTTTCCTCATTTCCAGTTGCCGCGATCATACTCTGCATGGGTAAGCACGTTGCGAATGAGTAGCACACGTTGGTTATAGTAGATGGCTGCAATGAGCCGGTATTTATTGCCACCTATGTTAAAGACCGTTACAGCGCCAACCTGAGCAGCACTGGGGAAAGTCACACGCAAGTGGTTGAAGTCCGTGAAGTCTTCCTTTTGCATGGTGCGATACCACGTATTAAGCGGGTTTTCTGCGTCTGGATGCCTGGTCCAGAACGCTACCAGCGCTGGTTTGGCTATAACATGCATAGCTCTATAGTATACCAAAATGGTATACCTGTCAAGCACGTATCTTTAGTCGTTAGGGGAGTCAATATGACCAACATGGAGATTGCGCGCCAGCGGCTCTGTAACCAGCATCTGACTCTGGCTGATTTCGAGACGCCAGGCGAGGTCGTGGCGTGGTTTGGCGCCGTCCAGGCCCAGGACTATCTCGGCGCGCTGTGGGCTGTTGGGCTGCGCATGCGCCAGGCGACCGAAGCGGTTGTCGAGCGCGCCATCGCGGACGGCATCATCGTGCGCACGCATCCGATGCGCGGCACCTGGCATTTTGTCGCCGCAGCGGATATTCGCTGGCTGCTGCGCCTGATGGCGCCGCGCAGCGTTGCCAACAATGCCATGTGGTATCGGCGGCTCGAACTCGACGAGGCGACCTTTGCAAAGAGCAGCGCGGTGTTTGCTGAAACGCTCCAGGGTGGAAAACAACTCACCCGCCAGGAACTGGCCGCCGCGCTGGCGCGGGCAGGCATCTCTACTGCCGATCTTCGGCTGACGTTTCTCTTGAACCGCGCCGAGGTGGAAGGGCTGATCTGTTCTGGCGCGCGGCGCGGCAAGCAATTTACCTTCGCGCTGCTGGACGAAATGGCGCCCGGCGCGAAGACGCTGGAGCGCGACGAGGCGCTGGCGGAACTGGCGCGCCGCTACTTTACGAGTCATGGGCCAGCCACCGCGCAAGATTTTGCCTGGTGGTCCGGGCTGGCGGCAGCCGACGCCAGAGCCGGGCTGGCGCTGGCGCAGTCACACCTGATCCAGGAGGTGATTGACGGCCAGACCTACTGGCTCGCTCCGTCCACGTCCACCGCGCCAGCGGCGGCGTCAACGGCCTATCTGCTGCCGCCGTATGATGAGTATACGGTGGCGTATACTGACCGCAGCGCCGTCCTTGACCCGGCGTATGCCGAACAGACGGGCAATGGCATCTTCAGCCCGATCATCGTGGTCAATGGGCAGATTGTGGGTATCTGGAAGCGCGCGCTGACCAGGGATGCCGTGAGCCTCACCCCGACGCTCTTTACTCCGCTGAATGAAGCCGAAACGCGCGCAGGCGCCGGAGCGGCAGCCCGCTATGGCGCCTTTCTGGGCAGGTCAGTCACAGATAACTTGTAGCGCCGTCCTTCCTGGGGCAGCATTCGCGCAGGCGCCGCACCTCCCACCCCTGCCGACTGGAAGCCAGCGGTACTGAACGCCTCCACCCCTCACGAAGCATCCCAGATTTAAGGAAGGGTGGAATGGATATGAATGCTTCACAGTATCTCTTCTTCTCTTGCCTCCAGAGAAGGGAAAGCATTCACAGAAGTGACACTCCGCACGGGCTAAAGCCCGGCGGCTTCTAGGACGCGCCCTCTCCGGCGGTTTTCTTCCTAGCCAGGTCCGGGGTGTCCACCCGGCTACGCTTGCCCCAAAAGGGGTCACGATACTGTGG
>JBJKSJ010000004.1:0-7377 GCA_046704085.1 Ktedonobacterales bacterium | reverse complement strand
TGCGGCGCTGGGCCAGTTGGAGACTCCCACTGATGAAAGTCAGTGGTTGTTTGAGTTCATGACTGACCAGACTGAGGAAGGCATCCATCTGGTGGTTCGCCTCGCGCTCGGCCAGGGCGCTGGCGCGCGCTTCCTCACGCTCGCTGAGTAACTGTTCACGTGCGATCACCAGGGCGGCGAGCCGGGCGACCGCGCCCACCAGCCCGACCTCTTCGGGAGTATACCGATGCTCTGGTTCGAGATGATGAACCGCCAGCAGCCCCAGCAGGCGCGTGCCGATGAGCATCGGGGCCATCAGGATCGTGGCGGTGCTATGATAGGTCTGCGCGAACGTGGGGGGCATCCGGGGCAGATCCAGGATGAGCGCCTCCCCGGCATGCAGGCGCGCCACCAGGGCAGGGTCGCCCAGGCGCTCTAGCAGCGGCACCCCCCGCAGGTTGATTACCCAATCCGCTTCCTGCGCGGGGGAGAAATCGCTGGCTACCAGGGGTTGAATCGTCTCGGCCAGTGGGTCGATCAGGCTGATCGTGACGCGCTGACAGTCTACGACCCGGTGGGTTAATGCGGCCAGGTGGTGTGCCGTCGTTTGCGCCGTCACCAGAGGGGCCTCACCCTGCTCGTCGCCCCCCTGCACCATTGCTTCGCCCATCGCCACCAGGGCGCTGAGCGCCTCGCGGGTGCGTTGCTCCAACTGTCGCCGCTCGGTCACATCCCGGAACACTTCGACACAGCCGGTAATCTGCCCCCTTGCGTCACGAATGGGCGCGCCGCCCACATTGAGTACCACCTGGCGTCCCGTCAGGGTGGTGAGGCGGCGATCCAGGCCAGTCAAGACCTCGCCCCGGAGCAGGCGCTGGGCTGGCCACTCCTCCAGCGGGAGCGGCTGGCCCTGCTCGTCGTGGACGGCATAGCCCGCCACCCGCTGGGCGAACGGGAGCGCCATATAGTCCGGCTGCTGGTCCAACCCAAAGAGCGCGCGCAGCGCGTGGTTCGACCGCACCACCTGTCCCTGCGTATCGAGCAGCACGATCCCGTCGGTGATGGTCTCGAAGATGGCTTCCAACTCCTGGGCGCGCTCGGTCACCTCGCGCTCCAGCCGCCGGAGTTCCGAAATGTCCAGCGCGCTGACGACCCCGCCGGTAATGGTCCCTTGCTCATCTCGAATGGGGGCAGCCGAATTCAGGATGCGTTTGCGCTGCCCGTCGAGCGTCTCGATCTCGATCTCGTCATTGAACACCGCCTTGCCGCTGGTGAAAGCGCGGGCCAGCGTCCACTCTTCGGAAGCCAGGGGCTGGCCGGTGCTGGGCCACCACGCTTTATATCGGGCATACTCCGCAACGTAGGGGGCTAGCCAGATATCGCCGCCCCAGAGCGTTCGGGTAGCCTGGTTCATCTCCAGCAACTGGCCCTGTGGGTCGGCGATCAGCACCGCCGTCGGCAGGACATCCAGCACCGCGCGCAAGCGCCGAGAGTCAAAGCGGCTTCTCGCTTCCGCCTGGGAAAGCCGCTGGCTCTTCTCCTCGATCAGGCGGCGCGCGCGCTCACTCCGACTGGCAAACAAACAAATACTCGCGCCCACCACCAGGTACAGCACCAGGCCGATAACATCGGACGGATTGTCGAGGGCGAAAGAGAAATGGGGAGGCAGGATGGCGTAATAGAGCAGAAACGTGCCCACGAGTGTGGCGAACAGACCCGGTCCAGCCCCCCAGCCCAACGCGATCAGGATAATGCTGAGGATGGTGAGAATCCCACGAAAGGCAAATACGGGAAACGTGTCGATGAGGAAGATCATCAGACTCGCGGCTGCCAGTTCAATGAGCAGCGCCACCAGATAGCCAATGAGCGGGTGACGCAGCCGTGCCGACAGCCAGCGGGGCGCAAAGCTGTTCTGTTGGAACCAGCGCACGAGGCCGTGCCCGGCTGGGGTGGGGCGCTGGTCTGGCGGGGGCGCCTGGCTCGGCGCCGCTCCTGGCACGGTGGCCTGGAGGGGAGCAGAATCTGGGTTGGCGGAGAAGGCGGAAGGGGCGTCCATGACAGGCTCCGATCTTGGGGGGCGCTGGCTGGCGCGTCTGGTCAGAAAACACCGTGTAGGCGCCTCCCTGGAAACGAGCAAGTGAAACAACGGGAACAAACGCGAAAGGAGCGCGTTTTCAGTATGAAGACCGCTTGATGCCACGATGTCCAGAGGATGCGTTTCAGGGGTCATTGTCACACATGACGTGCTGGCCTCACAACAAAGAAGCTGCCTCCACCAGGACTAAGAGAGCATTGAATGAAAGGTCAGCCGAGGGTTCCATTTTCCCTGTAGGCTGTTAGAGAAGGTATAGCTCTGGAGAGTAACGATGCGAGTAACCAGGAGTTACCCGGAGGTTTCCTTTGTCTCTGGCTTCTCCATCTCTAGCGCATGGTGTGGCAGGGCAATGCATAACCACACGGCAAAGGAGAGAGTAGCGGTTGACAAGGAGCGGGTCTTCTTCTATGAACCTGCTGTCAGCTCTGCTGAGTTAGCACGGGCAGAAGGGGGCGCGCTCGGCTCGATGCTATCGGCGCCTCGCCTGAAGGTGTGCGGGCGCTGCTCGATACTACACCTCCCGCGCGAGACCGTATGGGGGCTGCGCTCAATGACGCTTCTGCCCAACGTGAGCGTGTGAGTGGCAGCCTCCATCACATTGACCCCTTGCGATACGAGGTGGTGGGGACTGGCCTCTCTGGCCTGCGGGCTGGCCCATTCCTCATGCACGGGTGGTGCGGCGGACGGGTGCAAAGCCCACCATACCTTGAGTTTGAGTAAGGATGTGTATCGCATGAGTGGTTCTCCTTGGCGTAAGGCTTCTCAGACCTCCCGCGTAGTGCGGCCTCGCTCCTCCATCTCCCGCTCAGTCGCACCTGGCTCCTCGCGGACGGTTCTGCCGCGTTCTTCAACGGCGGCTGTGGCTTTCTCTTGGCGCGCCACCAGCACTGAGTGGATGCCCAGATCATAGATCAAGGCTCCGGCGATGCCTCCTACAAATGGCCCCACAATCGGTACCCACATATACGCATTGGGGCCGGGAATGGCGAGCGCGCCAAAGCCCACCGTGAACGCAAACAAGCGCGGGCCAAAGTCGCGGGCGGGGTTAATCGCGTATCCAGCGTTCAAGCCAAAAGACAGGCCAATCGCCACGACAATCAAGCCGATAATGAACGGCGCCAGGTTTGACTGCACCGGCTGATTGACCAAATCGACCACCGCGAAGATCAAGCCCACCAGCAGCGCCGTACCCAGCACCTGATCGGCAAACCCGGCCAGGTTGGAGACGGTGGCGGGCGGGTTTCCAGGAATCTGCAATGAGTTGGGGAAGGTGTAGAAAATCTTCGCTTCCAAAATAGCAGCGCCGTTGGCGGTCACTCCGCGAACGATGTGGTTGGCGGTCTCGTAGTTGGAGAGGAGCCAACTGTAGTTGAAGTAGACAATCGCCGCCCCTGTGTAGGCGCCGATGACCTGGGCCACCCAGTAGGGGCCGACTTTCCACCAGGGGAACTTGCGGCGTACCGCGAAGGCGAGCGTGACGGCAGGATTGATATGGGCGCCAGAGACGGCGCCGGCCACATACACGCCGAAGACGACTGCCATCCCCCACCCCAGGGTAATGACCATCCAGTTGTTGAACAAGGGGACACTGTACCCAATACCGGCCCCTAGCGCAATGGCGACGCAGCCATCGCCAAAGAGGAGCAGCACCATTGTGCCCAGAAACTCAGCCAGGAGTTCTCCCCAGATGCTGTTCAGAAACCGATTGCGCTGAGTCAAGTTGAGTCTGAATAAAGAC
Organism: Ktedonobacterales bacterium; assembly: GCA_046704085.1. GTDB lineage: Bacteria > Chloroflexota > Ktedonobacteria > Ktedonobacterales > DATBGS01 > DATBHW01. Next base: position 3,565 of record JBJKSJ010000004.1, on the reverse strand, counting down.
GCCTGTTGCATGAGTCGTTCCCCGCTTTCTAGATCACTCTGCGTGATGAATCGCTGCCCATTCACTGCCAAGGGCTGCAAGAAGGAAAGAGGACTTTGGAGAGCATGGCGCTTGCAGAGCGCGTGCCAAGATTCGTATTGCGATATAAAGTGCATGCTTCAGGCATCTCTATTTCCATCGGGCTGAAAAACATGTTCTCGGTGGCTGGACAGCAGACGGATCAAGACATGACACCAGGACGGTGGGAATCTTCATCTGCATCGGGGGGCAAGTTGGCGCACACGCTGGGCATAGGGGGCTTTTCGTGAAGCCCCCTGGCCCGCCGGAGGACTAATCCTGCCTGTGTGTTGGCAGTTTATTCTTGCGGTTTCTCGACGATCTCGCCTTCGATCAGAAGCTGGACCTCGTCGCTGACGATCCACTTGCCATCGAGCATCATGTTGAATGTCAGGCCGAAGTCCTTGCGGTTGATCTGGCCCTCGGCGCTGTAGCCGATGCGGTGGCCCATCCTGGGGTCATTGAACTCCCCATAGACCACCCCGTTGAGTGTCACCGGCCTGGTGTTGCCCTTGATGGTCAGGTCGCCAGTCAGGGTGTAGCGATCCTGCCCAGTCGCTTCAACCTTCGTGCTTTTAAACGTGATCGTGGGGTACTTGTCTACTTCAAGAAAATTCGATCCCCGCAGGTCGTTGTCCCGATTTGGGTTGTGCGTCTTGATACTAGCCGTCTGAATGGTCACTTCGAGGGCTAACGCTTCGGGGTGGTCGGGGTCGATCTGGCCGGTCACGCTGACCTCGGCAAAGTGACCACGCACGGTCATCATGCCCAGATGCTTGGCGGCGAACTCGACTTGCGTGTGGAAAGGGTCAGCCTGCCAGACGCTGCGGGGTCCGGCTTCCGCTTCACGCGGCGTACTCATGTCATTGCCTCCTGGTAATTATTACAGCCGATACTATTTGGCAAACGAACCATCAATTCCGCGCCGCGGCCTGCTAGAGAGAGGCTGAGGCGGGAACCAGTTCGATATGCAGCGCGATAGTCACGTCGTCCGCGATCTTTTGTGTCGAGCGGCTCCAGACCAGGCCAAAGTCCTGGCGGTTCAGCGCAGTCGTGAGGTCGAAGGTGTGTCTGGGTTGCTCCGCGCCTTCCTGCTGCGTGGCATACCAGGCGTCCAGGCTGACCTCGCGGGCCACATCACGGATGGTCAGCGTTCCTGTGACGCGGTAGTGCCCCTTCGCCCGGTCGAGCGCCTCGATGCGCTGGCCGGTGAAGGTCAGGTGGGGGTAGTGTTCGACCTCAAAGAAGTCGGCGGAGCGCAGATGTTTATCGCGCGCGGGCAGTTTTGTATCCAGGCTGGCGGAGCCGATGGTGACGTTGACCTGCGCGTGGGTAGGATCGCTCTCGTCCCCAGTGAGTGTGCCCTGGAGGTCCGTAAAGCGCCCGTGGACCGAGACTTTGGCGACAAACATCAGGCGCATGCGGGCGGTGAACTCAGCGCGTGAGGTGTTGGGATCGATCTTCCAGGTCGTGGTGGGCGTCGCTGAAATCGGGTTTGTGTTGGTTGGTGTTGTCATAGCAATGGGACTCCGTTTTCCATCATCTGTTGGCTATCACATAGTTGTTGCTTAACCAGCAACTATCTCTTATAATACTACTGTGTGATAGTGTCAGAATCAATGAGCAGTCTGCCCTTTCTGGTGGTTAGGGAACAGAATGGGGAAAGTGTTGGAAAAGTGGCGAGGCCACCCGGCAACCCAGAGCATCCGTGAGCAGAGACGGGAGGAGAAACGATGGCAACTGTGCCCAAGGGCAGCGATCCGCGCGTCAAGCGGACGCGGCGCCTCATCCAAGACGCCTTCCTGGAACTGCTGCAAGAGAAAGGCTTTGCGGCAATCAGCATTCAGGAAATCACCGAACGCGCCACCGTCAATCGGGGCACCTTCTACGCCCACTTTGCCGATAAAAATGCGCTGATCGAAGCGATCATCCGCGAGCAGTTTCAACAGGCGGTTGCCAGCATGCTGCCCCCAACGGCGCGCTGGAGCAGGAGATCGCTGGGCTTGCTGATCCAGGCAGAGGCGGACTTCTTTCAGGAGATGCACAGTCACTGTGGGCCACCCGGAGGTTTGGACCCGCTGCTGGAGCGGGCGGTCCAGGAAGAACTCTCCTATCTACTGGTGACGTGGCTCAAGCAGGCGCCCACAGGCGGAAAACCCTGGCCGGTTCCGGTGGAAACGCTGGCCCTGGTCGTGAGTTGGGCCATCTTTGGGGTTGCCGTCCAGTGGAGTCAGGGCGCGCAAAAAATCTCGGCAGAACAGATGGCGAACGACGCGCTGCTGGTCATCACCGAGGGCGTGGCGCGCCTGACGCCTGATGGCTTGCCAGCCTAGCGCCTGCGCGCCGATCGTGGGCATAGCCAGCCTATGCCCACGAGAAGAGCCATGAGGCTGCCTTGCTGTGCCTCTTGACAGAGCGAGCGGCATCTGCTATAGTCTACCCAGCAATCAGTTCTTTTGTTGCGCATCCTGGTGATGCGCGCGGCGCCTTTACAATGAAACGCTACCATGCGACGCGGCCAGTCTACTTAACTGGCCGCGTCGCTCACCCCATCCCTGGAACGTTCCCAGGAGACGCGGCTGGAGGCATTCTATCATCCTGATAGCATGTCCTCCTCTCTGCGGCCATCTCCTGACGGGCGGGGCGAACCGTTTCCCGATGCGCGGCGGGACAGTGAGGACTGTTCCTGCCGCCCATCCGGCCAGCGGCATCGCTCCAGCCCGTCAGGAGATGGCCGTTTCGTGCCTGGCGCCAGGCGCACCCACGAACCTGAGAGGAGTAGTTTTTATGCCGTTCACCTCCGCAGATCTGGTCTCTTTCTGGTCGTCTTCCTGGGGCGTGCCGCTGCGCTCGGCGTGTCGCTGGCTCTCCCTAGAGGTCAAGCGCCGGGCCGAGCCGGGCGTGCCGGTGGCCTGGCGGTTGGGGACACAGTGCCTGAGCCGCTGGGTCGGCCAGGCCATTGCGGCCCGCTGGGCCTGGCTCAAGGCTCATCCCGATGCCCCGCACTATTGCTCGCCCGAAGACAGCGCGCCCGTCTGGGCGGCGCTGGTGCTGCCGCCCTATGATCGTGGGTGGCTGCGCACTTTTAACGAGGAGTGGGACTTTCTCTGGGCGGTGCGCTTCGAGGCGGAGCGGCTGATGCGTCTGCTGGACTACCCGCCGGTCTTGATCGGCGAAGAAGAATGGACCACCGCCGTGCTGGCGCTGTGCGCGCGGCTGAACCTGGTCTATGGCGAACTCAAGCGGCGCTATCGCGCCAAACAAGCGCGCGCGTTCCTCCAGGCGGTCCTGGCGCAGTTTGTCGTCTGGGACGCCTCCGGCGGGGTGCGCTGAAGGGCAAGGCGCGGGGTGCGGCGGCCGGGGGGGGGAGTCGGGCGCGTCGCGCCAGACGGCGGCAACCTGCTGCTGGTGGAGACCAAGCTGACCGAACTGACCACTATCATGGGAAGAGCGACGATAGCAGAAGCTTCTTCTGCTCGATGGCCTCCAGCACTTTGAAGAGGGTGTT
>JBJKSJ010000003.1:0-12906 GCA_046704085.1 Ktedonobacterales bacterium | reverse complement strand
GCACAGATTCTGTGCCGCTGGTGTTTTTGTCTGTGGTCACGCACTCTTGATTCGCCTGACGCTGGCCGAGGCTGTGGCTCGGCTTAGCCGCGCAGGCGCTCCAGCACCTGCGGATGGCGCAGCTACGCCAGCGCGCCTGCTTCGATCTGACGCACGCGCTCGCGGGTGATGCCAAGCTGGCGACCTACCTGCTCCAGCGGGTAGGTATGCCCGCTGCCACCCAGCCCGAAGCGCAGTTCCAGGACAAGCTGTTCGCGGGGCGTTAAGACATCCTCCAGTACCTCGCGAACCTCTTCCTTCAAGGTGTGCATGGCCGCCGCATCCTCCGGCGACTGCGACGCCTCATCGGCCAGGACATCGCCCAACTCCTGCTCGTCGTCCTCGCCGACGGGCAGTTCGAGCGAGATCGGCGTGCCCGGCGCGGCCTCCAACTCGTGCAGGCGCTCGACCTCAAGGCCCACCGCGTCGGCCAACTCAAACTCGGTTGGCTCGCGGCCCAACTCTTGAATCAGGCGCTGGCGCTCGCGGCGCACGCGGTTCAGGGCGGTATTGACGTAGACGGGCAGCCGGATAGCGCGGCCCTTATCGGCCACCGCCCGGCTGATTGCCTGGCGAATCCACCATGTGGCGTGCGTGCTGAAGCGATGGCCGCGCCGCCAATCATAGCGCTGCACGGCGCGCATCAGCCCGATGTTGCCCTCCTGAATCAGATCAAGCAAGGTCAGGCCACGTCCCACGTAGCGTTTGGCAATGCTAACTACCAGGCGCAGGTTCGCCAGCACAAACTCTGACATGGCGCTCCTGTCGCCTGCCTCAATACGCTTGGCAAGATCAATCTCTTGCTGATGGCTGAGCATCCGTACCCGCCCAATCTCACGGAGATAGGCGGTAATCGTATCGACCTCTGTAGCCTCGCCGCGCTCAGCCTCGCGGGCGATCTGCTCTACCCGGCGCAGCCGGTCACGTCCGGCATCTCCCATATCCGGCAGATCGCGCAGCGCCTCAGTATCGGTTTCAAGGTCTTCAAGATGATGCTCTATATCGGTATCCTCACGGGCGTGGGCCTCTTCCTCCTCATCATCGACAATATCAATATCATCGGCAAGGAGCTGGTCCACGGCTTCATCGAGATCCTCAAGCTCCGCGATTTGTGGCTGTGGGTCGTCGACTTGCTCAGGCAAGCTAGCATGAGCCTGCGGGTCGTAGTGCCGGGTGCGCTGGAGCGCTGCCTCTAGCTCATCGCGGCGCACAAACCCTCGCTTGCGCCCTTTCTCAAGCAAATCGTTCAGCGTGGGGATCCATTCCTGCTCATTCATCCGCTGTGTCATGTCGTTTATATATCCTATTAGACAGGGTTTCGGTGGTGTGCCTGGAACCCTTATTCGCTCTGATTGCCACAAACGCGCCATCAGGCGGAGCGAGGCGCCCCACTGAATGGACGTTGTGGCGTTCCTCACGCCAACTGCTTAATGCTTTGCCACACTCCCAGGTTCACACAACACTGTATTCCCTTTCGGCAGGTCCAAAATGGCAGCCCCCGAAAAACGGATCGTCTGGGGAAAAGGCATCTGCTAAGAGCTTACGTTTCCTCTTTGTATATTATCGGGCCAAAAGCCCAATTTTGACAAGACTTTGCGTTTGACCCTACTAAAATGGGCTATTGACTGAGCAATACCAGCCTCTCTACTTCATTCGTGGTCGCACAAAAAGTGCCACGCGCTGACCGAACCAACGTCACACACAGCCTGAATCAGCAGCGGGTTATCGCTGAAAGGTGAAGCAGGGAGGCAATACACAGTACTGGCAAAGCAGTGTTCAGGAGTTTTTGCTCTACACCCTGGACGAATAACCCTCACGAAATGTTACCCACCCTCGTGAGGTATTTCCCTTTGCAGAGATATATACGCGCGGACTCCTAAAAAGTTGCATACCCCCTATAGGTATATTCTACCATATGCAGTCAACCTGGCGGCGGAATCAGCCGGAGCGCGGCGGCCTATTCCCGGCATGCTCGGCCCCCACCGGCTCGGCATGCACCACCGCGTCCATCACCTCTGGTATCTGGCGCTGAATCTCTGTGCTGACCTGATGCGCGATCTCGTGCGCCTCTTGAATGGAGAGGCCGGGGTCCAGCCCGACAGCCATATCCAGCAGCACTCGGCTGCCGGCCACGCGCGCGCGTAGTTCGCGCACCTCGCGCACCTGTGGGCAGGAGGTCGCCATCTCGGTGATGCGATCCAGCAGCGCCTTCGGGGGCGCTTGATCCATCAGGATGCTCGTTGTGCGCACGCCGTTGCGGATGGCTGTGCCGCCGATGACCACTGCGACGGCAATGGCCGCAATGGGATCGGCCAGCTTAAAGCCAAAGCGAGCAAAGATCAGGCCGACGATGACGGCTCCCGCGCCCCACATATCCGAAAGGAAATGAAACGAGTCTGCCTCCAGCGCGGCGCTGCCGCCGCTGGCGCCTGCTGCCTTGTCGAGATAGCGGCTGGTCGAGAGATCGATCACCAGCGAGCCACCCATCACGGCAAAGGCCCACCACTCTACGTCGATAGTAAAACCGTTGATGATGCGCAGGATCGATTCATAGATCAGGATGCCGCTGGCGATGCCAATGATGAGCATTTGCAGCAGGCTGCTCAGGTTTTCGTAGCGCGCGTGCCCAAAAGCGTGATGCACGTCCGGCGGCTGTCCGGCGCGCCGGATGCCCCAGACGGCCAGCACGCTGGCCGTGAGGTCAGTCAGCGAGTGAACAGCCTCGGCAATCAAGCCGATGCTGCCCGCCAGAATGCCCACACCTCCCTTCACGAGAATCAAGAAGAGATTGACGACAACCGAGACCAGCGCCGCCCGAATCTTGCCGGACGCATTCGGCTCAGGCGTGTTGCGCGCTCTGATCTGGGGCTGTATCTGGCTTTTGTCCATGCCGCGCCATCCCTTCTCTGGGAGCCAGCCAGACGACTCTCTCCTGCGTTCAATGATGCAAGAAGCAGGCCAACACTGGCGATTAAAATCGCGCCTAAGGGCAGCCTGCGGCTGCCACGAAGCCCGCGAAGGCGGGCTGGAAGAAAGCGGTTGCGCTCGTCTGCTATACGAGGAACTTGCCATCTTTGTTGAAGAGGTGCCCATCGACGCGGACCTCGCCGCCGCTGCGCAGGTCGCAGATCATATCCCAGTGCAGCGCGGACTGGTTCTTTGCGCCGGTATCGGGATAGCTGGCGCCGAGCGCCATATGCACAGAGCCGCCGATCTTCTCATCGAAGAGGATGTTGCGAATGCCCCGGCTAATGCCGAAGTTGTTGCCAAAAGCGAACTCGCCCAGGCGAGATGCCCCCTCATCGATCTTGAGCATCTCCTCCAGCAAGTCCTGGCCCACGTCGGCGGTGGCCTCCACGACCTTGCCCGCCTCGAAGCGCAGGCGCACGCCCTCGACGGGGCGGCCCTGGAACATGGCCGGAAGGGTGAAGCGAATGTGCCCGTTGACTGAATCTTCCACCGGGCCGGTGAAGAACTCGCCATCGGGGAAGTTCTTCTGGCCGTCGCCGTTGATGAAGATGCGGTCCTTCACGGAGAGATGGAGGTCGGTGTCTCTGGCGACGACGTGAATCTGATCTTTGCCTTTCAGCCAGTCTACCAGATGCTGCTGCTCGGCGCCCAGCGCCTTCCAGCGCGCCACCGGGTCGTCGTCGTTCAGAAAGCAGGCGTCGTAGACAAACTCGGTAAAGTCGCTGAGGGACATGTCGGCGTCCTGGGCGTAGGCGTTGGTCGGATAGAGCGTCAGGCTCCATTTGAGGTCGCCGGTTGCCTGCCGACGCATGAAGGTTTCTTGCAGCCGATGCCCTGCTTTCGTGCGCATGGCCTGCCTGGCCGGGTCGGCGTTTGCCAGGGCGCGGGTGTTCTCCGCTGCCATAATTGCCAGCGTGGCGTTGAACTGATTCATGATGATGTCGTCAATTGGCGAGACGAACTGAAGCTGCTGCTCGTTTGCCTCGCGCAAAAAAATCTCCTGGGTGTCTGGCAGGCTCAGGTAGACATGCGGATGCGCGCCCACCCGCAGCGCCTCGCGGTAGACCTCTTTGAGCAGCGGGGCGGCGGCTGGCGCGCTGTTAATCATGAAGAGATCGCCGGGCTGCACGCCCACTGAGTAGCGCACCAGCACTTCGGCCCAGCGTTGCAAGCGTGGATCAGACATGGAGTCCTCCCCTTTATGATTTGTACCCGTGTCGCAACAATTGTTCCCCGGCCCGACGCGCGTCTTCTGCATCGGGCGGGTCGTAGTCGAATGTATCAGCCAGCCGATCAGCGATACTGAAGAGCGCGCAGATGGCAATGGCCGTTTCGATGCCCTCATCGCTGACGCCTGCTGCGCGCATGTTCAGCATTTCCTCAGATGAGACATCACCCGGCCTGAGCGTCAGCGTCTCCAGAAAGGCCAGTGTGGCCCGCACTTTGTCATTGACCGGGGCGCTGCGCCAGTCGGTCAGGACGGCTGTCACCAGCGCCTCGTCTTGTATCCCTGCCAGCGCGACCGCGCCGTGAACGGTCGTTCAGTACACGCACTGGTTGAGCCGCGAGACAAACGCGGCAAAGAGTTCGCGCTCGCCCTGCGACCAGGCGGTTGATGGCTGATGTAAGGCTTCGTCCACCAGAGCCGAGTACGGGGCGCCAAAAAAGTCGGGGCGATAGGCGCAGACTTTGCTCATGTCGCCAATGCGGTCCCCACGCGCCAGCATCTGCTGAAACTGCGCTTTCTGCTCGGCGCTGCGTCCTTCCTCAAGAATGCGTAGGCGCATGAACGGCTCCTTTCGCGGCTTGCAAGACAGCCATGCCGCGCTCGTAGCGGCGGATGGCAGTGCCCAGGGCGGCGCTGATGATGGCCTCGAAGATGACATCTTCGGCATAGCCCGCATCCAGGAGGGCTTGAATATCCTCATCGGTCACTTTATAAGCGTTGCGCGTGACTTTGGTGAGGACGCTCGCCAGTGCATCGGGGAACTGCTGGCTGGCCGGTCCCTGGTCGGGATTGGCGCTCCATGCGGCGATGCGCTGGCGCTCTGCTGGGCTGAGCGCCCCCTGGCCCGCCAGGATGGCCTGGCGCAACTGAGCAAACGCTTCGTGTATCGATTGGCTCACCTTCCTACCCTCCGGGTGTTGTTCGCTGTTGCCTTGCGTAGATCATAACAAGAGCGAGGCAATGCTGGCAACTCTGTCTTTGGTCTGGCGGGGTTGGCGGTTGAAACCGCGCCTCCCCGTCCCAGGACGGCCCGGCGAGACGCCGGGGGTACAGGTTAGCCGACCATCAGCTTGCCATCTTTAAGGAAGAGGGTGTCATCCACCCAGACCTCGCCGCCGCCAGCCTCCGGGCGCAGATCGCAGACCATATCCCAATGCAGTGCAGAGAGGTTTCTGCCGCCCGTCTCCGGGTAGCTGCTGCCCAGCGCCAGATGCACTGTGCCGCCGATCTTCTCGTCAAAGAGGGTATTGGAGATGCCACGTGTGATGCCAAAGTTGTTGCCGAAGGCGAACTCGCCCAGGCGCCGCGAGCCGTCGTCGAGATGCGTCATTTGCTCCAGGAACTCCTCCCCCTGGGCGGCAGTGGTCTCGACGACCTCGCCGTTGTGAAAGCGCAGGCGGATGTCTTGCACGACGCGCCCGTTGTGCGCGGAGGGGATGATGTAGCGGATCGTGCCTTCGGCGGAATCTTCCACCGGGCCGGTGAAGAACTCGCCGCTGGGGAAATTGCGCTTGCCGTCGCTGTTGATGAAGGTGCGGCCTTCGATGGAGAGCGAGAGATCGGTGTCGCGGCCCAGGATGCGGACGCGCTTCTTGCCCTTGAGCCAATCGACATAACGCTGCTGGCTGGCGCCGACTTCGCGCCAGCGGTCGGCGGGGTGTTCGTCGTTCAGGAAGCAGGCCTGATAGACGAACTCGGTGAAGTCGCCGAGCGACATGCCCGCGTTCTGGGCATATGCCGGGGTGGGATAGAGCGTGCCGCACCATTTGAAGGCGCCCCGCTGCTCGCGCTCGCTATAGTGCCGTCTCGCTGCCGCGTTTGCTCGCTGAAAGATGGCCTGGCGCGCCGGGTTTACATTCACCAGCGAGCGCACGTTGGTGTCGCTGCCAATGGTCAGGCGGGCGCTGACAGTCTCGGAGAACGTTTCATCCAGTGGTGAAACAAAGGCGAGTTGGGACTCCGAGGCTTCTTTGAGGAAGATTTCGGTCAATTCCGGCAAGGTTATGCGCAGGATGGGGAGGCCGCCCGCGCGCACGATCTCGCGGTAGACTTCTTTCACCAGCGGCTCGGCCAGGGGCGTGGCATAGATCAAGACGGTTTCGCCGGGCTGGATATACAGGCAATAGTGGGTGAGCGTCTCTGCCCAGCGGCGGATGCGGGGATCGGCCATAGGATATTCCTTTCATAATGAGTACAGATGAGTACAGAAGTAGAGTGATGCTCTGCTATCCTGGGAGCGGCTCTCAAGTATCGCTCTGCTATAGTGTAGCATAACTCGGCCATGATTATACAAGAGCCAGGAGGCCAGAACGCCTGAAACAAAGTTGGCGCAAACCTCCTCCTATGTTCAACCTGCTATTTGAAGTAGCAGACCTATGAGTGGAGGAACCCTTGCGTGCCCTTGTCAGCAAAATTGTCGTCCTCGTCGTGGTGATCGTGCCATTTCTCGCCACGCTGTTCGCTATACGCTTGCTCTGGGATCATGCCGTCCAGTGGCCCGATCTGGTGTTGCTGGGAATTATGTACTTACTCACCGGGCTAGGTGTGACGATTGGCTACCATCGTATGTTGACCCATCGGAGCTTCCGTCCTAATCCTGTTGTGAAGCTGGCGCTGCTTATCCTTGGCTCGATGGCGATAGAAGGCCCGGCGCTTGGCTGGGCGGCTACGCACATCAAGCACCACGCGCTGGCCGACCGCGAAGGCGATCCCCATAGCCCGGTTGAGGGCTTTTTTCATGCCCATCTTGGCTGGATGTTCGGCAACGGTGAGGGCGATCCCAACGTGTATTGCCGCTATCTGACGAAAGATCGCAGCGTCATGTTTGTCAGCCGCACCTTCGCGCTCTGGGCTGTGCTGGCGCTGATCATCCCGTTTGCGCTGGGTGGATGGACCGGCCTGCTCTGGGGTGGCCTGGTGCGCATCTTTCTGACCCATCACGTCACCTGGAGCGTCAATTCGGTCTGCCACACCTTTGGCAAGCGCGAGTTCGAGACGATTGACCGCAGCCGCAATGAGTGGGTCGTTGGGCTGCTGGGCTTCGGTGAGGGCTGGCATAACAACCACCACGCCTTCCCACGCTCTGCCTTTCATGGGCTGCACTGGTGGCAGTTCGATCTCTCCGGCTATGTCATCTGGACGCTGGAGCGCTTCGGGCTGGTCCGCGAGGTCTACCGCGTCTCGCCTGCCTTGCAGGCCCGCCGTTCCGCTCGCCAGGCAGATGAGGATGTTGCCCTGCCTGAGCCAGTTGATGTGGTTGCCTAGAACGCGGTCAGAACGTCATCAGCGCCGGGTGGCTGGCGGCTGAAGGCCGCGCCTGCGGCGGCGGGCGCTGGACGGCCCCTGCGGGGGGTAGCCCTTGCGGGAACGGGGTTCCCGCATTCTCGCTCCCGTTGGTCGCTCGCGGGCTGCCGCTGGGCGCCGCCCCTCTCGCTGCGCTCGCGCGCCCGCGCCTGGAGGCTGCGCCACGAAGCCTGCCTGCGCAGGCTGGGACGAAGACCCGACTGGTTGACCGATGCAGCAGCTTTTGAGGCGCACGAAGAAAAATTGGGTGAAAAAGGCTTGACCCTGACGTTACGTCACCTTGTACACTCTTGAGTGGAAAGGAGGCAGCACCCTGGATCAGCATTTTTACCGCAGCGGGCTATTTGCGAAACAGGCGTCGGTCTCTGTGCGCACCTTGCGCTTTTACGACAAGGTGGGGCTGCTCAGGCCGTCCGGGCGCACGGAGGCGGGCTATCGCCTGTATACCGACGCGGACCTGTTTCGCCTCCAGCAGATTCTGGCCCTGAAGTTTCTGGGCTTTGCGCTGGAGGAGATTCGGCAGTGCCTGCGCGTCGGCCCGGCGACGTTGCCGGAGGCGCTGGCCGTACAAAAGGCGATGATGCGCGAGAAGCGCGCGCAGCTCGATAGCATCATTCAGGCCATCGACGAGACGGAGGCGCTGCTGCGTGGCAACGGCCACGATTGGGAGGCCATTATTGGGGTGATCCGGGTGATGCACATGGAACAGACGAACGATTGGCGCAAGAAGTATTTCACGGACGAGCAGTTGCAGCAGATGGAGAATCTGAGCAAGCAGAACTACACGGAGGAGGATCGGAAGAAGATCGCCGAGTGGGGCAAGAACTGGAGCGAGGCGGACCAGGAGCGCGCCAACCAGCAGTGGGGCGCGCTGATCGGCGAACTCAAGCGGCTGGTGGCGGCGGGGGCAGACCCCGCTGACGCCGAAGCGCAGACGCTCGCCGGGCAGTGGCTCGATCTGGTGGGGCAGTTCACGCACGGCGATGCGAGCGTGACGGCGGGCCTGAAGAAGATGACCGCAGCCAACATGCAGGGCGAGACGCCCTATCCGCCCTTCTTCGGCAAGGAGGAGGGCAAGTTCCTCGATACGATGCTCAAGACCTATGAGGAGCAGCACGGATAGCGGTCACGAGGGAGCGTATCTCGCGCCCCCAGGGCGGATCGGCAGCCTGGAGTTATCCAGCGTTGCCGGGGCGCCCTGGGGGCGCAATTCTTGGGAGTTTCACCAGGGCAGGCAGGGCGCGGCCCCACGCGCAAGAATTGACAGAATTGACGCTCGTGTGCCTTTTTTGATCCGGGCTGCTTCTTGACGCGCAAAAGGTTTAGTGCTAAACTCTTTGAGAGAAAACAAAGTGGCGCCCTGGGCGTTGAGCCGCCAGGAAGGGAGGCGCTGCAAGGAAAACGGATACCAACCAGTGAAGCAGGTAGAGGCTAGCGTGAGAAGGAGCGCAAACATGCAACTTGGTGGGATTCATCACATCACCGCCATTACCGGGCAGGCGTCGCAGAATGTGGCTTTTTATACCCAGGCGCTGGGTTTGCGCCTGGTGAAGAAAACGGTGAATCAGGATGATGTCTCGGCATATCACCTCTTTTATGCCGATGAGGTTGGGCACGCCGGCACGGACCTGACCTTTTTTGATTGGCCGATGGCGGAGGCGAATCAGCCCGGCGCCGGAAGCATCTCGGCGATTGCGTTTGGCGTGCATGGGCGCGAGGCGCTGGAGTGGTGGGTGCAGCGTTTTGACCGCTTGCGCATCGCGCATGATGGGGTGCAGACGCGCGGGGAAGACGTGCGGGCCGTGCTGGCCTTTCGTGATCCTGAAGGGCAGCGGCTTGAATTGATCGACGATGGCGGGCGGCTGACAGGCCAGCCCTGGAAGGGGAGTCCCGTTCCGGCAGAGATGGCGATTCGTGGGCTGTATGCCGTCAGGTTGACCGTCCGGGCGTTTGAGCCGAGCGCCCGGCTGCTGACCGATACGCTGGGATTCCGGCAGATGGGGACGTATCAGGCTGAGCGGCATCCTGTGATGGTCTTTGAGGTTGGCCCAGGCGGGCCAGGAGCCGAGGTTCATCTGGAGGCGCGGCTGGATGCGCCGCGTGGGCTGCCGGGCATTGGCGGCGTGCATCATGTCGCCTTTCGCACGCCGAACGATGAGGAACACTCGCTCTGGCGGGCGCGGCTCGTCGAGGCGGGTCGGCAGGTGACGCCGCTGATCAATCGCTACTACTTCCATTCGATCTACTTTCGCGAGCCAGGCGGCGTTCTCTTTGAGATTGCCACCGATGGCCCAGGTTTCACGACGGATGAAGACGCGGAGCATCTGGGGGAGCGGCTGGCCTTGCCTCCTTTCCTGGAGCCGCACCGGCAAGAGATTGAAGCGGGCCTGCGCCCGATCACGCCGTTCACCTTTGCCGAGGCGTAGTGAACGGTTGGCCGCCAGGACGGCGCGGCATAGGCACAGGCGCCGCCAGGGCTGGCGACGCTACAAGTGGCGCTTTTCCTTCAACAGGGAAATGGTCCTTTCCAGGCCAGGCTGCGCTTCATGTGGGCGCGTCAGACAGGCACGCCTTGCGGCAGCGCCTCTGCCTGAGCGGGGTGCAGCGATGCCAAGAAATCGTCGGCAAAGCGGTCTACGGCGTCCCAATCGGTGAATTCATAGTCCCGGTCAAGCGGGAGCTGCGGTTCGGCCAGCCGCATCACGATTTTCATGTGCAGCTTGAGATACCAGCCGTACTGTGAAAACGGTAGGGCGCCCGGAAAGGTGGCAATCATGCCTGGCTGCCAGCCGGTCTTCCGAGTGAATTTGGCGATATACCGCTGCGTTCGCTCGCGGTCCTTTTCCGTCTGGCCCCGCGCCGATAGAGAGACCAGAAAGAACGCCGAGGGGATCACCTGCAACGCCTGTCTTCGCTTTTGTACGAAGTCGCTCATGTATTTCTGGTATCTGTTGAGGTGGATGGACGCGCCGATCAGGGCGGCGTCGTATCCGACCAGCGAAAAGCCAGCAGGGAGTTTGTTTCCCTGGAACACATCCACATAATATCCATTCTTGCGCGCTCGCTCGGCCATGCGCTGGGCAACTTTGGCCGTTTGCCCCTGGCCGGTTCCGTACACGATCAGCAGCTTCTTCATAGAGCAGCTTCTTTCTAGATGATCCGCTGCCAAAGACGATAGAGGAGCCGGAACTCACCGCGAACCTGAAAACCCTCTTCTATCATTACTGATGCTACTCCTCGGAGGGTGCAGCAGCGGTGAATTGGGGTAACATCGGAGTCAATAGCGAGGACCAGCGGGTGCCCTGCCCCAGTCAGCCAGCAGAAACGCTGGCAATACACCCGCACCTTGATGGCGGACCTGCTATACTACAGCAGGGATGATGTTGGTGAGGGGAAGCGCATCACGCCGCCCGCTTGGCAGGAAGTATGCTATGCCGCGCCTTGATCTGCCGCTGGATGTGGAACAGGTCTTTCGGGAGTTTCGGACCTGCGAGTTCACTACGCTTGCCAGTGATGGCACGCCCATCACCTGGCCGCTGATTGCCCTTTTTCAGCCTGACAGCGGGCAGTTCCTGCTGGCAACCTCGATTGGGACGCCTCGGAAGGTGCAGCACATCCGGCGCGATGCGCGTGTCGCTTTACTCTTCTCGGACCCGACTGCCAGCGGCCTGAAGGCGCCGCCCGCCGCGCTGGTGCAGGGAGATGCCGAGGTCTCCGACCAGCTTGCGATCTCGCCAGCCAGCATGCCGGACCTGCGCGAGTTCTGGCTGACGGTTTTTCGCCGCCAGCCTTCGGGCATCCGGCTGGCGCGCGATCCGCTGACGCGCTCCCTGCTGGATTGGTACTATATGCGCTATCTGATCCGGGTGACGCCCCAGCGTATCCTCTGGTGGCCCGCAGGCGACTTCAGCGGCCAGCACGTGGCCTTGCCCCAAGGACTGAAGTCGCCTGACCCCAGGGCGTCGGCGAATGAATTCGCCGCTACAGGCGTGCCGCCAGGAAGTCCCGCCGGGACTGGTGTGGCTGAGCCATCAAAAATGGCCGGGGAGCGAGGGCGGGAGATGTGGGATGAACTGGTGAAGCACCTGGGGCGCTTCCAGAGCGCCGTGCTGACCGGGGTGGATGGCTCTGGCTATCCTTTCAGCATCCGCTGCCAGCCCAGGCCCGATGCCCTGACGCAAACGCTGCGCCTGGACCTCCCCGATGGCGTGCTGCTTCAGCCCGGCCCGGCGAGCCTGCTCTGCCACAGGCACGATGAGCGGACCTGGGGGCTGGATAGCTTTCTGGCGCGGGGCGCGCTGGCGCGGGATGAGCAGGGCTGGGCGTTTCGGCCCCGGCAGAACATCCCCGGCATGCGCAACAAGCTGACCGGGCTGCCGCGCGTGGCGCTGGAGGCGCGGGCCACCGCCCGGCGCCATCTGAAGGCGCGTGGCCTGCCGCGCCCCAGGATTCCCTGGGCGGAGTTTGACGCGCTGAAGAATGAGGCGCGCAAGGAGCGGCGCGGCTAGAGCCTATTTTCAAAGATTCCTTAGAGGAGAAGCTCAGACTATGCGCATCGCAGTTATTTCGGATAGTCACGGCAATTGTTTCGCGTTGGAGGCGGCGCTGGCCGATCTGCGCCAGCGCGGCGTCGATCAGATCGTCTGCCTGGGCGACACCATTCAGGGCGGCGCGCAGCCCGCCGAAACTGCCCGGCGGCTGCGAGAACTCGGCTGCCCTATTGTGATGGGCAACGCCGATGCCTGGCTGCTGGCTGAGGAGAACGATACCGCTGAGCCAACCACCGAGCAGCAGCGCGAGGTGCGCGCCTGGACGCTCTCCAGGCTCTCTGCCGACGATCTGGCTTTCATCGGCAGTTTCCAGCCCACCGTCGAGGTCGCGCTGGAGGGCGGGCAGCGGCTGCTGTGCTTTCACGGCTCGCCAACGTCTTACGACGATGTGATCGTGCCCGACACGCCCGAAGCGGAGGTGCAGCGCCTGCTGGGCGCGTTCGCCCCGGCGATTATGACGGGCGGGCACACGCACACGCAGCAGGTGCGCCGCGTTGGCGCGGGGCTGTTCTTCAATCCG
Source organism: Ktedonobacterales bacterium (assembly GCA_046704085.1). GTDB lineage: Bacteria > Chloroflexota > Ktedonobacteria > Ktedonobacterales > DATBGS01 > DATBHW01. The sequence goes on along the minus strand of JBJKSJ010000003.1, from coordinate 296 downwards.
GGCAGCATTGGCCTGGCCTATAACATCTTCCTGCCCAAAGAGCAGTTTCACACCGACGCCTGGGCCGAATACGCCATCCTGAGCTATGAGCAGGGGAACCTGGCCCTGGAGTTTCGGCGCGTGCCCTACGATGTCGAGGCGCTGATCCAGATCATTCAGGCCAGCGGCAGACCTCACGCCGAAAGCCTCATTGCCGACTACCGGCGCTAGAACGTCGGTCAGGAAGTCATAAGCGCCGCGTGGCTGGCGGCTGAAGGCCGCGCCTGGAGGCGCTCCGCCACAAAGCCCACCTGCGT
>JBJKSJ010000002.1:0-16330 GCA_046704085.1 Ktedonobacterales bacterium | reverse complement strand
AGTTAACCCTGCACAAAGCCCATGAGTGAGTTCATCCTGGCGCCAGCCACGCCGGTCAGGCGGCGTGGCTGGCGCTGGGCATTCTCGATCACGTCAGGGTAAAGTTCGCCACCGTACTTGCCTGGTTGGTGGTTGTGACCTGCTGGCTGCTGGTCGTGTAGCCTGTCGCCGAGGCTGTCACGGTATACGTCGCGTTGGCATTCGGTTCGACCAGCACATAATAGCCGCCCGCGTCGGTCGTGGCAGTATTGGCGCCATCCGTCACCATCGCCCCTGCAATCGCATTGCTGTTTGCGTCCTTGACCGTGCCGCTGATAGCCGTGACGCCTTGCGTCTGGAAATTATTCCAATACACATCAGTGTAGGTTGTGCGTAAGCCTCCCATGCCTGCTTTGAGGCCCGTCTTCCCGTAGATTTGCCAGGCGGGTTCCGGCGTGCCATACGTCCAGACCTTACCATAGGCTATATTCCCCACCAGCAGCAACTTGGCATGATACCACACGTTCACGGTCACGTTAAATATCGTAACCTGATTCATCAGAGCCCATGTGCCGCCATTGTTCTGCCAGAGGACCAGCATGTTCGTCGAAGGGTTGATGGTTAGAACCACGAAATGGTTCGCATCAGTGAACCGACCGAGCAGGCGCGGGCCGTATTGATACGCCCCATAGCCAAACTGGAGGATATCAAAGTCGGCAGAAATCTGCTCATCCGTGTAGGAGTTGCCCATCCACTGATCCAGATCAGTACCAGCCTGGTAGGTATCTACATAGCCTTGATTGCCCATGATGGAGGATGCCGCGCCTGGATAAGTCGTGTGATCATCCTGCCAGGTATTGCCATCCGAAGCAGTGCCCCATCCCGCCTGATTAGGCCGGGTAAAGGTGTCCATCGACGTATAGGGCGGAACGGCGCTCAGGTTCTCATTCGCCGTCATCGTATCGCTATTCGTGATGAAGACGTTAGCGACGTAATTGCTGTTGTAGCCACTGGCGGAGACCAGCACATCATATGTCCCAGCCGGGATATTCCCCAGGGTATAGTTGCCGTTGCTGTCGGTGGTCGTGGTAATCGTCGTCGGGACGGTAGTGATCTGCGCATTAGCGATGGGCACGCCTGATGAGGCGTCAGTTACCTGGCCGGTGATGGTCCCAACTCCCATTGGGGGTGGTGTGGGAGTGCTGGTCGGCGTCGGTGTGGGCGTATTCGTCGGCGTATTGGTTGGCGTCGGCGTATTCGTCGGCGTATTGGTCGGTGTCGGTGTGGGCGTATTCGTCGGCGTATTGGTTGGCGTCGGCGTCGGTGTGGGTGGTGGTGGCGTGGCAAGTGGCGCGAGCGGTTGGTAGCCGATAATATCACTACCTCCCGTCTGCCCACCTGTGAAGTCAAAGTACATAGGCCGCTCGGCCACAATCGCCACGTTGGACTCCACCACCATCGAGAAGGACTGGTTGGGCATCACGGTGTTGGTCAAGAGCGTGAAGCGGCTGCTGGGCGCAATCGCGTAGACCTTGACGGTTGGTTTGCTGCTATCGCTGGGCAGGAAGGTCACTTGCACCGTCGCCGGGTTCGTCGGGTCCGGGTTCTCAATCGTGAGATATTCGGCAAAGGTTGAGCCGGTGTAGCCCTCGGCAAAGTAGAACAGGTAGCCTGGCGCGTTGGCCCCCAGCACATCGGACGCCCCTGGTATCGTACTCGTGCCCCCCTGGCCGACTACCCCCTTATAGACAAAGCTGATGAACCGCTCGGCCAGGATGGGCGCGTTAGATAGCACTTCGGCGCTGTTGCTGACGCTGTTGTTGCCCAGCACTGTGTTGGCATTGACGATCTGCTGCTGACCGGGGGCCAGCGTGACCTGCTGGGTGCCGAGGGTGCCCGAGTTGCCATAGAAGGTCACGCTGGCGTGCGCCGTGCCCGTCCCGCCAGGGTTCGAGAGGATGTAGCGTTCGGAAAAGGTAGGGCTGGTAAAGCCCTCGGCAAAGTCCCAGCGCGTCTGCGGCTGGGCCACGCCGACCACATCCGCTGACCCCGTATAGTGCGTCTGGCTGTCCTTGAGGTACAGGGGCCGCTCCACCAGGCCCTGCTGGTCCAATGTAACCAGCGCGCTGTAGCGCCCGGCTGGTAGTCCTTCCGCGTTGACATTCACCGTTCCCCGACTGTTCCCGTTCACGGTGTGCATTTTAGGGATGCCCGTGCCGCCCACTGCCGGGAAATAGGTGATCGTTGCGGTCATTGTGGCACTGTTCGGGTTGAGGATCGTCAGGAAGGTGCTGTAGCCGCTAGAGGTATCCAGGTAGCCAAAGTCAAAGTTTTGCGCGAGGCTGGTCGCCCCCAGCACATCGCTGCCGCCAGGGATGCTGAGGCCGGAGAGGCCCACGAAGGTAAAGTACATAGGTCGCTCGGCAATGATCGGCTGACCGGCTGTAACCACCATCGAGACGTTCTGGCCGGGGCCAACCTCCTGATTGACATTGATCGTAGCCCGCGAGTTGGCTCCCAGCGGGTAGAGCTTCGTCTGCGGGTTGCCGCTGCCGAGCAGGTACTGCACCTGGACGGCGACGGGCGAACTGTTGGGGTTGGCGAGGGTGAGAAACTCGGAGAAGCTTCCGCCGGTATAGCCCTCGGCGAAGTACCACATCTTGGAGACATTGGCCGCCACCACCGTCACCGGCAGGGAAACCAGCGGGCTGCTGCTGGCGTCGTCAATCACCAGATTGGTCGTGTACGTCTGCGGCGTGGCGCCGGGAATCGAGAAACTCAGGGTTGCCGAGGTCGCTGCGCCCGCAGCGAGCGATCCAGAGGTTGGATTGATGCTCACCCAGGGTTGCAGGCTGTTCATATCTACCGACCAGTTGATGGCGCTCCCGGTAGTATTGGTGATCGTGATCGTCTGATTTGCAGGGTTCGTTCCTGGGATGGCTGTCAGGTTTACCGCTGCTGGAGTAGTCTGGAGCGCCGTGACGTTGGCGGTCACTTTGAGCGCGCCTCCGGCGTGGGTTTTCCCTGGCAGCACAATGATCACGGTGAGTAAGATCACGCTCAGCGCCAGAGAGGCGATCAGAAGAAGAGTTGGGCGCTTCATAACAGACACACTCCGCTCAACAAAAGGATGAAAGCAAAGAAGATGAAAGATTTCCCTCTGCCATGTTGCCTATACTAACATGCCCTCTTGGCTGCTGAGAATCCCAGCAGTACTTTTAGGTTATTTTTTGGCTGCTGCGTATGCCAGAGTGGGGCATCCAACGACTGCACAAAAACGATGTGGTCAACGATGCCAGAGCGGGTCAGCCACCAGCATTGGCGACCGCGCCAATCTGCGTATGATGAGGACCGGCGTTTTCTGGAACGGCGCCTGGGCGTGATTCCCGGCGAGATTGAGCGCGAGACGGAGGCCATCCACAAACGCTTTGCCCATCCAGAGCCGCGCCTGTTTCCGGTGGCGCTCACCTATCTGGCGCCAGAGCGACTGGCAAGCAGGTGATGTCATCAGCCTATCGTCGTTTGCGCTTCCGATCCTTGCGGGTGACGTTCAGGTAGCCGATGCAGACGACGATCAAGATCGTCAAGACCAGGCTCACCTTGTTGTCCCCCAGCCCCAGCCCCCCCAGAATCGGTTTCCCCAACCAGTCGGCAACCGAAGCGCCCAGGGGTCGGGTCATGATGTAGGCACACCAGAAAGCGGCGATCTCGTTTAGTCCAAACAGCCAATACCCCAGAGCGGGGAGCGCGAACAAGACCGCAAAGAGGAGGATCGAGGGCAAGTAGCCAAGGCCCAGGGTGGAGGCGGTCAGATCACCGGCAGCGGTGCCCAGCGCGAAGGTCGCCATCACGGTTGCCCAGTAAAAAAGTTCGCGCCGCCCCCTGGTGATTGTATGGACGGACAGCGTTTTCTCGCTCGCGTACCAGATCGCGAAGATCAGGGCGAGCGCGCAGGACAAGACAACCGTTGCGATCAGATGCGAAATGTGCAGCACTACGTAGGTCACATCGGCAGCCATTGTGCCGAAGACAGCCACCATGACGACCGCAAACCAGTAAACCCAGGCGAAATAGCGCCGTATCCAGAGTTGCAGGAGGAGCGCCACGACCAGACCAAGACAGCCAAGCGCCACCGCCACGTAGGGGTTGATCTGATAGACCAGATAGTCCGACGTGGCCTCGCCCATCGCCGTCGTCAGCAATTTAATGATCCAGAAGTAGATGGTAATTTCTGGTACTTTGATCAGAACTTGCTGGAGGCGCGGCATGCGATAAGCAGCGGCGCTGCGGGCGCGCAGAGAGGGTGTGACCGGGAGGATCAGCGTGTCTGCTTCCTCATACTCGTTTGATTGGCGGTGTGGTGGAGGGTTCTTCATGTGTGGCGCATACTCCTCAAGGAATAACATCATTGGTGGCGGAATAAAGCTGTTCCTCAGCTTCTACCCCTCTCATTATTATACCGACGATGTCCGGCAGCATAGGACTTTTCTCCACCCCTTTCCTCTTTTCAGGGCACATACCAGCCGCGCCTCTTGTGGTCAGTTTGGTCAGCCTGGTCTCCTCCCGCATCGGCTGGGCCAGGCGGACGGCCCGTAATGGAGTGAGACCCTGGGAGTGGCACATCCCAGGGTCTCGGTTTGCCGTCCATTTGCGCACGCCAACACGTTGAAGTCGGGGGTTCAGATTCTATCGTTGCGTCTTACGATTAGACCACCCCCGCAGGCGTGGCGCGGGGGACCGGATTTGAACCGGCAATCTCAACGATGCAAGACCCCAAACGGTCGATTTGGCGTTCGACGGCAAATATTCAGTTTGGAGTGAGAACTTGAATCTAAGGATGGCCCTCGGCTATGCCTCTACCATTGGGCTACCCTGACCTGGATGATCGAAGCGATCAAAAGATGCCAGGGGCAGGAATCGAACCTGCGCTTTTCGCCTGCGGCCTCACGTCCAGTGTGACCCCACCCTGCCATGCTACGCCGCCCAAAACAGGGGCAGCGGCAGCGTGAGTTCTTGCCCCACCGGGCGCTTCCATTCAGGAAGGAGCTTGAGTCTCAGTCTTTGCACTCCGCTATAGAGTATAAGCCAGAACGCCGCCAGGTGCAAGGGGCTGGCTGGCGCCTAAAGTCGCGCCTAAAGGCTGCGCCACCAAGTCCCTCTTCAGGGACTCCCCGCCCCAGGCGCTCATCCACGTCCGCGCAGGCGGACTTCGTGGCCGAAGGCCCATAGGCGCGACTTGAGTCGCCAGCTTACCAGTCCTGTTGGTGGCGCGTGGTCGTGAACGTCTGATCGTTGTTGAGTTGGGGCCGCAGGATGATGTTGATCAGCGCCACAATGCCCCAGGCCAGCAAGGCATAGATGATCATGGCAGTAACGGTGGACCATTCAAACACGCCCTGCTTGCCAAGCGCCTGGTCGTTAAAGATGCCGTTAAAGGGGGCAACAAAGAAGTGGCTCAGCCCATAGAGAAACGTGATAAAACTGTTATCTGTATTGGCGCCCAGCAACCGGAAGAACAGGCGCAGCGCCAGAATCACTTCGACGATCCCTAGCAGCGTGTAGATGATCGTCGTGAGCAAATTGCGCAGGTTAGCCCGCTGCTGGTTCTTATCTCGATAGACCTGCTGGCGTCTTTCGATTCGATTGCCCTCGGCATCCCTATAGGCGGCATAGCGGCTCTCGGATTGCGCGCCGCCCATATCCGCAGATCGAATGATCTGATCAGATGGCTGATAGCCAGGTTGTCCATAGGGCGCCTGCTGGCCTGGCGATGGCTGATAGGGGGGCTGGGAGCCTGGCGGCTGGTATGGCGCCTGGTTCTCCTGTGGCGGAGGTGGATAGCCTTGATAGGGCTGGTCAGATGGAGTGCGCGGATTACTCATTGGTGTCTTTTCCTTTCCACAAGCCCAGCAAGGAGGGCTACGCGCCCTCCGGGCCTCTCGAAAGGAGAAACGCAAGCGCCATGCCAATCTGCCAACCTACTTCGCCTTTTTGCTTACTTTCTGCCTTGCCGGGCGATGCCCGTTAGGCTGCTCCTGCTCCTGAAGATGGAACGCCTGGAGTTCTTCCAGCGCGCGCCTGCCACGCGCTTCTAGCTCCTGGTCCCACTGGCTCAGGAGCGGCGTCAACTGCTCCACCAGGGTATGCGCCACGACGTAGTTGCGATACCATTTCTTGTTCGCGGGCACGATATGCCAGGGCGCCCAGGCCGTGCCACATTTCCCTAGCGCGTCCTCATAGGCTTCGATATACCTGTTCCAATAGGCGCGCTCCTTCCAATCGTCCACCGAAAGCTTCCAGGCTTTCTCAGGATCATCTTCCCGCGCGATCAGGCGGCGCTCTTGCTCATCTTTCGAGATGTACAGAAAGAACTTAAAGATCAGCACGCCATTTTCGCTCAGCAGACGCTCGAAATCATTGATCTGCTGATAGCGCTGCTTCCAGGTTTCCTTGGGAACCAGATCATGGACCCGCGCAATCAAGACATCTTCATACTGCGAGCGGTTGAAGACAGAGATCATGCCGCGTCCCGGCGTCCGCGGATGCACGCGCCAGAGGAAATCATGCTCAGACTCCTCTTCGGAGGGCGCCTTAAAGCTCCAGACACGGCAGCCCGCCGGATTCAGCGAAGTAAACACACTCCGGATCGTGCCATCTTTGCCAGAGGTGTCCATGCCCTGAAGGATGATAAGGATACTTTGATCGCGCGCGGCATAGAGCGAGACCTGTCCATGTGCCAGTTGCTGAGTCAATTGCAGCAACTGCGCGTTGGCCTCCTGCTTGTTCATACCGCCAGTGTCATCGGGATCATAGTCTGCCAGCGAGACCGATCTGGGTGAGTCAATCATCGGGTGTGTCATCGATACCTGCTCTCTTCACGTTGCTCCTGCTGGGCCGCCGGGCAACATTGCTGCAATAAATGGACCAGGGGCGCGCATTTAGGCATCTGGTGTGTGCGCCGCGCCCACCTGGCGGCTGAGCAGCAGGGCGAGCGCAAAGACCACCAGACCGACCCAGAGCAAGCCAACCGTCGTCAGGACGCCGAACTGCTGCAAGCTAACGCCAATCAACACCTGCCCCAGGGCGACGCAGGCATAGGGAACCAGCCGGAAAACGCTGCTCACGCGCCCCTGGAGGTATTCAGGCACGCTGGTCAGCCGATAGCTGACGACCTGCACAGCAGCCACCGAATCGATCAGCGCGTAGGCGACCATGACCGCGCCCAGGAAGAGGGGCGTGGTGGCAAAGCCATACAGCGGCCAGATCAGGGCATAGGCCAGCAGCACCCCGCGCAGCGCCCGGCCAAAGCGCGCCCGGCGCTGCACCTGGGCGCCCAGCACCGTTCCCGCCAGATTTCCCAAGCCGCCTACTCCCAGGATGACCCCCGCCAGCGCGGCGGAGATGCCATGCTGCTGGGCGATCACCAGCACGATCAGCACGCTTCCGCTCAGCAGCAGTTCAATATACCCGGACAGGAACGCGAGCAGCCGGATGAGCGCGTGCGACCAGAGCCAGACGATCCCCTCGCGTACCTCGCTCAGCAGGTGTGGCTTGTCCGCGCCGCGCTCGCCCTGCAAGGGACGGCGAATCTGGAGCAGAGAGCCAAGCAAGATCAGATAGGAGATAGCATCGGCCATGAAGGGCAGGAACCGCGCGATGCTGAAGAGGAACCCGCTGATCGAGGGCGCGAGCAGCGAGACAGTGCTATAGGCAGCCTCATCCTGGGCTACGGCCGTTGGCATCTGCGCTTTGGGAACCAGCCGCGTCAGCGCGCCAAGCTCGGCCAGGCGGTAGAAAATGGTGAAGCTGCCGCTGGCAAAAGCGACGAGATACAACTGCGCCAGCGTCAACCGCTCGGTAGCCAGCGCCACCGGAATGCTCGCCAGACAGAGCAGCAAGCCCAGCGTGCAGACCAGCATCACCTTTTTCCGATCCCAGCGATCTACCAGCGCCCCGGCGGGCAGGCTGAAGAGCAGGAGGGGCGCCTGCTGCAAGGCTCCCGCGAGACCTGCCGCCGCTGGCGAATGCGTCTCTGCCAGAATGAGCAGCGGGAAAGCCAGTTGCGAGATGCCCGTGCCCAGCGACGAGATGACCTGCCCCCCCAGCCAGAGCAGCAGATACTCTCGATTCCGCCAGAGCGATCCGGGGTGGCGCTCACCCACAGACTCTGCCACAAACCCACTGCTCTCTTTCCAGCGCGCAAAGACCTGACCCCCTAGAGCGCCACGCTATCGGGGGAGGGCGCCACCTGCGCCGGTTGGCCCGGAGGCGCCGTTGGCCCGGGTTTTTCACCCGCGTAGAGGCGCGCCGCTAGCAGGGCGATGATGGCGACTGCCAGCAGCGCCCAGGGGATGCCCAGGTCATCGGCCAGCAGACCGATGACTACCAGGATCGGGACCGCCGCCAGGTTAAAAAGCGCCTGCTGGAAGGCGACCATGCTGCCGCGTAGGCGGGGCAGCACACGCTCTTGAATGACTGCCTGGCAGGGGATCGAGATCAGGTTGAGGGCAAAGCCCAGCAGCGATGCCTCGACCACCGCCAGCGCGATGATCAAGCCATCGGGCAAATGCACAAAGTCGCCCAGGGGCCGGTTCAGCGCCAGCAGAACGACGGCCAGCACGACGCCGTTCACGCCCAGACTGGCGGAGGGCAGGCTGCCCATCTTGCGCGCCAGGCGCGGGGCAATGATCGCCCCGACGATCAGCGCCACGCCCGCCGGGGCCAGCACCAGCGAGATCTGATCCGCTGGGCGGTGCAAGACCTGCACGACAAAATTGGGGGCCAGTTCGCTGACCAGCGCGATGACCACGCCCGCCAGCGAGAGCCGCACGACAGCCACCAGCATCTGTCGATCCCCCACGATGACCTGCCAGCCTTCTTTCAGTTGCTGCCAGATACCCTGTCGCCTGGTTCCGGCATCCAGCGCGGCAAGCAGCGCGGCGTCTTGCGTGGCGGCGGCCAGGGCCAGCGTTTCGCCTTCCGCGCTGTGATATGCCCCTAACTGGCGGCGCGGCAGCAGCAGGCTGAGCAGCAAAGCCAGACCAAAGCCCGCCATGCAGGCAAAGAAGAGGGAGGGCCAGCCAAAAGCCAGGTGCAGAATTGGCCCCAGGACGATCAGGCCCAGCGCCTCGGCGACCACAAAGGCGATGCCAAAGAGCGCCAGCCCATGCGTCAGGCCGCTCAGCCCGACCAGGCTGGGGATAGCCGTCGCCTCGGCGGGCATGTAAAAGCGGGTCGAGATCGACAGGCTCAGGGAAAAGAGGTAGAGCAAGACGACCAGGCTGCCATTGGCGCCATGCGCCGCGCCATGATAGAGAAAGACCAGCGCCAGGCCCATACCCAGCCCCAGCAGCGTGCGCAGCAGGTTTGCCAGCCATAAGACCCACCAGCGCCCCACGCGGTCCACCAGCATACCCGGCAGCGGCCCCAGCAGAATAGCCGGGATGCTGAAGAGAATGACCAGCACCCCGCCTGCCAGCGTGGAGCCGGTCTGCACGTTGACCAGGACAATTAAGGCAAAGTTGACGACGTTCTGGCTGATCTGGCCCAGGAACTGCGCGCCCCATAATTGCAGAAAGCGCGGACTGCGCAGCACTGATTGATAGCTATTTGCAGACAACCGCTTCTCCCACTGGCATAGATGTGATGTCTCACCTTACCACGCACAGCACATGTTTGGCAATCTAGCAAACGCTGGCGGTACAAACGGGCGCTTGCGAGTAACGCCGCCGTCCCTGGCGGCGCATCACGGGGCTGGCGCTACACGCAGCAGCCTACTTGACAGCAGCCGCTGCGCTGCGACACAATAAAGAGACGTAAAGGTATAGCTCTATTGCATCATGCACTCTATCATGCACTCTATAAGGAGTCCCGCGTGTCTTCGTTCTGGCAGACCCTTCCACAACCGATTCTGGCGCTGGCGCCGATGGATGGCGTCAGCGACGCCCCATTCCGCCAGGTGCAGGCCGAAATTGGCCGCCCGGATGTCGTCTTCACCGAGTTCACCAACGTGGAGGGACTCTGGCGCGGCGACGTGCGACTGTTGGATGCCTTTCTCTATGACGAGACAGAGCGTCCCGTCGTTGCACAAATCTTTGGCGCGACGCCGCCCGATTTTTATCGCTCGGCGATCATGGTCTGCGACCTGGGCTTTGACGGCGTAGACATCAACATGGGCTGCCCATCCAAATGCGTCACTGGCAAGGGCGGCGGCGCGGCGCTCATCCGCGAGCCGCTGCTGGCGCAAGAGATCGTTCGCGCCACCAAACGCGGCGTGGAGGACTGGGCCAACGGCCAGACGCTGGAAGGCATCGGCCTGGCCCCCGAACGCATCGCGCGCATCCGCCAGATGAACCAGGCGCGCCACACGCCGATTGAGCGTCGCCGCCTGCCCGTCACAGTGAAGACGCGCCTGGGCTATGATAGCATCATCATCGAGGATTGGGTCAAGATATTGCTGGAGGTTGAGCCAGTCGTCATCTCCATACATGGGCGCACCCTGCGCCAGATGTATACCGGCGCCGCCGATTGGGAGGCCATAGGCCGCGCCGCCGAGATTATCCGCCAGACGCCCACGCTGGTGCTGGGCAACGGCGATATTCACACTGCCGAGGACGCCCGCCGACGCATCCTGGAGACAGGCGTGCATGGCGTCCTGGTTGGCCGCGCCAGCATGGGCAACCCCTGGATTTTCCGCGACCTGCGGGCGATGCGCGCCGACCTGCTGGCTGCCAGCGAACAGCACGCCGCAAGCATGCCTGTTCCGCTCACGCGCCCCACCCCCCAGGAGCGCCTGCGCACGGCGCGGCATCACGTCCGGCTCTTCACCAGGCTGCTGCCCAACCATCGCTTTGTGGAACTGCGCAAGCATCTCTCCTGGTACTGCCGCGACTTCTTCGAGGCCGTCTCATTGCGCCGCCAGCTTGTTCAGGCCAACAGCCTGGATGAAGTCGAGCGCCTGATCGAAGTGGGCCTGGACGCGCAAACGGTACTTCAGGAGGCGGGCGACTAACATCGCGCCGGGCTAACTTGCTCGTGCCTGGGTTATCAGCAGGCGCAACAGCCCGAAGTTCGCGCTTGACCCAATCGCGCAGATCCGCTCGCCCGCAAAATGGAAGAGAATGCTCCCAGTGTGGCGCTCCGTAAAGACGCCGGGCCTGCTGCGGCACATCATGTAGCGCGCGGCCAGCCCCTTGCGCCTGGGATACAGGATCTTCTCTTCGACATGGAAGGGAAACTGACGAGCGGACCTATCGAGGTGCGCGCGCAATGCTCCCTTGCCCATGACCTTTCTGGCCGACGTAAAAGGAGTTTGGGCCGGCGGATAGTAGATGACCTCATCCGTGCAGATGGCTGCCAGGGTATCCCAGCTACGCTCATTGAGGGCAGCAAAATAACGCTCCACTAGCAGCGCCTGTCGCTGCTGCGTCGGCGTAAGGGGGCGCTGCAAAGCGTGGGCAATCATGGCAAGCAGCTCTTCGAGATCAAACGGTTTGCGGATCAAAAAGGCGAAACCTTCGCGCTCAGCCTCCTCTGGCAAGAGGTTGTAGGTCGTCATTAAGCCCACCGGGGTTGGCAGCGCCCGGCGGAGGAGAGTGTGGACTTCAGTGAACGAGGGCTGCGCTTTGCTAGCGAACAGATCGGCCAGAATCATATGAAACAGTTCCGCATCCACCAGCGGCAGCGCCTCTTGTATCGAGGCGGCAAAGCGGACTGCATAGCCTTCTTCAGTGAAGAGAGTCTGGAGAATCTCCTGGATTTCGGCGCTTGATTCCACAACCAGGAGACCTCTCTGAGCGGCAGAGGGTGTATTCATGTGCATCTCTCCAGCCTGAAAGCCGTGACACAGATACCAGACAATCTCTACAAAATCGCCCGACACAGTATACCATAACTAGCTTTATTTTCAAGAGGAAATAGGAGCGCGAATTCGAGCGCGTCAGTGAGAACTACCTCCCAGAAGCTGTTGGATGCGCTCCGGGTTTGCCCGCGCACCAATCTGATAGATAAGCTCGCCCCGAAAATGATGGAGCGCCGTACAGGTCTGCCGCTGAAGCGCGCCAGCAGCATCCATCCAGGTCTGGTGATAGCGGGCGGCCAGCCCTTTGGGTCGGGCATAGCAGAGCAAATCCTCAAGATGCAGCAGCGGAACCCGCTCGAAGACCTGCTCAAGATACGCGCGATTAGCGGCTTTCCCGCCGATCCTTCGAGCAGGGGTAAAGACCCGCGAGGGCGGATAGTAGACCATATCGTCGGTATAGCACGCCAGCAGAGCCTCCAGGTCGCGGGCATTCAGGGCAGCAAATGCTTGCTCCACGACCCGCGCCTGGCGCTGTTGTTCGCTGGTGAGGGGCCGATGGAGGCTGATGGCAATCCGCACCAGCAACTCCTCGGCATCAAACGGTTTTTCGACCAGAAAGGCGAGCCGCTGGCGGACGGCCTCTTCTGGTGAGATATTCCAGGCCGTCATAACGCCAACTGGTGTTGGCAGCGCGCGCTGCTGGATGATCTTTGTGGAGGCAAACGGCGTCGCAGATTGGCCATCCACCACATCGGCCAGAATACAATGAAATGTTTGCTCTTCCACCAGCGCCAACGTCTCTTCCAGGGTGGAGGTGAGGGTGACAGCATAGCCTTCCTCGCTCAGCAATTCCCTGAGCAATATCTGAATCGCTGGATCGTCTTCAATAACCAGCAGGCGCGCTCGCTTTGCAGGCAATCTATCCATCACCGTGCCCCCTCCCTGTGGGCGCTGGCAGCAGACGAGGTGGTGTTAAGCTCTCATAAAGAAGTGGTAAGGTTCGGGAGAAGCGCCAGTTGATCGCTGATAGGACTCTTCTCTCCTTCCTGCCAAAACCTTCAATATTATAAAGAACCGCAGCAACGCAATGCAACAAAAAGAACACCAACATATGCGCAAACGGGCGCGTATTTGCGTTGGGCAGCCAGCAGTTGTAGAATACGCTGAGCGATAGTGTGGCGCCACAACGCTGCACGAGCCTCCAATCCATACGTCCATCCTCGACACTTTTTCACAACCGACCCGCGAGGGAACAAAATACCATGAGGAGTCACCGATGGCAAACACTTTTCGCTCAGTTCAGGGCAGCGTGACCGCGCCGCCCGGATTCCGCGCCGGGTCCATCTCCGCCGGGATCAAAGCTGAAGCTGGCGCGCGCGATGTTGCGATGTTCGCCTCCGAGCGCCTTTGCACCGCTGCCGGAACGTTCACCACCAGCCGCGCGCCTGCCGCGCCGGTCCTGCTCTGCAAAGAACACCTGCTTGCCACTGGCGGGCACGCGCAGGCGCTGGTGATGAACAGCGGCAACGCCAACTGCTCCAACGGCGAGCGCGGCCTGATCGACGCCCGCCGCATGGCCGAACTGGCCGCGCAGAAACTGGGCATCGACCCCCAGCATGTGCTGGTCAGTTCCACCGGCATCATCGGGCGCCCACTCCCAATGGAGAAGATTCAGCGCGGCATCGCCGGGGTAGACCTGGCGGCAGACGGCGGCCATCTCTTCACGCTGGGCATTATGACCACCGACACGCGCCCCAAAGAGATCGCCATTGAGTTCGAGGTGGAGGGCCAGACGGTCCGCCTGGGCGGCGCCACCAAAGGCGCCGGGATGATCTATCCCAACATGGCGACGATGCTCTGCTACCTGACCACCGACGCGGCCCTGGACCCGACCTTTCAGCAGGACGCGCTGCGCCGGGCAGTCAACGATTCCTTTAATATGATCTGCATCGATGGCGATATGTCTACCAACGATACGGTGCTACTCTTCGCCAACGGCCTGGCCGGAAACACGCCGCTGGCCGCCGATTCGCCGGGCGCGTCTGTCTTCGAGGCCGCGCTGCGCCACGTCACGCGCTATCTGGCCCGCGAGATGGCCCGCGACGGCGAGGGGGCGACCAAGCTAATGGAGGTCGTCGTGCGCGGGGCACGCACCGACGCCGACGCTCGCCGCGCCGCACGCGCGCTGACCATCTCGCCCATCTGGCGCTGCGCCGTCTATGGCGAAGACCCCAACTGGGGCCGGGTCCTTTCCACGCTGGGCGCGTGCGGCGCCGAGATGCTGCACGACCGCATCGATGTCAGCTTTGGGGACGTGGCCGTTGTGCGCAGCGGGATCGCCATCGATTTTAAGCCGGAGGCGGCCAAGGCCGTGCTGGCCCAGGCTGAGTTCACGCTCAATATCGATCTGCATGTCGGCTTTTACAGCGCCACCGCCTGGGGCTGCGACCTGACGCACGGCTATATTGACGAGAACGCAACATATCATCGCTGAAAGGCTGGCAGAGTGAGCGCAACAGACATAGACGTACCTCGCAAGACACCTGCCAGCGCCTGGCGTATGCTGGCGCTTTTGTTGTCTGTGGCGCTTTCCACGTCTGCCGCGCTGCTGGCGAAATACGCGCTGGCGAGTTTCTCGCCCTTTACCATGACAGCCCTGCGCGTCTGGATTGCCGCGCTGGTCATGCTGCCCATCGCCATCGTGAGTGTGCCTGGCGGTCTGCACTGGCGCAGCTTTCGCAGCGCCCTGCCGATGAGCCTGTGTTACGGTCTGAATATCTGCTGCTTTGCCATTGGGGTCGGCTTTACAACGGCCATCGCCACGCAGTTGCTCTATATGCTCGTACCCGTGCTGGCGCTGATCGGCGCCAGGCTCCTTTTCCGCGAGCCGCTCACGTCCTTCAAGGTGATCGGCACCGCGCTGGGCATCACCGGGGTGGTCATCGTCCTGCTGGGGTCGCTGGCGGGCAACCTGAGCGACTCACTGGGCACGCCGCTGGGCAACGCCTTCATTCTGATCGCCGCCTTCGCCTGGGCGGCCTTCACCCTCCTGGCGCAGCGCCAGAGCAAATCGTATCATCCGCTGGAACTGGCGTGCTACGCCCTGATCACCTGCGCGCTCATTATCCCGCTGCTCGTCCTGCCAGACATCCTGCGCCATCAAGCGATCCACGCCAGCGTCACCTGGCTGGCGCTGCTCTCGGCAGTCGGGCTGGCGCTGTTCGTCTCGGTGGCCCGCGACATCACCCTGCAATGGGGCATCCAGGGCACAAGCGCTTTCGCGGCGGGCGCGATGGGCTTTGTCTCACCCTTCCTGACGGTGGCGTATGCCATTCCGCTGCTGGGCGAGCAGTTGAGCATCAATCTGCTGATCAGCGGCGTCCTCATCATTATGGGACTCGTTTTTGCGGTGCTTCTCCCGGCGCGCCAGCAGCGCCAGGCGCGGCTCTCGACAGAGTTTGCTCCCGAAAGCGCGCCCGATTAGAAAGGAACCGCAATGACTCAAAACGTTCCCGGACGGCGCATGAAGCTTGGCCTCGTCCCCTCCATTGATGAAGGCGGCATGAACGGCCAGCCGCCAGTCGGCTGGCGCCGACTTCCGGGCTGGCGGCCAGCGCATGCCTGATGGAATGGTCAAATGCCCTTCATCCCCGACGGGCTACCCCGCCAGTTCGATCAGATGGATAGGGCTGCCATCCAGCGAGATGTTGATAGTAAGGACATCGCCGCCAGCGGCAGAGGCATAATATTCCACCTTCCACCAGTCCGAGCCAGGGGCAGGATTGTAGCTGGAAGGGATCGGGACGGGGACATGCAGCCACTGACCGTTGTAGCGCGCGCCAGTCGCGTTCAACTGGGTGCCATTGGAGCCGTTGACAGTCACGGCCCAACTGGGCCAGGTGATGGGATTGCCACTGGGGTCCAGGACACGCATATAGATGTTCCCCCCACCATCGCCGGGATCAAAGAGGCTAAAGTCGAGCGTTTTGCCCGCGTAGGCCGCTGGAATCTCCGCCAGGTCAAAAGTGGACGTAGTGGCGCCAGATAAGTTGTAGGCAACACACATATCGTTCCAGGCGGCAATGCCCACCCCGCTGCCGCTGGCAAAGACCTGATGATTCGTATCAGTCAGCCGGAGGCCATAGTTGTGCTGGCCGTAGCCGCCAGTGGCCGATACGTCGAGCCGATAGGTGCCCGGTTGATCGATAGTGTAGAGGGTATACCAGCCGTTGAGATAGCCAGGCGTCGCCACGCAAGTTGCTGCCACAGGGTCATACGCCTGCCCGGCAGTGCAACCGTGTTTGCTCAGGTCGCTGGACAGGAGATCGAGCGAGGGCGGCGAGAAGGAGGCCAGCAGGGTATCCTGACTGCGCTCAAAAAAGAGCGGCGTCGAATAGAGCGAATACGACACCTCCATGTAATTGGAGGCCGTATCGCTGGAGCAGGACGGTGGGCTGAGGTGGGGATCGTTACAAAAATTGTCGGCATTATCGCTCGGATTGCCCCCACCATAGGGAGTGAAAGCCGCAGTGTCAATCTCCACATTGACAC
>JBJKSJ010000001.1:0-3618 GCA_046704085.1 Ktedonobacterales bacterium | reverse complement strand
CGGGTGTGCCCCCCCTCCCGCACATGCAATACGCTGAACTGAGGACCGGCCGGCGAGGCTTGCCCCGCGCGCTCGTCTGTCATCTCCAGATGAAGGCAAATCATCCAGAGAATTGCCTGTATTGTCGCTTGCTCCAGGTACAGAATATGCGCTAACGTACTATAGGAACAACTAAAATGACCCCTTCACACAAAGCAACCGTCTGGAGACCCGCATGGAGTCTCACCAGGCTTGCACAAACTCCATCAGACCCACAGATAGAAGGCGCTATGTGGCATTCAACAAATGGTTGGATGAAGTTGGGCTGTGCCCAACTGAACCGCCATCAGGATCACGAGGCATTAGAAGCATTCAATCAGGCGTTAAAACACGCCCCTGACCGCGCCGACATCTGGCGCGCCAAAGCCTTTACCCTCAACCGTCTGAACCGCCGCGAAGACGCCTTGCAGGCTGCCGAGCGCGCCATTGAACTCGACCCGAACAACCCGCTGGCCTACCAGAGCAAGAGCATCGCGCTGAGCGCCCTGGGCCGCTACACCGAAGCGCTCGACGCGATGATCGAAGCCCACCACCTGGCCCCGGATGCCCTGCCAGGCATCTGGGAAACCGTATTTTAAGCGCCTGCTCCGGCTTTTAGCCCTTGTAGGTCAAGACCCGACCCCACAGGCTCTTTGTCCCCCACAGGCCGGAGCGCAAACACTCAAGCTGTACGATCTGGCTGTGGTCCACAAAGAGATTGACCTCCGCGCCATAGTTCTTGATATACCAGGCAAAGACATCCGGGTCTGCCGCCTCGAACATCACCTTCTCCAGTCCCAGCGCGCCAATGATTTTAGCAACGGCATCAGTGCGCCAGGTCTTCACATTCTCGGTGATCCCTTCGGACTCGATCATAATCATGTAGGCGCCCGCATCGATGAAGCGCCGCGCCTGCTGGATGGCCCATTCCACGTCGCGCGTGCCTTCGGCCTCCAGTTCTTCAGCCGCGCTGGCGCCGCCCGCGCCAAATTGAATACCCACCTCTGGCTTGGCTTTCAACCCGGCCTGCTGAACTTCCTCCACCAGCCGCAGCCAGTCGTCCACCGGGATCGTAATAAATCCGCTGGAGATCTCCAGAATATCGAAGCCGACCCTCCGGCACTCCGCAATATAGCGGTGGACCGCCTCGCGCCCCTGCGTCAGCACATGCTCGATAAACCCGCCCGTCGAAACCAAAACATCGTGGCGATGCGCCACCTCGATGATCTCCTTCAGGGCGTTGGGCGGCATCAGCGTGAACGAGCCGCCCGCAAACTTCAACGAGTCCACATACGCGCCCATCGTCTCCAACACATCCTCCAGATAGCGCCTGCCCATCGGCGTATAGTATGGGCCGCGAATCTCCGTCACGCCGCGCTTGCGCGGCTTCTCCTCGCGCTGGTTCACCGCGAGAAATTGAAAACCCCGCTCACTCATGGTCTGTTCCTCGCTTTCGCTAACAGTGCTGTCAACTCTTCTATCTTCACGGTCTCCAGATGTTTGACCGTCTCCTCAAGCGACTGGCGCAGGCTTTCGTCGATAAAGGGAGCGGTGAGGCGCGCAAACTTCATCGCCGCCTTCTCCCAGGACATCGGGCGGGTATAAAACCCCTCGTAGTCGCGCTGCTCGATGCGCAGCGTCTGCCCATCCTTGAGGAGAACGCGAATGCGGCAAGGCATCTCCTGGGGAAAACGCCTGCTCAACGCCTCGTCGGGCCGGACGATCACCCGGCGCAGCAGCCCCTGCACATCGTCTCGCAGAATCCGCTCCGGCAGGTACTGCGCGGGCGTCACCTCGCCATCCAGCAGCGCCACCGCCACCATATAGGGCAGGCTGTGATCGGCCTCTTCCTTGGTGCGCACCTGTCGCTTATCGCCCTCTTCGCCGCCGCCAATGATGTGATAGGAGACATCAAAAATGTCGATCTCGACGCGCTCGATCTCCTCCAGGCGCATCCGATGGGCGGCTCTGAGCGTCAGGATGCCCTCCAGCGCCGACTGCGAGTGAATCTCGGCGTTGTACTGTTTGAGGATCGTGCGCCTGACCAGTTCCAAATCCTCCTTTTGCCAATCAACCGTAAAAGGTCCGGCGATGGCCTCCATCAAGCCCTTGTTGCCCTCGAAGACTTCCAGCGGGCCGGTAATCCCCTGCATCGCCAGAAAAGCCGCGTGCGTGGCGCCAAAGACCGTATTGGGATAGGCCAGCCCCTTCCAGTTGGAGAGCGCGCCCGTGCGTGTCACGCGCAGCGCGTTGTACGCGGTTCCACTGATCGCCACCGCGTGCGCAATCTGCTCCTGGTCGAGCCGCAAGGCTTTTGCCACACCAGCGGCGGCGGCATACGCCCCCTGCGTCGTGTGATCGAAGCCTTTCGCGCGCACTGGCGCGGCCTCGGAGAGCCGACACTGCACCTGATACGCCACCGCCAGGGCGGTCAGGAACTCCTTCCCCGTGTTTCCGGCATACTCGCTGGCCGCCAGCACGCCTCCCAGGTTATCGCTGGGATGGCAGGTTTCGCCTTTGGCAAGATAGCTGTCATTGTAGTCGAGATAGCGCACCAGGGCGGCATTGTAGAAAGCGGCGCGGTCCGGGGCAGTCTTGCCTCCGCCGATCAACGTGGCAAGCGGATTGCCGCCAAAGAGATCGATCTGGGCGCGCACCCGCTGCACAGGCGGGCCATCCAGCGCACCGATGGCGCAGCCCAGCGCGTCCAGCACGCGAATCTTGAGTTGCTGGCTGGCCTCCGCCGATAGGTCTGCATAGCTTGCCCGCGCCACGAACGCGGCAAGCTGTTCAACCTGAGTCATCGTTCTTCCCTCTCTTCCAGGTGTGGTCATATCCCATCCGACGTGCAGGTGGGGTGTATCGCCAGGCGTCGGCTCGCTGTACCGCCGCCGTGCCTGGCGGCGCCAGGCGCAGCCTTCAGCCTTCAGCCGCCTGCCCGGCATAGCCCAGATCACGCGAGGCGCGCCTGGCCGCCTCGCAGACCAATGGGGCGTAGCGCGCGCGCTGCGCTTCTTCCAGGCGCGCGAACGGCGCGACCAGGGTCACTGCTCCAGCCACCTGACCATTTGCTGCAAAGACCGGGGCGGCAAGCGCCGCAACCCCAGGGATACGCTCGCCCTCGCTCGCTGCCCATCCGGCGGCGCGCACTTGCTCTAGTTCCGCAGAGAAGCCCTGAAGATCAAAGGGCCGGTCATCTCCAAAGCGCGCCGCGCTCGCCGCCGCCAGGGCGTCACGCTCTGGCGGAGGAAGCCAGGCGAGCAGCACTTTGCCAGCCGCGCCCCGGTGCAGCGGCAGCGGCGCGCCCACCTCCGCAAAAGGGCGCAGGTTGTGCGGGCTGCTTACCGCCTCGATCACCATCCGGGTCTCCGCATGGCGCAGGTGCAGTTCGGCATTTTCGCCCGTCTGCGCGTTCAGCCACTTCAGATGCGGCAGCGCCTGCCGCCGCACATCAATCCCTTCGATAGCTAACATCCCCAGGCGCGCAAGGGTCATGCCCAGGCGAAAACGCTGCCCCTCGCGCATCAGCAGCCCATGCTCGCAGAGCGCCTGCGCCAGTCGATAGACCGTCGGCAGCGGAAGCCCCGTGCGCGCGGCGAT